>DJIE01000136.1 GCA_002433465.1 Salinisphaera sp. UBA6602
GTTTCATTGCAACGGCTGGTGTTTCGCCTGGACGCTGGCCGCCAAGGCCGGTACCAACGTCTGCCTGCGCCAGGTTGCGGCCGACCCGATCATCGACGCCATGACCGAACACCGCGTCACCCACTACTGCGGCGCGCCGATCGTGCATTCCATGCTGGTCAACGCCGATGCGCAAAAGCTTGCCGGCATCGACCAGACCGTTTACGGCCTGGTGGCCGGGGCGGCACCGCCGGCGGCGATGATCGAGGGCATGGAGCGTATCGGCTTCAAGCTGACCCATGTGTATGGCCTGACCGAAACCTATGGTCCGGCCGCGCTCTGTGCCAAGCATGAATCCTGGGACGAGGTCAGCCTGGAGGAGCGTGTGCGCCTGAACGGCCGTCAGGGCGTGCGCTATCCGACGCAGGCCGCGCTGACCGTCATCGATCAGGACAGCGGCGAAATCGTGCCCCACGACGGCAAGACGATGGGCGAGCTGGTATTCGCCGGCAATATCGTCATGAAAGGCTATCTAAAGAACCCGTCTGCAACCGAAGAGGCCTTTGCCGGCGGCTGGTACCACACCGGCGATCTCGGCTATATCGAACCGGACGGCTATATCAAGATCGCCGACCGCGCCAAGGACGTCATCATCTCCGGCGGCGAGAACATCTCCTCGCTGGAGATCGAAAGCGTGCTCTCGCGCCATCCCGCGGTCGCCTCATCTGCGGTGGTCGCCCGACCCGACGAGAAATGGGGCGAGACGCCCTGTGCCTTCATTCAGCTGCGCGATGGTCAAAAGGCCAGCGAAGAAGACATCATCGCCTACTGCCGCGAGCATATGGCGAAGTTCAAATGCCCCAAGACCGTGGTTTTCGGCCCGCTGCCGACCACCTCGACGGGCAAGGTGCAGAAGTACGAACTGCGCTCGCAGGCCGGCGAGTTGAACGACTAGCGCCGGGCTGGCGTTGCACGCGAACCGGCAGGCCTGTGCCTGGCGTGCGCGTTAGCGTTCGATACGTGCGTTGTAAACGTCTTCGTCGAGCTCGCCTTCGCTCTTGGCCACCAGAATCGTGACCATCAGGTCACCGGCGACGTTAACGCTGGTACGGGCCATGTCGAGAATACGGTCGATGCCGGCGACGACGCCCACCGCTTCCAGCGGCAGGCCCACCTGGGTGAGCACGATAGACAGCATCACCAGGCCGGCACCGGGCACGCCGGCCGTGCCGATCGAGGCCAAGGTGCCGGTGAGGATGATCATGCCGTAGTCCACCCAGGACAGATCGATGCCGACGAACTGGGCTACGAACAGTGCCACCACGCCTTGATAGAGGGCGGTGCCGTCCATGTTGATGGTTGCACCCACGGGTAATACAAAGCCGGCCACGCCGCGTGAAACGCCGAAATTATCCTGGGCGCAGCGTAGCGATACCGGCAACGTGCCCGAGGACGAAGCTGAGGAATAGGCCACCACCAGCGCATCGATACTGCCACGGAAATAGCGGATCGGATTGAGCTTGCCGAGCAATGCGATCAGCCCGGTATAGACCACGAGCACGTGCACCACACAAGCCAGATAGGCCACGCCGATCACCTTCGCCAGTGGCAGCAGAACCTCGAGGCCGTACTGCCCGGCGACATGGGCGATGAGCCCGAATACACCGAAGGGCGCGAAGGCCATCACGATCTCGGTGAGCTTGTACATCGCCTCGGCAAAGCTTTCGAACACGCGCGTGAGCGGCGCGCCGCGTTCGCCGACCAGCGTGAGCGATATCGCCAGCCCGATGGCAAACACGATGATCTGCAGAATATTGCCCTCGGCCAGCGCATCGATCGGATTTTGTGGCACGAGGCCGACCAGTATATCTACCATCGAAGGCGCGTCTTTTGCCTCGACCGGCGACGCGAACGGCAGATCCAGGCCCAGGCCCGGCTGAAATATCGTCGAGGCGAGCAGGCCGATCGCGATCGCGAAGGCCGTGGTGAACAGGTAGAGCGCGATGGTGCGCAGGCCGATGCGACCCATTTTCTGTGGATCGCCCATCCCCGTGATGCCGACCACCAGCGTCGAAAACACCAACGGCACGATCAGCATCTTGATTGCGCTGATGAAGATATCGCCCAGCGGCTTGAGCAGGCTCGCCTTTTCGCCGAGCAGCCCGCCAACGATCGCACCCAGTACCAACCCCGCGAATATCTGAGCCCAGAGCGGGATGCCCGGAATGAAGGTGAGCGGCCGGGCCGTGTCGTGGTCGTCGCGGTCGCTAGGGCTGGGCTTGGGCATGGATTTATTCCCCGTGATCGTTTTTCTGGCCGCCTCGGCTTACAACCAGGGCAGGCGGTCGAGATCCACGTTGCCGCCGGTCAGGATCACGCCCACGCGTTGACCGGCGAAACGTTCCGGATGATGCAAGATCGCCGCCAGGGGCAGGGCGCAGGATGGTTCGATGATGATTTTCATGCGCTGCCAGATCAGGTGCATCGCCTCGACGATCGCCGCCTCTTGCGCAAGGAGGATCTCGTCGACGTGGCGCCGCACGATGTCCCAGTTCAGCTCGCCCAGCGAGGCTTTCAGCCCGTCAGCGATGGTATCGGGTGCATCTTCGACCAGCCGCTCGCCGGCTGCGAGTGAGCGATAGGCATCGTCTGCGTTCGCCGGCTCGGCGGCGAGCAGGCGTGTCGTCGGCGACAGGGCGCGACAGCTCAGCGCGGTGCCCGCGACCAGGCCGCCACCGCCGATCGGCGCGATCACCATATCCAGACCTTCGACGTCTTCGATCAGCTCTTTCGCACAGGTCCCCTGGCCGGCGATGACCCGGGCGTCGTCGTAGGGCGGGACGACGTTGGCGCCGCTTTCGGCGACGATCTCGTCCAGGGTCTGCTGGCGGGCGGTATTGCGCGGCGCACAGAACACCACCGAGCCGCCATAGCCGCGCACCGCCGCAACCTTGGCCCGGGGCGCGGTTTCGGGCATGACCACGGTGCAGTCGATGCCACGGCAGGCGGCCGCGCGTGCCAGGGCCATGCCGTGATTGCCGCTCGAATGGGTGGCCACGCCGCGACGGGCATCGGTTTCATCCAGGCCGAACACGGCGTTGACCGCGCCACGCGATTTGAATGCGCCGGCTTTCTGGAAGTTCTCGCACTTGAAGAACAGCGTCGCGCCAGTCATCGCATCGAAGGTCGCACTGGTGAGTATCGGTGTGCGATGAATCCAGGGGGCGATGCGCTCCTGTGCGCGGCAAACGTCGTCGTAGTCCGGTAAGTGCATGGCGCGCTCGTGGTTTTAAACACCATGCATAGTGCCCGAGGCCGGTTGCACAAGGGAAACATCGCTGCCTCGGCACTAGGCGCGCGCCGCCTGTCGCAAAGCACTTGTATCGCAACGAGTACGCGCCTTAATAATAAGCGATCGTCGATAACCGCAGCGCCTGCTGTACCGAGGTTTGCATGGCCGAATCCCAGTCTCCGGAACCTGCTCGTGAAACGATCGACGGTCAGAGCCCGGCACAGGCGGCACAAACGCTCGGTCGGTTGCCGCCCGAGCAGATCGAAACGCTGCTTGGGCAGATGCCCCACGACGAGGCGATGGCCGTGGCCGCGCAGCTGCCCGGCGTAGCCGCCGCCCTGGCGGGTGACGAGGCCAGCGAACAGGCGACCGAGGCGGCCGCGGCCGAAATCGATGCAACCATCGACGAGTTGCTGGCCGCTGCGCCGGCCGTGCTCGATTCCAGCAAGACCGCGGCCGAGGCGGTGGCGTTTTTGGTTCAAAGCCAGGCGGTCGCACAGATCACGTATATCTTCGTCGTCGACGACGAGAAACTGGTCGGGGTCGTGGGCATGCGCGATATCGTGCTCGCCAAGCCCGGCCAGCCGTTATCCGAGATCATGGTGAAAGAGCCGTTCGCGTTCAAAAGCGGCACCGGCGTGGATGCGGCCGTGCGTGCTGCGCTGGCGCGCCACTATCCGGTTTATCCGGTGGTCGATGACCAGGGCCGTCTGCTGGGCTGTGTACGGGGCTGGCAGCTGTTCCAGCGCGTGGTCGTGGAAGTCACCGCACAGGCGGGCGCCCAGGTCGGTGTCTCGCGCGAAGAACAGGTCAATACCTCCATCCTTGCGGCGTTTCGCATGCGCCATCCCTGGCTGCAGGTGAATCTGCTGACCGCGTTCGCGGCGGCTTTCGTCGTCAGCATGTTCGAAGACACCATCACCCAGATCGTCGCGCTGGCGGCATTTTTGCCGGTGCTGGCAGGCCAGAGCGGTAATACCGGCTGCCAGGCACTGGCCATCACCCTGCGCGGCCTCACGCTCGGCCAGCTCGATGAATATCCCGTACGCAAGCTGTTGCGCAAGGAGATATTGCTGGGTGCGCTCAATGGTGTGGTGGTGGGGATCGTCGCCGGCGTCGCGATGTGGCTGTATGCGTCTTACTCGGGCGAGCCGAACGCGATCATGCTGGGCCTCGTAATCCTGGTCGCCATGGTCGGCGCCTGTACCGGCAGCGGCATATTCGGGGTGGTCGTGCCGCTCACGCTCAAGCGCGTGGGGGCCGATCCGGCCATGGCCAGCAGTATCTTTCTGACCACGTTCACCGATATCCTCGGCATGGGTTTGATGCTGTTTCTTGCGAGCTCGATTCTCTTGTGACCGCTACCAACGACGACGACGGCCTCGGCTGGCACTACCGTGGAAATGAGCGTCCACCGTTTGCCATCGAACCCGGGCCGGGCCAGGAATCGGTATGGGACTATCCGCGCCCGCCGGTGCTCGTGGCCTGCGACAGGCGTATCGAAGTGCGCCTGGGCGCGCGTGTCATTGCCAGCACCCGGGCGGCGTTTCGCATACTCGAAACCGCCGGTGCGCCGACTTATTACCTGCCGCCCGAGGCCGTGGATTTCGATGCGCTGATCGCGGTCGATGCCCAGAGTTTCTGCGAATGGAAGGGCATCGCGCGTTACTGGGACGTCACCGACGGTAAACGCCGGGTCGCGCGCGCCGCCTGGAGCTATCCCGACGCGGGCGATCGTTTTGCCGCCATTGCCGGCTGTATCGCGTTCTACTGCGATCGGCTCGACTGCCGCATTGACGGTGTACGGGCCTTCCCGCAGCCGGGGGGCTTCTATGGCGGGTGGGTTACGCCCGACGTTGTCGGGCCATTCAAGGGTGAACCGGGTACGCGCGACTGGTAGCCGCAGCCCGTTGTCACGCCGTCACCCGGCAATGGCAGGCCGTCGCCACTAGCTGACGCTTGCATGCCCTTTTATCGGCACGACCTTGCTGTGCCGGGCGTTTTGTAACAGCGCGGCGTAAGCATCGGCCGCGACCGCCGGGCTGAACAGATAGCCCTGTATCTGATCGCATTGCATCTGCTGCAGGCTTACGAGCTGGCTTTCATGTTCAACGCCCTCGGCGACCACGCTGAGATTCATTGCATGGGCAAGATGGATCATGGCGTCGACGATCATCGCGGCGTGTTTGCCACCGGATACGAGTCCGTTGATAAAGCTGCGATCGATCTTGAGCTGGTCGACCGGCAGGTCGCGCAGGTAGGACATGCTCGACAGGCCGGTGCCGAAGTCATCGAGTGCGAGGCGGATTCCGCATGCGCGCAGTCCCTGTAAGGTTTGTAGCGTGCGGCCCAGTTCGGTAATCGCAGCCGTTTCGGTTATTTCGCAGATGAGGTCGTCGCTGCACAGGCCGAATTCGTCCAAGGTGCCCAGCAGCACATCGGCCAGACCCGTATTGCGCAGACACATCGCCGAAAGGTTGAAGGCAACCGGCGGCACGATGTGCCCGGCCTGGCGCCAGCCCCGGATATCGCAGCAAACCTGTCGAAGCATGCTCATCTGCAGTTCGTCAATCTGGTTCGATCGCTCGGCAACCCGAATGAACTCTGCCGGAGAGATCGTGCCGCGTGAGGGGTGATGCCACCGCGCCAGCGCCTCGCAGCCAATCAACTGGCGGGTTTCGACATCGTATTTCGGCTGGTAATGGGGGCGTATCTCGCCGGACGCGATCGCCGCACTCAGTTCGTTTCGGATGACGAACTCGTGCTCCAGTCCGGCAGTTTGCTCGACGGCGAAGAACGCATAGCGGCCTTTGCCGGCCTGTTTGGCGCTATGTAGCGCAATATCCGCGGACTTCATCAATGCCGGCGCCGAGCGGCCGTCGATGGGGTAGCGCGCCACGCCGAGACTCGCGCTCAAACGCGCCCGGTTTGCGCCGACCGAACCCACCGCGTCGAGTAATTGCTCGCACATGGCCTCCAGCGCCTCATCGGTCTGGGTGGAGACCGCAACCAGCGAAAATTCGTCGCTGCCCATGCGTACGGCCGTGTCCTGGTCTCGAATGCTTCCGTGGAGGGCCAGGCCGACCCGACGCAGGATATCGTCGCCCTGGTCGTGACCGAGGTTGTCGTTGAGCTGCTTGAAATTGTCCAAATCGAGCGCGATCAAGGCAAAAGCGCGCCCGCTGCGCGCGGCGTGTTCGATGGCCAGGTTCAATCGCTCGCGTAGTAACACCCGATTGCCGAGATTGGTCAGCGAATCGTGCCGGTTGGCATGGCGAAGCTGATCGCTGACCCGCTCGAGGGCTGCCATATGCTGCGCTGTGCGGTTTTGCAGGCCCCGATCCAGCGCGCCTGCAATCAGTGCGCAGGCCAGCAACAGCACCGCTGTAGTGGCCGTGAGCAACGCCAGCCAAGGTGTGCTGATCGCGGTGACGGCACCACACACGCTGCCGATCGGAAACTGGGCGGCCTGCATGGCCGCGTAGTGCATGCCTGCGATCGCGCCCCCCAGCGCCAGGGCCGCAAGAAGCCTGTCCGTGTAGCCGCCACGATAGCGACTGAAGGCGATATGCAGCGCGGCATAACAGGCCGCCAGGACAACGCCAATGGACACACAGACCCAGAACGGGTCGTATGAGATCGTCGGCTGCATATCCATCGCGGCCATGCCGGTGTAGTGCATGCCCACGATGGCCGTACTGATAAATACAGTGCCACCCAGGTGATGGCGCTTCAGCAGCTTGGGTGCCGTGGCAACGCGAAGCCCGAGAACTGACCCCAGTACGGCGAGCAGCCACGAAACGGCGGTCAGATCGACGCGATAACCCATTTCGATGGGCAGGTCGAAAGCGAGCATGCCTACAAAATGCATGGCCCAGATGCCGCTGCCTAGGCTGAGCGCGCCGGCCAGCAGCCAGCCCCAGGCAGTCGAACCCTGGGCCGCCCGGATACGGCCGACCAGATCGAAAGCCGTATAAGCGGCGATCACGCCGATCGAGATCGACACAACGACAAGTACTGGATCGTGGGTGCCGGTAAGCAATGTCATGCAGAGTCCTGGAGTCGGGCGCCGTACCGCTTCTGGCGGCGCTCATCTGCCGACTTATCGGCCGAGCACCGTTTTTTTGAAGCGACGGTAAATACGCGACAACCCCGGTCGTTGGATGTCACTCAGGCAAGCAGGGAAGGCGGCGTGAGCTCAGGCCTGTATCGACACGGACTCAGACACCGGGATCGGCTATTCAGGCCGCGGCGCGCTGAGCAGACTGCGGCACAGCGAGTGGCGAACAGGCCGCTTTGGCCGCGTTTTGGGGCACTGCATGGCGGCGAAACGGCCGACGGCTTCGGGCCGCCGGCCGTGAGTGCGTGGCTCAGGCGATGCTGTCGACCACGCCGCCGTCCACGCGCAGGGCGGCGCCCGTCGTGGCCGACGCCTGTTCCGAAACCGCATAGACCACCATGTTCGCGACTTCTTCGACCGTGGCGGCGCGCTGGATGATGGAACTCGGACGGGCCTTCTGGACGAACTCGGCTGCGACCTGTTCCATTGATTTACCGCTCTTGGCCTGCTGATCGGCGAGCATGTCCTGTACCCCTTCAGACAGCGTGGGGCCCGGAAGTACGGCGTTGACGGTTACGCCGGTGCCGGCCAGGCGCTTTGCCAGCCCGCGCGAAACCGACAGATTGGCGGTCTTCGTCATGCCGTAATGCAACATCTCGGCTGGGATGTTCAGCCCGGACTCGGACGACAGGAACACCACTCGGCCCCAGCCGGCCTCGACCATGGCGGGAGTATAGGCACGCGACAGCCGCACCCCCGACATGATGTTTACGTCGAAGAATTGCTGCCACTCCTCATCGGGGATGTCGTAGAAATCCTTGGGTCCGAAGATACCGAGGTTGTTGACCAGGATATCGACGCGCGGCTCGGCGTCGACCAGCGTACTGCAGCCCTCGGCCGTGCCCAGATCGGCGGCAACGCCGCGGGCATCGACGTTGGGTACTTCGGCGCGAAGCTCGGCCAGGGCGGCATCGACGCGGTCGGGTTTGCGGCCGTTGATGATCACCGTGGCGCCTGCACGGGCCAGGCCGGTGGCGATGGCGAAGCCGATACCGTGTGTGGATCCGGTGACCAGGGCAGTTTTTTGGCTAAGGTCGATCTGCATGGCAATTCTCTCGATGTGTGGTGATGGGGTCCCGTTGTCCGGGGCCGTCGCGGCAGCCTCCTGCCGGTCGGGTTTGGCATGACAGCAGCGCGGCCACGGTGGCCGCGTTGCTGTATTGACGGGCTAAGCTGAATACTGGGTTTTGCCGAAGATAGAGCCAAGCGGCGCCGGGTGGAATGCTTTGTTGTCAATCATGCAATAATCGGCGGTTTTCGAGCGAGGCGCTAGCGACATGGCCGACGAACTCATTCAGATGCGCGTTTTCGTGCGGGTGGTGGAGTCGGGCAGCCTGTCGGCAGCTGGGCGAGAACTGGGTTTGTCGCCGGCGGTGGTCAGCCGTCGTCTGGCCGCGCTCGAGCAGCGTCTGGGCGTGCGCTTGATCAACCGGACCACCCGCAGCCTGGCGCTGACCGATGAGGGGGCGTCGTTTCAGGCGCGGTGCATGCGCATCCTGGCCGATATCGAGGATGCTGAAACCCAGGCCGCGGTGGGGGCACGTGCAGCCAGCGGCGAACTGCGGGTGACCTCGACCGTGGCGTTCGCGCGTCGGCTTTCGCCGCTGTTGCACGAGTTTCAACGCCTGCATCCGGGGCTGAGTATCCGGCTGCATGCCAGCGATGCGGTCATCAATATCGTGGACGGCGGCTTCGACCTGGCGGTGCGTTTTGGCGCGCTGGCCGATTCCAGCCTGATCGCCCGCGAGCTCGCACCCAACCGGCGCGTGATCTGTGCGTCGCCGGCCTATCTCGACCGGCGCGGGCGACCGGCCTCGCCGGCCGAACTGGTGCATCACGACTGCCTGCTCATGAGCGATGCGGGCCCGGATGTGTGGCAGTTTGCCGATGGTACGAACGTGCGCGTGGCGGGGGCATTTGCCAGCAACGATGGTGAAATCGCGCATTTATGGGCTCTGGACGGTGCCGGCCTGGTGCGCAAGTCGATATGGGATGTACAGGCGGACCTGGCCGCCGGACGCCTGGAAACGGTACTCGATGCGCATCCCTTGGCCTGTGCCCATATCCATGCCATGTACCCGCATCGTCGATTCGTCGCACCCAAGGTGCGGCTGTGCGTGGACTTCCTTCGCGAGCGCCTGGCCGCCCAGGCCCTGGAAATGCCGGATCTGGCGGCGGCGAGGGACTGAGACGGCCGCGGCACAGAGCACGGCACGTATCTGGCGTGGTCCTTGCGTTTATCCCGCCCTTGGCTAGACTCGATTGACCGGCCGCGCTTTCGCATACGGCCTGGGCCAAATCATTTTTCAGGGGGCTTTCATCGCTATGTTCACGCGAATTCTCAAGACACTTGCCGTTGCCACGCTGGTGCTGGGCGTTGCCCAGGCCGCCAGTGCGCGGACCTTCATCACCATCGGCTCGGGTTCCACCACGGGCCTGTACTACCCGACTGCGGTCGGCATGGCCAAGATCGTCAACGAAGCGGGCATCGATATCCGGGCCAACGCGCGCTCGACCGGCGGCTCCGTGTTCAACGACCGCGCCGTCGGCGCCGGCCAGCTGCAGATGGGCATCAGCCAGAATAACGTGGCCTATTACGCCTATAACGGCAAAGGCGTCGAGGCATTCGACGGCAAGCCGGTCGAGAATCTGCGCGGCGTGGCCGTCCTCTACCCGGAGACGATCCAGGTCCTGGCACGCAAGGATGCGAACATCAAGACGCTGGCCGATATGAAGGGCAAGCGCGTCTACGTGGGCGATATCGGCTCCGGGACCGAACAGGACGTCAAGAACCTGTTCGGCGCCTTCGATATGAGCATCGACGACCTCAAGGCGCCGGTGCGCGGCAGTGCCGGCAGCGCCGTGGGGCTGCTGCGCGATGGCCAGATCGATGCCATGTTTTATACCGTGGGCCTCGGCGCGTCGGCGATTACGGAAGCCGCGCAGACTGCGCCGATCGAACTGGTGTCGATCGCGCCGGAGAAAATCGAGGAATTGAACGCCAAGTATCCGTTCTATACCCGTATCGACATCCCCGACGACACGTACCCGAACATGGGTGCCGCGACGGCGGTCACGCTCAAGGCCATGCTCGTGACCTCGTCCAACGTATCGGAAGACGCGATCTATCAGTTCATGAACACCGTGTTTCATGACAAGAAGGACGCCTTCTACAACGACATCGCGAATCCGAACCTCAAGAAATACTTCACGCTCGACACGGCCCTCGAAGGCATGTCCATTCCGCTGCATAAGGGCGCGGTGAAGTTCTTCACCGAACAGAATATCGACGTGAAGGAAAGCCTGATGCCGGCGTCCTGATCCAGGGCAGTTAGCGCAGCGCAACCATCGAACCCCGGCCCCTGCGGCTGGGGTTCGTTCGTTTGGCCGGCCGACGCCGGCACGTTGTTTTCATGGCGGGATAGATCGATGAGCGAACACGTGGCACGAGAAGCCGAGGGTATCGTCAAGGCGAGCGAGTACGGCGGCCGCGAGCCCACAGCGAACTGGCAGCGCTGGCTGCTGGTGGTCATTGCCGTGGCGTGGAGCCTGTTTCAGCTCTATGCCAGCTATTTCGGCACGCTCAATCCGCAGAAGATCGGCTCGATTCATCTGGCCTTCGGCTTTGCGCTGGCGTTTCTGGCATATCCGCGCAAGGGCGGCGTGGTCGATCGCATTCCCTGGTACGACTGGCTGTTGGCCGCCGCCAGCGTGGCCAGCGCGCTCTACATCCTGTTCAACTACTACAACATCGTGATGATTCAGGGCGGGCTGCCCGAGCCGCGCGATGTCTGGGTCGGCACCGCGCTGATGGCGTTTCTGGTGATTGCCTCGGTGCGGCTGCTGGGCTTTGCCCTGCCGGTGATCGCCGCGATTGTGGTGCTCTACGGGGTGACCGGCCCGGCGGGACTCATCCCGCTCACCCCGCCCGACGTGATCTATCTGCACAACGGCTATCAGTGGTCGGAAATTATCCAGCAGCTCTATATCACCACCGAAGGGATCTGGGGCACGCCGATCCAGGTATCGGCGACGTTCGTGTTCCTGTTCGTGCTTTTCGGCGCGCTGCTGGACAAGGCCGGGGCAGGGCAGTATTTCGTGGACCTGGCCTACAGCGGCCTGGGCACGTTTCGCGGCGGCCCGGCCAAGGCTTCGGTGGTGGCCAGCCTGCTCACCGGCGTGATCTCGGGCTCGTCGACCGCGAATACGGTCACCACCGGCACCTTCACCATCCCGCTGATGAAACGGGTGGGGTATCCGCCGGTCAAGGCCGGGGCTACCGAGGTGGCGGCGTCGGTCAATGGCCAGCTGATGCCGCCGATCATGGGCGCGGCGGCCTTCATCATGGCCACCTTTATCGACGTGCCGTATTCACAGCTCATCATCTATGCGCTGGTGCCAGCGGTGCTGACCTATCTCGGCCTGCTTTATGTCGTGCATCTGGAAGCGCTCAAGCTCGGCCTGGAAGGCCTGCCTCGCGCCGAACTGCCGCCTTTCTGGCCGACCTTCATCAAGGGCGTGCACTACCTGATTCCGGTGGCGTTTCTGCTCTACGAACTCATGTGGGCCAACCTCACCCCGGAGCGCAGCGCGCTCAACGCGACCGTGGTTCTGGCAGGCCTGATTCTCGTGCAGGAGACCGTCAAGGGCGTGCGGGGCGAGGCCGGGCTGGCCGGCGGGCTGTGGCAAGGGCTGCGCTCGATCGTGGCCGGCCTGGAACTGGGCGCACGCAACATGACCACCATTGCCGTGGCCACCGCCGCGGCCGGCATCATCGTGGGCATGGTCACCATGACCAACCTGGGCTATGGCCTGACCCAGGTACTGGACGTGCTCTCGGGCGGCAACATCTGGATCGTGCTGATCCTGTCGGCGATCACCTCGCTGATTCTGGGTATCGGCCTGCCGACGACCGCCAACTATATCGTCATGGCCGCGCTCGTCGCGCCGGTGATATCCAGCCTGGCGGCCGCTGCGGGCATGGACGTGCCGCTGGTGGCCGTGCATCTGTTCGTGTTCTATTTCGGCATCATGGCGGACGTTACCCCGCCCGTCGGCCTGGCTTCCTTTGCTGCGGCGGCGGTGTCAGGTGGCGATCCGATCCGCACCGGCTTTCAAGCGTTCTACTACAGCCTGCGGACGGCGGCTCTGCCCTTCCTGTTTATCTTCAACACCGATCTGCTGCTGATTGATGTGGACTTTATGCATGGCTTGCTGATCTTTGCTGTCGCGACCCTGGCCATGCTGATCTTTGCCGCCGCGACCCAGGGCTGGCTGGTCGTCAGGAGTCGCTGGTATGAGAGCATTCTCCTGTTGCTGGTCGCCTTTACGCTGTTCCGTCCCGGTTTCTGGATGGATATGGTGCACGACCCCTATCGCAGCGTGCCGCCAGCGCAAATTGAGCAGGTACTGGAGCGGGTGGATGCCGGCAGCAACCTGCGTATCCAGGTCGACGGCGAAGACGATATCGGACAGCCGCGCACCTTCTTTGTACTGGTACCGGTGCCCGAAGGCAGCTCCGGCAGCGAGCGTCTGGACAAACTCGGCCTGCTGCTGATGCAGGACGGTGATCGCACCCTGGTCGACATGGTGACCTACGGCAGCCCGGCGGCTGACCTGGGCTTTGACTTTNNTGTTCGTGTTCTATTTCGGCATTCTTGCCGACGACACACCGCCGGTGGGCCTGGCTGCCTATGCGGCCGCCGCCATTTCCCGGGCCGACCCGATCGCTACCGGCGTACAGGGCTTCATCTACGACCTGCGAACGGCGATTCTGCCCTTCATGTTCTTCTTCAATCCGGAGTTGCTGCTCTACAACGTGAGCAACTGGTACTACGCGGCGTGGGTGATCGCCACGGCCCTGGTGGGCATGCTCGGCTTCGTTGCCGCTACCCAGGGCTATTTCCGGATCCGCATGACCTGGTACGAGCGACTGATCATGCTTGCCGGCGCCTTGCTCATGCTCAAACCCGGCTCATGGACCGATATCGCCGGAATCGGCCTGCTCATGGCGGTCGGCCTGTTCCACCACATGCGTGCGGCGCGGCAACCCGCTTCGATTTCGTGATGGCGCTGCGCTTTTAGCGGATTCGGGGCTGTACGGAACGGCCGCGCCCGGTGCGGGACGGATAAAAAAGGGTCGATCGACCCGCGACATCGAGAATGCCCGCGGAATCGATCGACCCGTTCTCTACTACGACAGGTGAGCGCGGACTAGCGCTGCTGGCTGTCCTTCCACTGCTGGTACTGCTTCCATTCCTGCCAGTCCTTGAAGCGCTGGTATTCCGGCGAATCCTTGGGCATGTTCCGGAAGCGCTGGTATTCCTCGTAGTCGGCGAATTCCTGCTGCTGGGCGGCCGAGGGCGCCGTTGCCGTGCTGGAAGCCGGGGCCGCCTCATCGGGCCGGGCGGTCTGTCGGCTGCGCGAATCGCGGTTGATCAACGCCGGCTTGGAGGCATCGTCCGAGTAGACGCGAACACCGTCGTCGTAATCATCGCCACGTGCCGGGCTCATCAGCCCCGGGCCGTCGGCCATCTTGTCGCCCGAACCCGGCAGGCGTTCATAGTTCACGGGTTCGCCTACGCCGGTGCCGGCGCAGCCTGCGACAAGCAGGCTGCACACGGCAACGCAAAGACCGGAGGCCGCGATTTTCAGAGAGTGCTGCATACGGTCTTCGACTCGGTTCTAGAGGAATTTCAGGCGGGTGCCGACGAACAGAATATCAAGATCCTGAGCGTCACCGGTTGCCGAGATGGTGGTGTCGGTGCCGGTGGCATCCGTGCTCGTGTAGCTGTATTCGGCATCGTCGAGCGTGAGGTGATGATAGGAGGCGAACAGTTCGACGCTGTCGATCACGTCATAGACGTAGGCCAGGCCGTAGCTGCGCGCGGTGCTGCCATCGCCGGCCAGGTCGTTGGTCTGCATATAGCTGACTTCGAAGTGATGCTTGTCCTGCACATAGCCCACGCCGCCGAAGTAGTTTTCGGCCGTGGCGCGCCCCGGCTCATTGTAGTCGCGCTGCTTGAACGAGGCGGTGAAGGTCAGGCCGGAGGGCAGCAGCAGCGAGCCGGTGCCGCCACTTTCCTGAAAGCGCGGGCTGTTGTCGTTGACGGTGCCATCGGGCTCGATATCGAAATCCTGGTCTTGCGTATCGAGATGTGTGAGCACGAAGCCGGCCTTGCCGCCGTCGCCGAACGCGCTTTCGTAGCGGGCGGCCAGTTCATAGGCATGGCCGTTGTCCAGGGTGGCCGACAGCACCGCACCGCCGAGGCTGGGCGTGTCGTAGCGCACGCCGTTCTGGCGCGAGATGCCGTCGAAGTGGTTGGAGGCCCCGGAAAGATTGGTGACCACGCGGCCTTCATCGTCGAGGAAGCTGATGCCGCCGGCATACATGGAAATGCCCTGGCCGCCGCCCAGATACATGGTGCCGCTGTAGTTGAGCTCCGAGGAGCCGTTGGCCGCACCGTCGAGCTTGCCGAACGTGAAGCGACCGAAATCGCCTTCCACATAGACATTGGCCAGACGGTTGTCGAGGAAGTCGTCTTCGCTGCCGCCGCCGTTGTTGACGTCGAAAGAGGTGGACGGGTTCTCGTTGAGCGCAATCTCGTAGGCGAAGCCGATGTTGTAGCCGTTCTCCAGATCCTGCTCGCCGGTAAAACGGAAACGGCTGTTGGAGCCGACGTTATCAACAAAGCCGATATCGCGATCTTCGCCGTTATCGGCCGCGATCGCGGCCCGGTCGACCTGGCCGGATACCTTGAATTCGAAGGCGTGGGCCGGACCGGTGAACGCGAATACGGTCGCGGCCGACAGGGCCGATGGCAGCAGGTAGCGTGAGTGCAGGGTCTTCATGATGCTCTCCCCGAGCGGTTAGTGATCGGCAGGCACGATCTCGGGCAAACCTGTACGACAACGCACCTCCAGCAAGCACGAACGTGGACAGGCGGCGCTGTCCGACCGTGTGTTCTGAAAAGTACAGTGCTCGGATATCCCCAATGGCATGTCATCGAACGAGCGCCAGCGCTCGACCATGGTTTGGCAGTGCATCAACGAGTCCAGTTACCCCGGCGGACTCGACGAATGCTCATCGCTGACAATGAGTTGTGCCCAATATTTAATGTGCTTTAGATGATGAGGCGAGCAAGGTAGCGCGCCGATGAGGGCGCATATATTAGACGTTAGTCCTCCAGATTAGCCATGCCCATACTCAAATTGGGTGGTAATGCTGGCTACCGTATGGTCGGTTTGGCAGCGCATGCCGGCGCAGCCTGTGGCGACAGGCTCTAGAATGTCGCTCCGGCGATTGCGATAAACACATATGGACGATATGCACTGGATGCGGCGCGCGCTCGAGCTGGCGCGCCGGGCCGAGACCGAGGGCGAGGTGCCGGTTGGCGCGGTCGTGGTTCGTGACGGCGCGATTCTCGGTGAGGGCTGGAACTGCCCCATCACCAGCGACGACGCGACGGCCCATGCCGAGATCCAGGCGCTTCGCGCGGCCTGTCGATCAGCGGGCAATTACCGTCTGCCTGGTGCGACCCTGTATGTGACGCTCGAACCCTGTGCCATGTGTGCCGGGGCGATCGGGCATGCGCGCATCGCGCGGGTAGTCTACGGCGCCGACGACTTTCGTGCCGGGGCGGTCCACTCGATTTTTTCGGTATTCGACGAGCCGCGACTCAACCACCGGGTGGCGCATGACGGTGGAGTATTGGCCGAAGAGAGTGCGGCGCTTCTGCGTGGTTTTTTCCGGGCGAGGCGCGCACAGAAGTGAAAACCCGCGTTTTGCCCGGCAAACCGATGCGTATGCATGCAGGTCAGTGGTAGCCTGCAGCCATGAACACCAAAAAGACATGGCGCGTCGCGGTGCTGCCCGGCGACGGTATCGGCCCGGAAGTGATCGCCCAGGCCACGCGGGCGATTGACGCCCTGGTGGCAGGCGACCCGGAACTGTCGATCGACTACGAAACGTTCGAATGGCCGTCGCACGCCTGGCATGAAAAACATGGCGAAAGCGCGCCGGCCGATTATCTCGAACGTCTGGAAAAGTTCGACGCCATTCTTCTGGGCGCGCTTGGCGACCCCGGCCCGAGCGACGATCCGAATCGCTATCTGCTCTCGGATGCGGTATCGCTCTCGCCGCTGCTGGAAATCCGCAAGGGCTTCGACCAGTGGTGCTGCGAGCGTCCGTGCCGGCCAATGGCGGGGGCGCCCCAGTATCTCGCCGATCCGCGTGCAAACGATATCGACATGCTCGTGATTCGCGAAAACAGCGAAGGCGAGTACGTAAATCAGGGCGGGCGGCTTGCGGTGGGCACCGAGAACGAGATCGCCACGCAGGTCGCACTTTTCACCCATCGCGCGACCGATCGAATTATTCGCCATGCCTTCGAACAGGCAAGGGTCAGGGCGGCCGAACGTGCCGCTGAAGGCCGCGAGCGCAGCTTTGGCCGCGACGATAAGGCCAGTCAGGTCTGCATGATCACCAAGCGCAACGCGCAGCGCTTCTGGGGCGACATGTGGACCGACATGTTCGCCGAGATCGCCAAGGACTACCCGGACGTGGCCACCCACCACGAACTGGTGGATGCCGCCTGCATGAAGTTCGTCAGCCACCCCTGGGCATTCGACGTCGTGGTGGCCTCGAATCTGTTCGGCGATATCCTCACCGATCTGGCGGCCGTGCTGAACGGCGGCATGGGCGTATCGCCGTCGTCGAACATCAACCCGTCGGATCGTACGCGTCCGCCCATGTTCGAGCCCACGCACGGCAGCGCGCCGGATATCGCCGGCAAGAATCTGGCCGGGCCCACCGCGATGCTGCTCACCACTGCCATGATGCTGGAGTGGATGGGGGTCGAGGATCCGGCCGCCGACCGGGCCGGCAAGCGCCTGCGTGAAGTGGTGGCCGCCGACCTGGCCGAACACGGGCGCGAACGCCGCGGCACGATCGAAACCGGCGACGCGATCGTCGACGTACTTTAGCTTTTCCAACGTTTACAAACTGATCCTGCAGCGGGCCCGGCGCGATCGTTGAAACTCGTTTCGATCCGGTCTAGGCTCGCGCGCACAGTACAACAAGGCCATCCAGGAGTGCCGTCATGCTAGGAAGCAACAAGAGCAATCTATCGCCCCTGCTCAAGCAGGCTACCGACGTCCATGTCGATCGCGGCGAAGGCTGCTACCTGTTCGATACCGACGGCAAGCGCTATCTGGACTTCACCGCCGGCATCGGCGTGACCAGTACCGGTCATTGCCACCCCAAGGTGGTCGCCGCCGCGCAGGAACAGGTGGGCAAGCTCATCCACGGCCAGTACACCACCATTCTGCACAAGCCGATTCAGGATCTGTCGGCCCGTCTGGCCGACAAGATGCCCGGCGATATCGATTCCATCTTCTATGCCAGTGCCGGCACGGAAGCGGCCGAGTCGGCCATGCGCCTGATGCGTCATGCCACGGGTCGGCCCAACATCGTCGTCTTCCACGGCGGTTTTCATGGCCGCACCATGGGCTCGGCTTCGATGACCACCTCCGGTACGGCGTACACCGCCGGCCTGCAGCCGATCATGGGCGGCGTTGTCGTGGCACCGTTCCCGAACGCGTTCCGCTACGGCTGGTCGGAAGATCAGGCCACCGATTTCTGCCTGCAGGAGCTGGACTACATCCTGCAGACGATCAGCTCGCCAAACGATACCGCCGGCATGCTCATCGAGCCGATCCAGGGTGAGGGCGGCTTCGTCCCGGCCAACACCCGCTTCATGCAGGGCCTGCGCGAGCGCTGCGACAAGCACGGCATGCTGCTGGGTGCCGACGAAGTACAGGCCGGCTATGGCCGTACCGGCAAGTTCTGGTCGCACAGCCACTACGACGTGGAACCCGATATCGTGGTCACCGCGAAGGGCCTGGCCAGCGGCTTCCCGCTGTCGGCCTGTGCCGCGCCGCGCAAGATCATGGAAAAGGGCCTGCCCGGCTCGCAGGGCGGTACCTACGGCGGCAACGTGGTGGCCTGTGCGGCCGCGCTTGCCACGCTTGACGTGATCGAGGAAGAAGGCCTGGTGGATAACGCCGGTGCCCAGGGGGCGCATCTCAAGGAGCGCCTGGAACAGCTGGCCGACAAGCATGAATGCATCGGCGACGTACGCGGCAAGGGCCTGATGGTAGGCGTGGAATTCCACAAGGATGGCAAGCCCGACGGCGCCCGTGCCGAAAAGATCGCCAAGGAATGCGAAAAGCACGGCCTGTTGTTGCTGCGCTGCGGCCCCGGCAAGCAGGTGGTGCGTTTCCTGCCGCCGCTGGTGGTCACGCGTGAACAGGTCGACGAAGGCGTGGATATCTTTGCCAAGGCGGTCGAAGCAAGCAGCTGATCGCGTCGGCTTCGCCGGCTACGAGAAGGGCCGCTGTGTTCGCACAGCGGCCCTTTTTTGTGGGCGCGGCGTTGGCCCGACAGGCCGGCGGTCTGGCTACAATGCGCGTTTTGTTTTCGAGCGCTGATCGATGCGTATCCGTCTAGCCGAGTTCATGGAGCTGGCCCGCTCCAGTTTCTGGTTTCTACCGAGCGTGATGATGCTGGTGGGCGTTCTGCTGTTCAGCATTACGCTCGGCCTGGATCGCAGCGACGTTGCCGCAGCATGGCTGACCAAGATGCTGTATTCCGGCGGCGTCGAGAACGCGGTCTATCTGCTGCAGACATTGACCGGTGCGATGGTGGCGATCGCCACGGTCGTGTTTTCCACGCTCATGCTGGTATTGACGCTGGCGACCAGCCAGTTCGGTCATCGGCTCATTCGCAGCTTCATGCGCGACCGCGCCAACCAGACGGTGCTGGGCATCTTTCTGAGCACGTTCGTGTACTGCATGCTCGTGTTTCATATGGTGGGTAACGACCCGGCCAACCAGTTCGTGCCCGCACTCTCGGTCACCGTTGGCTTTGCGCTGTCGTTGTTCGCCAGCTGTACGCTTATTTATTTCGCCCATCATATGGCGCAGCTGATCGCCGCTCCGCAGGTGCTGGAAGCGGTGGCGGTCGAACTCGACGACGTCATTGATCGGCTCTATCCGGAGCGCATGCCGACGCCGGCCGATGAGCGATTCACCGTATCGAACGGCGTGTGGGTTCATGCGCCCCGGGCCGGCTATGTTCAGTCGGTAGGGCTTGACGGCGTTGTCGCGATCGCCCGCAAATACGAAATCGCGATCGAATCGGTCGTCGGCTACGGCGATTATGTACTGGCCGGTGCACCTATCGCCCGTTGGCAGGGCAGCCAGAGCGAATCGCCCGAGGCGCTGACACAGAAGATCGCCGGCGAATACCTGATCGGCGACAGCCGCATGAGCGACCGTGATTTACTGTTCGCGATCAACCAGGTGGCAGAAATTGCGGTACGGGCGCTGTCGCCGGCGTTGAACAACCCCTATACGGCGGTGGACTGTATCAATCGGCTGGGTGCGTCGCTGGCCGAAGTGGCCCGTCGGCCGGTGCCGTCGCCGCTGCATGGCGACGATGACAGGTCGCGGTTTCTACTGCGCCTGCCTGATTTCGAAGCGGCGTTAGACGCTGCCTTCACGCCGATCCGCAACTACGGCCGGGGCAGCGTCCTGGCCAGCCGACAAATGCTGCGCATTCTGGCTCGCATGAGCGCACTCGCCCATCGGGAGCCCGACCGCGCCGCGCTGCGACGTCATGCCCAGGTCGTGCGCGATGCGGCGCATAGCGCGCTGCAGGAGCGCCACGATATCGACGATATCGAGCGCGAATTCGAGCGCGCCCTGGAGGCCTTGCGACAGCCCGCCTGAATCAGGCGCCGGGCTCGAGCAGGGTCCGCATGGCCGCGAAAATCGCCTGCATTGATTGCGCCTCGTAACCCGGCCCGCCGGCGCAGTGGCCGTAATCCGATGCCAGAACGCGGCAAGTCCCGGCCGCGATCTGGGCGACGTCGGCCGCGGCATCTTCTGCGGTGAAGTACAGGTCGCTAGCGCATGGCATGGCGATGGTGGGCGCGCTAATGCGCTTGAGTGCGGCGGTCGTATCGCCGGCAAAGCCCGGCATGCGGGCGATATCGCCCTGCTGCCAGGTATCGAGCATGGCCAGCAGGTCGTAGGGGTGAGCGCGCAGATGATCGGCCTCCCAGTGTGCGACCAGGTCCGCGACGCTGTCGAAGCCGAGCCCGCGATAACTACCGTGGCGAAAGAAACGCTGCGAATAGGCCCAGCCCGCATACACGCGGGCGAAGGCCCGCAGCCCGCGCTCCGGAAAGCCGCCGGCGGCAAGGGCCGGGTCGGCTTCCAGCGCTGCCTTGATCCCGTCCAGGAACAGTGCGTTATGCGGATAGCATCTCGCCGTGGCACATATCGCCAGCAACGCACCTACGCGCTGCGGATACAGTGCGCCCCATTGCAGTGCCTGCATGCCGCCCATCGACCAGCCGGCGACAAGCCGGGGGCAGGCGTCGTCGAACTGTGCCTCGATCAGCCGCCGCTGGGCGCGCACGTTATCGGCCAGGGTGACCTGCGGAAAGGCTGAATCGCCCTGGCCTGGGCCGGCGTTGCTAGGGGAAGACGATTCGCCGTTGCCGAACAGCGCCGGCACCAGAATGCAGTAGTCGGCACCGGCCAGCGGGCTATGCGGGCTGTCGGCCCAGCGATGGTTGGCCTGCATCGCACCGCCATAGTGCGTTGGCAGCACCACGAGGTTATCGGCGGCGCTATTTAGCGTGCCGCGGCTGTGATAGGCGAGGCGAGCATCGCGCAGCACCGTGCCGCTGTCGAGCACAAAATCGCCGAGTGGGAAGCTGTCTTCATGCCATTGTTCTGGCTGCATTTTATGCGTACCGCGTCGAGAATCGTTGAAGCTGGTTATCGATTAAATATACAGGCTGGCATGTATATTGTAAGTGCTTTGGTGAGCGCGGCGATGCTGCGCTGGATGGTCGGCAGTCTCGTACTGCCCGTTCTACAGACAAACCAAGGATTGATTCGATGACTAATAGGGTGGACACGGCCTCGCTGCAGGCGAGTCTTGCAGAACAGGGCGTGAAGTACGCGATGGCCAGCTATGTAGATATCCATGGCTGTGTCAAAGGCAAGTTCGTGCCGCTCGACCATCTGGACAACATGTTCGCGGGCAGCGAGTTGTATACGGGCGCGGCGCTGGACGGCGTGCCACAGGATATTTCCGATAACGAAGTGGCGGCAATGCCGGACCCGGCGTCGGCCACGGTCTGCCCCTGGGATACACGCCTGGCGTGGTTTGCCGGCGATCTGCACCTGGACGGCGCGCCGTTCGAAGCCTGCTCGCGCAGCATTCTAAAGCGACAGCTGGACCGCGCCCGGGCGATGGGATTCACTTTCAATCTCGGCATCGAAACCGAGTTCTTTTTGTTTCGGGAAACCGAAGACGGCGGCTTCGCGCCGCTGAGCGAACGCGATTCGCTGGCCAAGCCCTGCTACGACCCGCGCGGTCTGATCGACAACCTGCCGATCATCGATGAACTTGTCGACGCCATGAACGGCCTCGGCTGGGACGTCTATTCCTTCGACCACGAAGACGCCAACGGCCAG
>DJIE01000262.1 GCA_002433465.1 Salinisphaera sp. UBA6602
GAATAGGTTTGCTTGATGCCTTCGATCTTGCCGTCGACATACGGCGTACGACAGCGCAGCAGACCGGTAGCGCGGTTGTAGCAGCGCACCTCGCCGTCCACCACGCCATGTTTGACCGGTTTTTCGAAGCCCAGCTTGCCGTCGTCGGTAAAGCCGACGATGAGACCGTTGAAGCGGCCGTCGCTGTCGTGGGTGCCCACCTGTTGCAGCGTGCCCGTTTCCGGGTCGTGGCTCTCGTAATAGCCGATCCAGTAGCTGTCGTCGGCGTTCATGTCCGGGTCGGACAGATAGCTGCGATAACGCAGCTGATCGCCATCGAGCGTGCGCACTTCGGTCAGCCAGCCGGGGCCGTCGCGCTTGTCGGCCACGGTGGCCTTGTAGATGGCCTGGGCCTTGGGTACCGGGTCGAAATCGTCGTCGAGCCAGAAGATGCCCTGTGCGAAGGCGGCGGCCGGCGCGAGCAGCAATGCCAGCGCCAGTACGGGCTGTCTAAGCGAGCTCATGGCAGCGCCTCGAGCTTGTCGTTCCAGCGGCGTTCGTTCGGCTCGCCGCCCAGTTTCAGCGCGAGTACCTGATCGGCCGACCCCCAGAGCCGGATGATGCCGTCTTCGTACATGTAATCGCCCAGGCTGTGCTCGGCGGCTTCCTCGGGCCAGTCGGCGAGACGCTGGTCGGGCGCGGCGTCCTTGCGCATCGGCCGCAGGGCGTTGCCATCGGCATCGACAATGCGAACGCTGTCGAAAAACGCGGCTGCCGATTGGTCCGGGTCGGGCATGCGCCCGGTCACGGCTTTCAGATCGATAAGCCAGGGTTTGTCCGAGTCGATCGAGGTGCGCTGCCAGCGCGGCGTGCCCGTACAGGCCAGGGTGGTCTCGACCTCGATGCCGTAGAAGTAGGTGCGGATGCCGTCATCGGTGGCCAGCTCCCAGGTTTGCTCACCGGGCGTGTCGGCATCTTCCTGGCGGCCGTAGTAGCGCTTCGGCGCGGGCCGGCGTTGCCAGACCAGTTCATGGCCGGCCTGTGCCGGTGCGTCCGCGCTCAGTTCGCAGGCGCCGACGAGGCCTTCGGGCAGCACCATGCGCAGGCGGTTCTTGTCGGCATCCGTGGTCTGGATATCGTCGAGCGCGATCGGGCCTTCGGCGGGCATCTGCGTGCGCGCGGCCGCGGTGATCTTCTTCTTCTGCGGCGGGGCCAGATCGCGATTGCTATAGCGGGCGGCATAGTCCTTGAACGAGACGGTGTAGACCTTCTTGTCGGCATCGGTACGGGTATGGCGCAGCGCCAGTTCGGCCGGCGTGTGATCGGCCTGCACCTTCAGGTGTTGTCGCCATGCCATCGGCTGGTCGACGCGTGCCAGGGCCACTTCCTCGGGCGTGGTCAGCCAGCTGCCCTGCGCCTTGGCCAGCGTCGTCGCCTGCAGGTCCGGCTGGGCTGTCGAGCCATCCAGCCAGTAGTAGGCGCTGCTGTCCGTATACAAGTCGACCCACCAGCTGTTGTCTTCATCCGGCACCGGTCGAGCGGTCACACGAATATCGCCGGCGCCCAGCTGGCTGGGTTCGTCGCCGAGTTCGAGCTGCTGGGGCTCACCGGCATCGGGCCGTGTGTAGGCGAACTGCGCTTCGACACGGGCGACACGATCGAGGTCGGGGTCATCCCAGCCCAGGCTGACGAGTTTGAACAGCAGGGCCGGGCCGTCGCTGTTGGTGGTGGACTCGTAGTCGTAATCGATGGTGTCGAATACCAGCGGAATATCGAGCCGCTGATCCTGGTCGTCGTAGAGGGTGATATCGGTGAGTTCGAGCGAACTGAACGGGATGTCGTCGAACGAGTCCATGTCCAGCGCAAGGGTCAGTCGACGATCCTGGGCAATGAATGCCGGATTGCGCGAGGCGAGCTCTAGATCGGTCGGTGGCGTCTGCGGCTCGGGGTGGGTGTCCGCCGGCGATTGCGGGATCGGGTATTCGCGATCCTCGGCGACCGGCAGGTTGTCGAACAGGCCCGACAGGCCGTCACCGTAGCCGCCTGTCGCCAGGTCGTCGCGATGAAGCGCATAGCTCAGGCTGCGCACGTTGGCCGTGCGATCTCGGACCTGTATACGCATATCCGATACCGCGGCCATCGATTCCATCCAGCCGCTGCTGCGATCCACGCGCACGCGTGCCTGCAGGCGCACATCGGAAATACGCGCGTCCAGGCCCAGGCCCGACAGCTGGCCGACGATCGGGTTGCCCTCGTCCAGTGTGTCGGCCGAGCCGGTGATCTGCAGCGACAGCGAGTCGTCGTCCACACGCACGACTTTCACGCTCACGTTTTGCATGCCGCGATACGTGTCCAGGCTGACTTCGGCGCCTTCCTTTGCGGGCAACGACTGGGCGATCATCGGATCGATGACCTGGGTCTGGAACGCATCGCCGGTCAGGTCGGGCATGTCGGCGCCCAGGGCGTCGAGCTTGTCCTTGTTGACCAGTTCGATGCGGCTTTTACCGTCCGCGTCGAGGGTGAGCTTGAAGCCGTCGCGCAATAGGTCGGCGATCGGTTGTGTTGCGCGGCTGCCGGTATCGTTGCTGGCGAACAACGTGTCGTTATCGCGCGTGATCGCGAGCAGTTCAGGCACGACACGCAACCTGATCGTGTCGCCGGCATCGTCCACGTGATAGCGCATCACGCCCCGGCTTGTGGTTTCGTACGTGCGCTGTTGGCGGGAATCCTCGTCGGGCGTGATCTCGACCTGGGTCGCGACCAGATAATCGCGGACCTCGCCTTCGGTGGGGGTGAAACGGACGTTGCCGGGGGAGTACAGCGTGTAGGCCGCCAAAGCGAAGCCCCCGATGACGAACAATAAAGCGATCCAGAGAATTTTTCGGTTCAAAACAGACCTATCAGGACGTGGCGACGCAGGCGACAGCCAGCCGCGGTGCGTGCCGGTATGGGTTTAAGGGTGAAAAATCAGATAGCAGCGATAGCGATGCGGTACGAATCCGTCAGCGCATATTGCGCAGGCCGTTGCAGTATTCGATACGGGTCTGGCCGGCGCTCGGGTCGTAGGCCGGCGTGTCGACGCGTTCGCCGTTGCGATACAGCTCGCAGCTGTCGAGCGCGCCGTCGTCGCGGAAGTTGCGCCATAGGCCGTTGCGCTGGCCGGCCTCGAAATTACCTTCGGTGAGCGGATACCCCTGCGCGTTGACGGCCTGCCAGCGGCCAATCTTCTGGCCGTTGCGATAGTCCCCGTGCCAGGTCGGGCCGCCGCTGGCCGATGTCTCGATCCAGCGCCCGTGCCGGGCACCATCGACATAGCGGCCCTGCTCGACGGGCTTGTCGTCGTCGGTATAGCGATCGTAGCGCGCGTACAGGCCGTCTTTGCTGCCCTGGTCGTAGTGCGCGATTTCGACAGGTTGCTGGTCGCTGTCGAGCACGCGGTATTCGCCGTCGAGCTTGCCGTCGACATACTGGCCTTCGGTACGCCGACCGCTATAGGCGCGTTCGAAAAAGGGGCCGTTGCGCTTGCCATCCGCCCAGGTGGTCATTTTCACGACTTTACCGTGGCGGGTTTCGATCTGTTGGCCCTGACGTTTGCCGTTGTCGTCGTAGTGGGTGCGCATGGTGTGGTCGGGTTCGAGGGTTTCGATATAAAGACCCACCCGATGGTGGTTGCGCAGTTCACGGCGATAGGTCAGCGCCCCGTCGGCGGCAAATCGCAGCTCGATTTCGTGGGCCTGGCCGGGGAATGTGATGCGGCGGACTTCGACATAGCCGTAGCGGTCGAAATACTCGTGAATTTCCTTGGGGGTGTCGGTATCGGTATGGGTATCGCGGACATGACGCACCCGGGTTTTAGGCTGACCGGTGGCGGTGTCGTAATGGGTCGTGGCCCGTAACTGGCCGTCGCGATCGAGCACGATCTGAGCGGTGACCTGGTCGTTCACGTTGTAGCGAGTGACCACGTCATTGCTGATCTGTTTGCCGTCGCGGTAGTGCACGATCTCGCTGAGCAGGTTCTTTTCCTGATCGTGCCACTGGCGTTGCGGGCCGTCCTTGCGCCCGTTCACGAAACGGGTTTCGGCCACGGTCTGGCCGGCGCTGTATTCGCGTGCCCAGCCATGCGTCCGGCCGTCGCGGTATTCGACCCGGCTGACCAGCCAGGCCCGGTCGCCGGTGCTGTATTGCTCGGCGACCCCGTCGAGGCGATCGTGGTGATATTCCTCGATACGAAACAGCGCGCCCTGGACATACTGGGCATGTACGCCTTCGCGCTGACCGTTTTCGTAGTCGGTGATGCTGTCGAGTTCGCCGTCGACATACCGGCGGGTCTTGCCGTCGAGTTCGCCGTCGCGATAGAGCGCGGCGCGTTCGAGCCGGCCCTGGGCGTCGAAGTTGGTCATCAGGCCTTGATAACGGGCCTGCGCATCGGCGGTGCCGACTTCGGCGAGCCGGTGTTCGCCGCTCAGGCGATAGAGCTCGTAATGGCCGATCCAGGTGACATCCGTATCGCCCGGTTCGGGTCGGGCGACATAGCCGCGCATGCGCAGGGCATCGTCTTCGATACGGCGCAGTTCGGCCGGCCAGCCGATGCCGTCGCGTTGATCCTCGACGCGTACGCGATAGCTGGCCGCAGCCGGGTCGTCGACCGGGTTGAGTTCGGCGTCGTACCACAGGCGGGTGTCGGCATGGGCGGCAGCGCTACCGGCCAAAAGGGCGGCAGCCAATACGCAGCGCAAGCGGGTGATCATGTAAAAACCTCTCGTACTGGCACGGTGAATCAGCCGGCGCTGTCCGAACCGCTGTGCTGGCTGTCGCCGACCGGTTCGCCGTGGTCCATCGTCCAGCGGCGAACCACCTGGTCATTGCGATAATCGGCCTGCTCACCGTGCAGGCGCCCGCTGTCGTCGTAGCGGCGCCATTCGTAGTGGCCGTCCAGGGTCTGGTCGATCTGTAGGCCGTTCGGTTTGCCGTCCACGACTTCTTTTCGATAAAGGACGTGGCCGTCTTCGCTAAAGCGCGTTTTGATGTAGTGCGGTGCATCGCGAAAGCTGACGTGACGCGTGACCAGGTGGCCGGTATTGGAAAAGGTTTCGTCTACGCGCTGGGTGCGCCCCTGTGCGTCGGTTTCGATCCGGTTCTCGGTCTTGCGCGGGTTGCCCTTGATCGGCCAGAACAGGGTCCGGCGCAGCCGCTGCCCGTCGTCGCCGATGACGCGCTCTTCGTCGAGATAGGCGCCGCGATATTCTTGCTGAAGCCCGCGCACCTTGCCGTCGCGATAGTGGTACACGGAGGCGAGATGCCCGGCGGCCTGGTCGGCCCAGTTGCGCTGGATGCCGTTCTTGCGCCCGTCCACGTAGTGGGTTTCCTGCAACAACGCGCCTTCGAGCGACCAGATCCGTTCCCAGCCGTGGAGCCGGCCGCTGCGATAGTGGCTGCGCTGGGTGAGTACCTGCGGTGAATGCAGGCTGCCGTACTGTTCGACGACGCCGTCGATGCTGTCGTCGTGCAGCTCGGTGAGCTTGCGGATGCGCCCGTCGTAATAGCTGGTTTCGAAGCCTTCGCGCTTGCCATCAACCAGCGGGGTGAGATCGCGCAGTTCGCCGCCGACATAGCGGCGGCCCATGCCCTGCATGACGCCTTTTACATACGGTGTTTCGTAGCTGAGATCGCCATCCCGCTCGAAGCCCACCGCCAGGCCGTGGCGCTCGCCGGCCATGTTGCGGGTACCCACTTCCGCGAGCTTGTAATCGCCGGCGAAGCGGTAGAGTTGATAGGCGCCCACCCATTTCTGATTAGGATCAGCTAGATCCGGCGTCGAACTATAGCCGCGAAAATTCAGCTGGTCGTAGCGGATACGACGAACTTCCACCGGCCAGCCCGGGCCGTCGCGTTCGTCGGCGACCGTGGCCTTGCGACTGGCCTTGGCCTTGGCGACGACTTCGAATTCATCGTTGAGCCAGAAGGTGCCCTGTGCCCAGGCGCTGCCGGTCTGAACGAACAGATAGGCTGCGATCAGGGCGAATCGTGGACGTAATAGGGTCGAACGGTTCATTGCAGGCCCTTCAGATGGCTACGCCATTGCTTTTCGATCGGTGCGCCGGAGAAGGTCAGCGATTGCACGGCCGCGATGTTGCCCCAGAACCGGATACGACCGGACTCGTCGAGATAGTCCGACACACGGTGTTTGGCCCCTTCGACACGCCAGTCGTCGAGCCGGGTATCCGCGCTCATGTGCTTGAGCATGGGGCGTACGGGCTTGCCGCGCGTATCGATAAAACGATGACTGTCGAAAAAGCGGGCCGCCTGCATGTCGGGGTCGATCTCGCCTTCGACCACGGCGTCGATATCCACCAGCCAGGGTTTGTCGCGGTCGCTATCGAGTTCACGGGCTTGCCAGGCGGGCTGGCCGGGGCAGCGCAGCGTGGTGGTGACATCGATGCCGTAGAAATAGACGCGTACGCCGTCGTCGGTCATCAGTACCCAGCGCTCGGTATCGGGGTGTTCGCCGGTGCGCGGCTGGCCGATGCCGAAACCGGACGCACGCTGGTCTTCCGGGCGCCAGACCAGGGCATGGCCCTCTTGTGCCGGTGCGTCGGCGGCCAGTTCGCAGGCCGAGCCCACGCCGATCGGCAGGCGCAGGCTCAGGCGATTCTGGTCCGCGCCTTCGGGTTCGGCGTCGACCGCCAGCGACGGCTTGTCCGGCACAGGCGCGATATACAGCTGACGGATTTCCGGTGGCGGCAGTTCGCGGTTGGCGTAGCGTTGCCGTCGGCTGGTGAAGTTGACCTGGTGAGAACTCGGCGCAGGCATGTTGTTGTACAGCGCCAGGGCGAAGCGGTCGCTCTCTCCGGTCACCCGAATCTGTTGCACCCAGGCGTCCGGCCTGTCGACCCGTTCGAGTAGCGTGCGATCCGAAGGCGTCAGGCCCTCGTGGGCACGGTCGCTGATCCGGGCCGACAGGTCCTTGCCATAGATCGCGCTCATGTCGTAGATATAGAACGCCTTCGCGCTGCCGGTCAGGGTCAATCGCCAGCCATCGTCGGTGGGCACGGCACGCGCCCGGGCCGAGCCCTCGTGCAGCTCGGTGGGGGTATCGGCCAGCGGCAGCTCGATATGCTCGGGCTCGACCGGCGTTACATAGTCGAACCGGGCCTCGACGTTCGCGATCCGGTCCAGCTTTGCGTCCTGCCAGCCCATCGGCAACAGGCGCACCTTCGTACTGATACGGCCCTGGTCGTAGTCGGGGCCGATCGAGTCCAGTACCAGCGGAATATCGAGCACCCGGCCCTCGGCGTCGCGCAGGGTGAGCCCGGTGAGCGAGGGCACGCTCATATGCGCGTCTCTGGCGATGTCGTGCCCCAGCGTAAGCATGAGCGCATGGTCGTCGTCGACAAAAAAGCTGGCGTCGACGTTGGCGAAGGGCTGCCGGGCCGCTTTGACCATCGGCCGCTTTGCGGCCGCTGCGGGGCTGTGCGGCAGGGGCAGTTCCATGCCGTTCGGGCGCTGGCTGCTGAACGCGGTGTTGCTGAACGCCTTCAGCCCGTCGCCGGCCGTACCGAGGGCCGGATTGTCCACCGCGCGCATGGTCAGCGTCGTGTGCATGCGGCCGGTCTTGTCGCCGTTGTTGATCTGTTGTTCGCTGACCAGGGTCAGGGCTTCGATCCAGCCCGTATCGCGATTCAGGCGCATGCGCCCGTGCACCCGGGTGACGCGCGCGCTGGCGCGGCTGTGAGCGCCGCCGACCTTGGTGTAGGCCGTGGGTTTGTCGTTGGCGCGCGTCAGGGAAGCCGTGACGCTGTCGTCGTCGACGTTTTCGACCGTAAGCGTGAGCGCGGGCATGCCCTGAAATGCGTCCACCGTAATTTTTTCACCCGCGCGGGCCGGTACGTTCCGGGTAAGCGCCGGGGCAGCCATCTGCTGTTCGAACTGATTCATCTGCGAGTCGCCGGCCTGTTCTCTGAACGCATTCCAGGCCCCGCGGTTGACTGCGCTCAGTCGGGTGTCGCCGCTTTCGCGATTCACGATCAGGTCGAAGCCGTCACGCATGAGATCGACCACCGGCGTGTCGCGCCGATCGCGTGGTTTGGCACTCGAAAACATCGTATAGCCGCTATCGTCTTCGACATCGATAAAGCGCGGCTGGACATGAACCTTCAACGACGGCCCGGCAGCGTCCACCCGATAGCGCATCACGCTCTGCATGGCTACCGACACGTCGTTGAAGCCGGTGGGCGAATCGGCTTCGGCATGAATCCGTGTCATTACGCCGACGCGATAATCACGCGTATCGCCCTTGGCCGGGTCGAAGGCGATATCCGAGGGCGTCGAGAACACGATCGCCGCTGCGACGGCCGCGATGATGGCGACCACGGCAATCAGGACCAGAATCAGTTTGTTATTCGACACGCGCAGCTCCGGATAATAGAAACGACGAACTCGGTTTCGTTGCGGCCCGACCTCGGCCCGCCGGCCCGTGATTCGTGCAGGCGGGCGTCGAGCACATGGACTCCAGGCAGGGGAGTCACAACGGTTAGCGCGCCGGGTCGCGTCGGGTGAATTTGATCGTGGCCGTAGTGGTGTTGGCTCGAGGCCTCAAAAGCACGAGATCGAATGCGTCGATATCGCCTTTTAGTTCGAATTGCTGGCGCCACACGTTCGTATTGTCGACACGATCGAGCAGGGTCTGGTCCGTTGGACGCACGCCGCTGTCCGCATGATCGCTGGTGACAGCCGAATAGCCTTCGAACACGGCGGCGTGATCGGGTGTGTAGTACTGGGTATAGCTTCCCCGCAGCGTTACTCGCCAGCCGCCGTCGATCGGTACGGCACGGGCATGTGCCGGCCCGTCGTCGAGCTGGGTGGGCGTGTCTTGCAACGGCAGTGCCACATCGGCCGGGGCGTCGATCGGCTGGTAGGTGAACGTTGCCTGTACCTCGGCGATATCGTTCAGGTCGTCTTTCTGCCATCCAAGCGGAAGAAGACGCACCTCAGCGGTGTTGCCTTCGCTGAAATCGGGGCCGATCCATTCCAGCACGAAGTTCTTGTCCAACCGCTTGCCGTTTGCATCGCGTAGCGTGAGCGTATCCAGCCTCAGCTCATCGAGGCCTGGGTTGGTGTCCTCGTGATACCGGATCGTGAGCACCAACGCGCCGTCTTCATCGTCGATATGAAAATTGCTGTCGACATGGGCCAGCGGCTGCTTCGACGCTTCGAAGGCCTGGTCTTCCGGCACGGCGTCCGCGCTGTCGGGCAAATGCAGCTCGCTGCCGGGCATGGCGGCAAGCAGGGTATTGGTCTTGAACTGCTTCAGGCTGTCATAGAGCGCGCCGGTGGTCGGGTTATCGACAGCCTGCATGGTCATGGCGCTGCGCATACGGGCGGTACGATCGCCTTTTGTCAGCGCCTGTTCGCTGATCAGCGTCATGGCATCAATCCACCCGCTGTCGCGATCGATACGCACACGCCCGTGGATGTCGGTAAAACGTGCGCTGGTGCCGTAGGCGGTGCCGTCCATGGCGTGGGCCGGCGCCGAGCTGTCTTTGGCGCGCTTGAAGGTGGCGGTCACGCTGTTGCTATCGACCTGCGTGACGGTCAGCCGCAACGCCGGCAGGTTCTGGAGACCGTCGATCGTCATCTGCTCGCCCTGGCGAGCCGGTACCGACTGGGCGAGCGCCGGGGCGAACAGCTGTTGCTCGAACTGATCGATTGGCGCCTCGGCTTGGTCCGCGAGCGCTCGCAGGGCGGCGCGGCCGTTGTCTTGCAAGCGTGTTTCGCCGCTTTCGCGATTTAGGGTCAGATCGAAGCCGGCACCCATCAGGCTGGGAATGTCGCTTTGTTCGAACGCCTCCGGCTGTGCGCTCGAGAACAGGACCTCGTCGTTGTTCTCGGCCTGCATGAAGCGGGGTTCGATATTGACCTGCAGCAGGGGGTCGGTCGCGTCGACGCGATAGCGCATCACGCTCTGGAGCGTGAACCAGCGGCTGGCAGAGGCGGCCGGCTCGTCGTCGGCCTTGAACTGCATGCGCATGTTGACGCGATAATCGCGATGGTCGCCCTGCGCGGGGTCGAAAGACACAGCCGAATCTGCCGCGAACGCGGCTGCTGCAAACGTGTTAAGCGCTAACACGGCGACCAGCGCCGAAATGAATTTTCTATGCGGCACGCGCAACTCCGGTTGGATAAAACAGACAAGGGCTTGGTCGAGACCCACGATCAGAAAATGCTCGTCCACGAATTCGAGCGGTGTTTTTCATGGCGATGTACTGCGTTTGAATTCGACGCGGTATTCATATCGCTTGCCGTTGGTCAGCCGCACCAGCGGCAAGTCGACGGGCGAGCGGTCGGCGTTGATGCGGATACTGGAGACATCGCGGCCCAGACCGTCGACGCGCGAGAGCAGTGTCGCTTCGCCAACGCTCAGCCAGCTGTCGTCGAGCGCGAGGTCATAGGCGCCCGTCACCCCGGGCGCGATCGCGTGACGACTGGTGTAATAACGGGTACCGGCGGTGTTGTCGGCCCGCAGCCGCCAGCGGTGGGCGTGCGCAGGATCGGGCGTGGCCTGTAGCTGCGCACCCGCGTGTTCGAGCGTATGCGGCTCGTCGTCGAGGCGCAGCGTGAAATAGTGCGCCTTTTGTTCGTGATAGATCAGCGTTGCTTCGGCGCGTGCGATGCGCTCGAGCACGGACCGGTCGCCGCCGAGCGGGACATAGATGAACATCTGGCCGTCGTCGTAGTTTTCGTAGTCGAAAAACGGCGAATCGGCATACAGCACGGCCGGCACGTCCAGGGCGTTGCCGTCTGCGTCGTAGAAGGTTACGTCGCTGATGCCCAGCGAAAGGGCCGGAACGCGCTCGTCTTTGTTGTAGCGGATATGCAGGATCAGCCCTAGAAGATCGACGCTGAGGGCGGTGTCGTAGTCCGCCAGCGACGGATTGCTGCTGGCCGGGGCGGGGCGCGCGATGTCGTCCGGCGTCTGTGCAAACTCGATCTCGCGGCGGTTGCTATCCGTAGCCCCGAAGAAGGGCGCCAGCTTGTCGTCGCCATTACCGCTGAGCAGATCGATCTTGCGATAGGCGCGGGTGACGCGATCGATGGCAACCGGTCCGTCGTCGCGTTCGACCACGTCGCGGCGTACGAGCGTGAGCGCATCCAGCCAGCCGTCGGCGCGGCGTATACGCATGCGCCCAAGCAGACGGACATCGGCGGGTTGGACGTCGGCATCGAGCGCGCGCGTGGCGGCGGTCGATTCGATACGCAGGCTCAGGGTGTCGTCGTCGATCGTCTCTACGCGAAAGCGGATATCGCTAAGCCCGCGCCAGGCCGCGAGCGTGTATTCAGCGCCCACTCGGTCGTCGATGGGCCGGGGCAGTGTCGGCACCACGATGGGCGCGACGAGCGGATTGCCCGCGGGGGCGTCGAGTTCGTCGCCGAGCGAGGTCCGCGCCGCGGCCGCTGCGTGATCGAAGGTTGGGCGGCCGTTTTCGATGGGCATATCGAAGCCGCCGACTCGGCGCGCCAGATCGCCGTCATACGTGATTCGAGCCATCGCTTTCTGGTCGTCGCCGCGAACTTCCGTCAGCAGCGGCTCGACGTGGAGCTGACGCGAGTCGCCGAAATCCTCCAGCCGATAGCGCAGGACGCCGATCGCCTTCACCCAGTGATCGAAGCTGTGGGTATCGAGGCGGTGTTCGGTCACCCGGTGGCCGACGACGTACGTCGTGTTCGAGCCGGCTGCCGCATCGAATGCGTCCGTGCCGGTCAGGCCATTGTGTGCGAACCATCCGGCAGCGCCGGCACAGGCGATGAGCAGCAATGCGATGCCGGCGAATACGAGCGATCGTTTCATGGGGTGTTTTCGGCCTGTTCCGCATTATCGCGCGCCGCTGTGTCGCGGGTTTCGGCCCCGTCGGCCGCATGCGGCCAGCGGCGTTTTACGCTGGGTGCCTGGAAATCGAGCGCCAACAGCTGGGCGACATCGCCCCAGATACGAATCTGGCCGCTGTCATCCACGTAATCGCCGACGCTATGTGCGGCCGCCTCCTGTGCCCAGTCCGTGGCGGGCTCCTCGCTGCCGCGGTTGAGCCTCGGCCGCAGCGGTCGGCCGTCGGCGTCCAGGAACTGGACCCGGCTGAAATACTCGGCCGCCGGCAGCGATCGATTGGGCCAGCGACCGGTCGCACGCTTCAGGTCGATCCGCCAGGGCATGTCGTGCTCGATCGTTACTCGATGCCAGACCGGCGTGCCCGGGCAGGTCAGGACCGTCTCGAAAGCGCGCTCGCGTACGTCGACGGCATTGCCTTGGACATCGGTGAGCTGCCAGTCGGTGCTTGTGTGGTCGTGCCCGGCGTTGCTGTCAGGCGCCACGCGGCGCCACAGCAGGGTGGGTGCATTCTGATCCTCGGGCCAGGCGCTCAAGCCGCAGGGCTCGGCCAGCTCGACAGGCAGCGTCATGCGCAGGCCGCCTGTTGCGGTTGCCACCGGGGCATCGATTGCGTCGAGTGAGATATCGCGCTCGTCGAGTACCGGCGTATCGATATGCAGCGTCTTTGCCGGCCTGGCTGCCGGTGCGCTGCCGGGCAGCACGAAACGCACGGTCTCGGTTTGCGTGATATCGCCGTTGTCGGTGTCGAGCAGGGGCAGTTCCAGCGATGGTTGGTCCGCTTCGATACGCAGGCTGTGTTTCCAGGCACGCGGATTGTCGTTGCGAGCGAGCATGATCTGTTCGGCCGGGGTTAAATCACTGTCCGGCTCCGGCAACAGTCCCTGGCCGGTCACACCCTCGGGCAATGCGCCGGGGTCGAGCCAGTAAAATCGTTCGCCGCCGGTGGAAAGCGTGACCTGCCAGGCGTTGTCGCGGTCTGCGAGCGGTTGTGCCACGGCGCGCGCATCGCCGTGTTCGAGGACACGGCGCTGATCGTCGAGTTTGAGCGTCACCGGTTCACCCTGCGGGCGTCGGCGAAAGCCGATATCGGCGTGTACCTCGGCGATCCGGCTTGGATCGTTTTCGTTCCAGCCCAGCGGTACGAGATTGATCAGCCAGCCGCCCCCGCCTTCGCCTTCCCCTTCAGTCTGGTAGTGCATGGTGTCGAAGGCCAGCGTCCCGTCGAGGCGCTTGCCCTGGGCGTCGTATGCGATCGCGTTTTCCAGCTCGAGGCTGCCGTATGGCAGCCTGCCTGCGTTGCCGCCATCCAGATACAAGATCACGCCGTCGTGATATGCAGAGAGCGCCTGTGCGCTGTCGGGTGCATCGAAGCGGTCAGGCGTCGCATGCAGCGGCGGCGCCAGGAAAGCAGGGCTGAACTGGGCCATCATCAGATCGCTCGCCGTGATGAAATCAGGCGGCAGGCGTAGAAAGGCGTTCAGGGGTGTCTCCACCGCGCCGGCCAGGAGATTGTCGCGGCGATGGGCATAGGTGATCGAGCGCATGGTCGCCGCTTTATCGCCGAGGGCCATACGCAGGCGTAGCACCAGCGTCATGTCGGTCAGCCAGCCGTGTTCGCGTTCCACGGTCATACGCGCGGCCACGTGGATATCGGATACGTCGATGTTCTGGCCCGGCGGGGCCATGTTCCGGATCAACGGTGAGTCGCTTGGCAGCTCTTCGAGTTCGCCGTCGATACGCAGCCAGGCGTGTTCGCTGTCGAGCGCGTCCACGCTGAGCGTCAGGCCTTCGAAACCCTGGAAGTTGTCGAGCGTAATCTCGGCGCCCGCGCGCGCTGGAATATCCGCCGGCGGCATCGGTCCGAGCAGGGCCTGCTGGAAAGGGTTTTCTGCCCGCTTGTCGAACTGCCGGGACAGGCGTTTGAAAGCCGCGGCGTTGGTGGGACGTATATCCATTTCGCCGTTGCCTGTCAGCGTCATGTCGAAGCCGTCGCGTATCGCCGCGGCCAGCTCACGATCGCGCCCGCCCATATCGACGCTGGACAGCGTCGGCTGGTCGTTGACCGCCATATCAAGCAGGTCGATCGCGGCATGCAGACGCAGGGGCTCGCGCCCGGTCACGCGATAGTTGACGATGCCGTGGCTGGTTACCGTCTCGTCGAGTTCTTGTCCGTCGACGTCAACCACCACGCGGTTGCCGACCCGGTAATAATGCTGCGCGCCCAGCGCCGGATCGAATTCCAGCTGTGGTTCCTGCGGTGTTATGGCGATACGCGCTGCCACGCCCACTGCAGTGATCAGGAGTGCGCCGGCAAGCCATCGACGTATGTTCATCAAGCGCTGGAACGTTGGGGGTGGGACGCATCGACAGGCCGGCGTCACGGCTGTCGCACCGGTCCCGCAGAACATGGCCCGCCAGGGCGATGGCAGGAAACCCGGTTCGTCTCACCGGTCAATGAGACGTTACTCTGCGTAACCGGCTGATCTATGGCATAAAATGATATCAGGGCCGGGTAAGTTGTTGTATGTAGGCGCTATTAGTCGGTAGTCCAATCATATTGGGGGCGAGATGAATAAGTGGATTGAGCCAGGCGTTCTGACCGGCGATCGCGTGGTATTGGAGCCGCTCGAACAGGCCCATGCGCCGGCGCTGGCCGAGGCGGTACGTGACGGCGAACTCTGGCGGTTGTGGTACACCTTCGTGCCGGCCCCGGACGCAGTGGATGGCTATATCGATACAGCCCACGCCGAGCGGGCGGCGGGCGGTCTTGCCTTTGCCGTGCGCGATCGCGCCAGCGATACGGTGATTGGCTCGACGCGTTTCTGTCACGTGGACGTGGCCAACCGTCGGGCCGAGATCGGCTATACCTGGTATGCGCAGCGCTTTCAGCGCACCGTGGTCAATACCGAATGCAAGCGGCTGATGCTTGCCCATGCCTTCGAAACACTCGATGCGATCGCGATCGAGTTCCGTACCCATTGGCACAACCGAGTCTCGCGAGCGGCGATCGCGCGCCTGGGGGCCAAACAGGACGGCGTGCTGCGCAACCATCAGATCAGCGATGACGGCATTCTGCGCGATACCGTGGTCTTTTCGATTCTGGCGCACGAGTGGCCAGCGGTTCGCCAGAACCTGGATTTCAAGCTCGAAAGCCGTGGCTAAGGCCGGCCCGCGGCGTGGCGGGCCGGCGCGGCCTGTTTGCTACCAGCGATAGGTCAGGCTGCCGACCACGGTACGC
>DJIE01000078.1 GCA_002433465.1 Salinisphaera sp. UBA6602
TCGCTACCGTGCCACTTGTTATTGGCTCGGGCACGCTACGCTCTCACTCGTCTGTCAATCACGCGCAAAGCACCCGGCGCGACCGTGACCGGTTGTGCAGAGCTTCCCTAGTTGGGTTCCTTGAGCGCCGAGTCGATATGCAGCTGCAGCTGCGACAGGCGCTCGGTGATTTCGCCGTCGGTGGCCGGCAGGCCGGCTTCCTGGCGTTCGAGCCGGCGTTCCGCCGCGATCAGGTCGCGGGCGATATTGAGCGCGGCCATGACGGCAATGCGTTCCACGCCCAGCGTCTTGCCCTTGCGCTGGATCGCGTGCATGCGCCGCGACAGATACTCGGCCGAGTTGAGCAAGGCCTCGCGTTCGCCTTCAGGGCAGGCGATGGAGTAGTCGCGCCCCAGAATACGGATGGTCAGCGCGGATTGTTTTTCTGGCGGCATGGGATGTATCCGTTACGCGTTGTCGGCTTCCGCTTCGAGCGCGCGAATGCGTTCGATCACGCCGTTGAGACGCTCGCGCGTTTCCCGGTTGCGGGCCTGTTCTTGCTCGTAGGAGGTCTTGAGTTCCTCGTAGTCGCGCAGCAGCGCGCGATAGGCCTCGATCAAGGCTTCGACGCGATCCTCGAAGTGGGCGATCTCAAACTGGCTCATAACGCTCCCTGGATGTGTACCCGAGTATAGCCGGCACCGGGCGCTGCGGGAAATATGCAAAAAGAAGGCCCGGCGAATGCCGGGCCTTGCATCAACGATCGCGAAGATCGTGGCGCGTTCGTTAACGGATAAGCAGGAACAATGCGCCACCGCCGCGGCGAACGTGCAGCAGCAGCTGCTTGACGTCCGGGCCGGCCAGCTTGGACAGCTGCGAGACGTCCTTGACCGGCTGGCGGTTGATCGAGGTGATCACATCGCCCGGGCGCAGGCCGGCACGGGCTGCCGCGGAGCCGCGCTCGACGTCTTTGACCACCACGCCTTCGACTTCCCCGGCCAGCGGGTTGTCGTCGGTGAGCGGCCCGAAGGTGGCGCCTTGCAGGCCCGCGGCGAGGTCGCTTTCGGCGCTGGCGCTATCGCCGCCGACGCTGTCGGGCGCGTCCGCCGCGTTGCCGAGCGTGGCCTTGACCTCGCGTTGCTTGCCGTTGCGCAACAGGGTGATCGAGACCTTGTCGCCCGGCGCCTTCAGGCCGATGGCGTTGGCCAGCTGCGAGAAGTCGTCGATGTCCTTGCCGTTGACCTGCGTAATCACGTCACGCTCCTTGATGCCGGCCTTGGCCGCCGGCGAGTCCGGCATGACCTGGGCCACGACCACGCCCTGATTGATGTCCAGGTCGAATGCCGAGGCCAGATCGGCGGTCAGGTTCTGGCCGACCACGCCCAGACGTCCGCGCCGCACCTCGCCATTCTCGGCGATCTGCTGGTAGACGCTGTTCACCAGATTGCTGGGAATGGCGAATCCGATGCCGATATTGCCGCCGGTGCGCGACAGGATGGCGCTGTTGATGCCCACCAGCTCGCCTTTCAGGTTGACCAGGGCGCCGCCGGAATTGCCGGGGTTGATCGAGGCATCGGTCTGGATGAAGTCTTCATAGCGGTTGCCGAGCCCGTGCCGGCCGAGCCCGCTGACAATGCCGGAAGTCACGGTCTGGCGCAGGCCGAACGGGTTGCCGATCGCGACCACGAAATCGCCGACGCGCAGATCGTCGGAGTTGGCGATGGGCAGTTCGGTGAGTTTGTCGTCGGTCTTGATCTGCAATACCGCGATATCGGTTTCCGGGTCGTCGCCGATGAGCTTGGCGTCGTATTCGCGGTTGTCGTTGAGGCGGACCACGATCTTCTCGGCATCGGTGACCACGTGGTGGTTGGTCAGCACATAGCCCTTGTCGGCATCGACGATCACGCCGGAACCCGCCGCGGTGGGCTGGCGCGGTGTCTGGCGCTGCTGTTGATCGGGCACGTCGAAAAAGCGACGGAAGAAGGGGTCGTTGAACAGCGGGTTGTCCGGCATCTGCTGGGGTTTGCCGGTCACGACCACGTTGACCACGGCCGGCAGGGCCTCGTCGAGCATGGGCGCGAGCGACGGGTTGTCGCCGGCCAGCATGCCGCTTGGCACTGCCGCATGGACGCTGCTCATGCATAACAGCAGCAGACAGGAAAGAAAGAGCGCGTTGATCCGCTTGTTCATTGGCGTCATAGGTCTTTTCTCGTTGGTGTGTTCACCATACGACCGGCGTACCCCGGGTCGTCCCGCAGCTAAGACCATCGCAGGGTGGTCGAGTTTCATGCCGCGCGCAGAAACATGGTTATTGCATGTAATTTACCGATGCATGCCTATTGCGCACGATGGACCACCTTGGCCAGTCCGCTTTCGCTCAGGCTGCGGCTGATGGCCAGCCGCGATTGTTCGGCGATCCGGGCCAGAAAGCCGCTGTTGTGCTTCATGGCCACGGTGAATACGTCGCGACCGTCGCGGGCGGCGGCGAGCATGACGTCGTCGCTGGTTGCTACTTCGTCGATCAGCGCCAGCGTGAGCGCCTGGCTGCCGTACCAGTGCTCGCCGGTCGCGACACGGTCGATATCGAGGTTCGGCCTATACCGCGATACAAAATGCTTGAACAGACCGTGCGTGTCTTCGAGTTCCTCCCGAAACTTGGCCCGGCCTTCTTCGGTGTTTTCGCCGAAAACGGTCAGCGTGCGCTTGTAGTCGCCGGCCGTATGCATTTCGAAATCGATCTGCTTGTCCTTGAGTAGCCGGTGAAAGTTGGGGATCTGCGCGACCACGCCGATGGAGCCGATGATGGAGAACGGCGCGGCGACGATACGCTCGCCCACGCAGGCCATCATATA
>DJIE01000096.1 GCA_002433465.1 Salinisphaera sp. UBA6602
CGAACGATTGCCCGGCGCACTGCAGGTTCAACCTGCGGTATGAAAAACCGCTCGACAGCGTGATGCGGCACGGCCCGTCAACGCGAACGAATCGCCGCGCCGCGGGCGGCAACAATGCCGCCGCGGCGAATACGTTCAGGGCCACCTGCCGGTGAGCGGCGACAACCGTGGCAATGCGGATTGATCGCGAGCGGTTATCATCGCAGGGTTCGCGGCGCGCGGCCGATGGGTCGGCGCGGATTCTTCGATCAAATTCTAGGAGCATTTATGCCGGAACAGGGACTGGCCACGATTGATACCACGGTGCAACAGACCAACCGTTGGCTCGGCGCGATCATGGCGGAAATGGGCACCGACGATAAGCAGTTCGCCTTCCAGGCGCTGCGTTCCGTACTGACCACGCTGCGCGATCGCCTGCCGATCGATCTGGCGGCCAATCTCGGTGCACAGCTGCCGCTGCTGATCCGCGGCGTCTATTACGACGGCTACGTGCCGGCGGATACGCCCACCAAGTATCGTCGTGCGGCCGAGTGGAATGCGGCGGTGGCCGCTGCGGGCGACAATCTCGAGGGCGAGGACGTCGAGCGGGCATCGCGTGCGGTACTCACTGTGCTGGAGTGCGAACTCGACAGCGGCCTGGTGACCAAGGTGGCACAGGAGCTGCCCGACGAGGTGCGTTCGGTGGTATCGCTGTAGGCGACGCTTTTAGCGGAGCACCGCAGCGCCGGCTCGGGCCTGCGGTGGATGGCCGAGTGCGGCGAGTCGAATCGCTGTTTGACTGTGGCAAAGTAGCGCCAGATCGCCACCAGCCGAGAGAGGGTTCGATGCCCGTTCAAGCCACGCCACACGTGCTCTATGGCGCGCCGCATTCGCTCTATACGGGCAAGGCGCGCTGCTATCTGCGCAATCAGGGCATCGCTTATATCGAGCGTCCCACATCGCATCCGGATTTCGCGGCTCGTATCGCGCCGGCGATCGGGCGTTCGATCATTCCGGTACTGGAGACGCCACAGGGCGATATCATCCAGGACAGTATCGATATCATCGATCATTGCGAGCGGGCCGGTACGCGATGGCCGGCCTATCCCGGTACGCCCCTGCAGCACGTAGTGGCCGTGATCATCGAATATTTCGGCGGCCAGGCGATGCTCAAGCATGCCATGCACTATCGCTGGTCCTATCTGGCCGAGCAGCGGGATTTCCTCTGGCATGCGTTCGTGAGCGGTTCCGGCGAGGCCGTGGCCGAGAAGGTGATGGGGCGGATGCATTCCTATCTGCCCATGCTCGGGGTCACCGATCGAACCATGCCCTTGATCGAGCGCTCGTTCGAGACCCTGCTGGATACGCTAGACGCCCATTTCGCGGTCATGCCCTATCTGCTCGGTTGGCGGCCGTCGATCGCGGATTACGGCTTGATCGCGCCTCTGTTCGCCCATCTGGGCCGCGATCCGGTGCCGGCCCAGATCATGAAAACACGCGCGCCACGGGTGTTTCGCTGGGTCGAGCGCATGAACGCGCCGGGCCTGGACCGGGTCGAGTACCCCGAACAGGAAGCGGTGCTGGTTGCCGACGATGCGATTCCGCCATCGCTGGAACCGTTTCTGGCCTATGTCGCCGAAGAGATCTTCCCCGAGCTCGACGACAAGCTCGCCTTCATCGACGACTGGATTGCAGAGCACAAACCGGGCGACGGCACGCCGGTGACCGACAAGCCGCATCGGCGCCAGCTCGGCACGGTGGCCACGCGTTATCGCGGCGCGCCCATCGACGTGGGCGTGGAGCCGTATCTGCTCTACGTGCTGCAGCGCGCCGCCGATACCATGGCCATCGTCAACGACGCCGCGTTGCAGCGCGTTCGGATGCGGCTCGAACAGCTCGGGCTGGCGCGGGCGGTACCCTCAGGGCGTGGTTATCGCGTGGCGCGGGAACACAATATCGAAGTCTGGCGCTACGGCTGATCCGCGGGTTTGCACAGATCGGTGGCGGCCAGGGCCTGATGGATTTCGCCCTGGTGGAATTGCGCGCATAGCGGTGCGGCTTCGCGACGGGCCTCGGCGGACTGCCCCTGCAAGGCCAGACTCAGGGCGATGAACATGCGTACCTCGGGCTCGAAAGCATCGAGAAAGTCGTCGGCATGGGCCCGGTAGGCGGCCAGCGCGTCGCGAAACGCACGCTCGGCGTCGACATAGCGCTCGTCGATCAGCAGCCGCCGGCCCAGCGTGTAGTGGCCACGTGGATCCTCGGGATAGGCAGCGACGAGATTGGCTGCCTCGTTGGCGGACAGATCCGACCATCGATCCGGAATCGCATCGGCCGGGATGTACTCGACCACGTCGGCATAGCGCGGATAGTTCTTGGCCACCGCGGTGGCCGACCCGGCAAGCAAAAGCAGCGCCGCGCCGGCCACGAGCGCGGCCAGCGCCTGACCGGGCGGGGTCGCGCCATGACGGCGCCAGATCGCGCGCAGCAAAATGCCGATCAGCGCGCCGGCCAGCGCGCCGCCGAAGTGGGCGGCATAGTCGGTCGCGCCGCCGATAGCGTGGCTGGTCGCGCTCGGAATGAGCGACGGAATCAGCATGAACATCAGCCGCATCTGGACCTGCAGACGTTCGGCGTTGTCCACCAGCCGGAAACTGCAGATCAGGCCGGCCGCGAGCAGCGCCATGATGGCCCCCGAGGCGCCTACCGCGACCATGCCCGGCGGGCCCAGGTACAGCGATAGCGCGGCGCCGGATGCACCGCCCAGCGCGAAGGTGGCCGCAAACCATGCCGAACCCATCAGTCGCTCGGCCGAGAAACCGGCCAGCAACAAGGCGACGAGATTGAACAGCAGATGCAGCAGGCCGCCATGCAGCATGATGGCACTGGCCAGGCGATACCACTCGCCGTTGCCGAACACGGCGGCGGGGTTCAGCCCGCCCAGTGCGAACAGGGTCTGGGTATCGAAGCCGGGTACGCCGTTGCCCGGTGGAATGGCAAACAGGATCTGGAGGCCGTACACGGCGATGAGCGCAGCCGCTATCAAGAAGCTCAGCCAGGGCCAGCCCGGCGTGACCGCGCGCAGCCGCTGGCCGTCGGCATCGGGGCTGGCGGCCCGGCGCGGGCAGGCGAGCAAGCCCTTGAACCAGCGCCCCAGCCCCCAGCGCATCGGCGCCGGGGCATTGCTCCAGACCGAGGCGTTAGCGGTGTCGAGCGCCCAGGCGTTGAGCACGCCCTTGGAAAATATCGAGCGGCGTTTGTAGGCCGCCAGACGCTGGCGCGTTGGTGTGTCGACCGCGCCGGCACGCACCTCGATCACATGCAGCTGGACCGGCATTCTCGAAAAGCCCATTCGGCCGGCGTAGCCACGGCAGGCATCGATGGCGTCACGCGCCTGTTCGACGGATAACCCGAAGGCATGCGTGGCATCCGCCTCGCAGTCGACGATACAAATAGCGCTGAACTGCATGCCGTCGTGTCGGATCAACAGGTAATCGCAGGCGGCTCGCGCGGGCTCGAGTTCGGCCACCGTCAGGTCGTGCGAATAGCCTTTCTGGGCAACCAGCTGACGGGCGAGATAGGCAGCAAAGGGGCCCGTCTCCGGGGGCTGAGTCGTGTCGCAGTTGTGCACGGCGTTGTCCAAAGTCATCCAGTAGGTAGGGTGCCCGCGGCCAGCGTAGCTGGGGCCGGGCCGTGGGCGCACGCCGTTGTCCGCTGCCGAAACGGACTGCGTCCGGGTCAGCCCGCGGCCCGTTCGCGTAGTGTAGAGATATCAGCGATAGCCGTGCAGCCGGGCGGGGCTAGGGTCTGGCGCAGCGACGCCTGTGCGGGAAACCCCCAACGAATAACGATCGGTCGACGGCCAAGCCGCGGCAATCCGGCGCCATAGTCGATTTTCAGGGGCTCGCTT
>DJIE01000108.1:0-1505 GCA_002433465.1 Salinisphaera sp. UBA6602
CCCCCGTACAGCACGGCCCGGAGCGTATTCATATCGAACGCCCGCAGCCAGAAACCGATCTCGGCGCGTTGCTGCATGCCCTGCACGACGTGCTCACCCGCGCCGAGCTGTTCACCGAACACAAGATCGAACGCGAGCCGCTATCGGTACGCGAACACATGAGCCGTATCCTCGAACGCCTGGGCAGCGGCCAGGCCTGTGCCTTCGTCGCCCTGGTGGAAACCAGCGAAGGTCGGCTGGGCGTGGTGGTATCGTTTCTGGCCATTCTCGAACTGGCCCGCGAAGCGCTGATCGCCATCGACCAGGCCGAACCCTATGCGCCGGTTGCGCTGCGCCTGGCCGGCCCGCGCCCCGAATGAACATCGACCAAGAAAAGCCCACGTGAGCCACGACGAACCCACGCCAACCGAAACCCAGCACGACAGCGAGGCGTCGGCGAACGAACCGGTGATTGCCGATTCCGTGTTGCGCTGTATCGAAGCGCTGCTCATGGCCGCCGATGCGCCGCTGCCCGCCGACCAGATCGTGCGCCTGCTGGAAACCACGCACGCGCTCGAGCGCGCGGATGTACGCACCGGCATCGAGGCGTTGCAGGCACGCTATGCCGACAGCGCGATGGATCTGGTGGAGGTCGCCAGCGGCTGGCGTTTCCAGGTAGGCGCCGACTATTCGGCGCTGGTGTCGAGGCTCTGGGAAGAGCGCCCGCCGAAGCTGTCGCGGGCCATGCTCGAAACGCTGGCGCTGATCTGCTATCGCCAGCCCATTGCCCGCTCGGATATCGAAGCCGTACGCGGGGTGTCGGTATCGTCGAACATCGTCAAGACGCTGCAGGAATTCGGCTGGATCAAGGTGGTGGGCTATCGCGACATGCCGGGCCGACCGGCGTTGTTCGGCACCACGCCGCAGTTCCTGGACGATTTCGGCGTGTCGCGTTTGGCCGATCTGCCCAGCCTGCCGGAAATTCAGGATCTCGATGCGCTCGATGCCGCGCTCGCGCGGCTGCAGGGAAACGAGAACACGTCGGACGAAGCCGGGGACGAGGAATCGTCAGTAGGCGAGGCGCAGGCCGTGGATGCGACCGCCACGCACGACGACGAAACCGAACCGGATACGGCGGCCGATGATGCAGGTCAAAACGACGAAACGCCGCCTTCGCCACACTAGGGCCCTCCGCTGGCGTTATTGGCTTGGAATCGCGCGCGGCGCGCCCATTGTCTCGACAGCAACAGCTCGATGTCGCCGTAGCGCGTGCAATCGCCACGGCGGACTGATTCAAGTACGGAAACACTCAGATCATGGCTGCATTGAACTCCGAACGCGTACTCAGCGTGCATCACTGGAACGATTCGCTGTTCAGTTTCACCACCACCCGCGATCGTGCCCTGCGTTTCGAGAACGGCCAGTTCGTGATGATCGGTCTGCAGCAGGAAAAGAAGCCGCTGCTGCGCGCCTACAGCATTGTCTCGCCCAACTACGAAGACCATCTCGAGTTCTTCAGCATCAAG
>DJIE01000108.1:1833-1987 GCA_002433465.1 Salinisphaera sp. UBA6602
TGCCGGACGGCCCGCTCACCTCGCAGCTGCAGCACCTGAAAGAGGGCGACGAACTGCTGGTCAGCCGCAAGCCGACGGGCACGCTGCTGATCAGCGATCTGCATCCGGGTCGCAATCTCTATCTCATGTCCACCGGCACGGGCCTGGCGCCGTT
>DJIE01000108.1:2349-2502 GCA_002433465.1 Salinisphaera sp. UBA6602
CGCTTCGAACGCGTCATCGTGCTGCACGGTGTGCGCCACGAGAACGATCTGGCCTATCGCCAGCTGCTCTCCGAGACGTTGCCCAACGACGAGATGCTCGGCGAGATGATTGCCGCCCAGATGCTCTACTACCCGATCGTCAGCCGCGAGCCG
>DJIE01000154.1:0-545 GCA_002433465.1 Salinisphaera sp. UBA6602
CGTCTGGGCGCACCACATGTTCACGGTGGGTATGCCGGTCTCGGCCGAACTGTTCTTCATGTTCGCGACCATGCTCATCGCCGTGCCCACGGGCGTGAAGGTGTTCAACTGGGTCGCCACCATGTGGCGCGGCTCGATGACCTTCGAAACGCCGATGTTGTTTGCCCTCGGCTTCGTGGTGCTGTTCACCATCGGCGGCTTTTCCGGGCTGATGCTCGCGCTCACGCCGGTGGACTTCCAGTATCACGACTCCTACTTCGTGGTGGCCCATTTCCACTACGTGCTGGTGCCGGGTGCGATCTTCTCCATCATCGCTGCGATCTACTACTGGATTCCGAAGTGGACCGGCGTGATGTACAACGAAAGACTCGGCCAGTTCCACTTCTGGTGGAGCGCGATCTGGATCAACGTGCTGTTCTTCCCGCAGCACTTCCTGGGTCTGGCCGGCATGCCGCGTCGTATCCCGGACTACGCCACCCAGTTCACCGACTTCAACGTCATTTCGTCGATCGGCGCGCTGATGTTCTTCCTCGGGCAGTTCGTGT
>DJIE01000154.1:674-9580 GCA_002433465.1 Salinisphaera sp. UBA6602
GTGGACCGGCGTGATGTACAACGAGAAGCTCGGCCAGTTCCATTTCTGGTGGAGTGCGGTCTGGATCAACGTACTGTTCTTCCCGCAGCACTTCCTGGGTCTGGCCGGCATGCCGCGTCGTATCCCGGATTACGCGGTGCAGTTCACCGATTTCAACATGATCTCGTCGCTGGGCGCACTGCTGTTCTTCCTCGGGCAGTTCGTGTTCATCTACAACATGATCATGTGTATGCGCGGTTCGGGTAAGAAAGCCACGGGTCGCGTCTGGGAAGGCGCCCGCGGGCTCGAGTGGACGGTGCCCTCGCCGGCGCCGTACCACACCTTCGAGCAGCCGCCGAAGATCGACCCGCGCGAGCTGGCGTAAGCGGGCGGGCTGCTCCTTATGTCGCCCAAACGCAAGAACGCGCTGCTCGCGATCGCCCTGGCGGGCATCGCGGTCGGCGTGTACGTCGCCTTCTTCTTCGAGATGGCGGCACGCTAGCCGAAAGTAGTCAGGGGAGAGGGGCGCGCTGCGGCGTGCCCTGCAACGGCCGAGCCCTTCAACCGGGCGTAAGGCAGCAAGAATAGAAGCAAGGATCGATCGTTATGGCCACGCATACCAGCGAACACCACAAGTATTACGTACCGGAACCGTCGCCGTGGCCGTTCATGCTCACGGTTGCGCTGTTCCTCATGCTGGGCGGGGCCGGCTTCTGGCTGAACGGCCATACCGGGGTGGCGCCATACCTGGCCGCCATTGGCTTGGCGATGGTGCTGGTCATGGTGTTCATCTGGTTTCGGGACGTCGTGCATGAAAACCGCACGGGCGCCTACGGGGTCCAGGAAGATCGTACCTACCGCTACGCGATGATGTGGTTCATCTTCTCCGAGGTGATGTTCTTCGCGGCATTCTTCGGGGCCCTGTTCTATACCCGCATGATCGCGCTGCCGTGGCTGAACGGCGAGGGCGAGAAGTTCTTCACCAACGTCTATCTGTGGCCCCAGTTCGAGGGCGCATGGCCGACCAACGGTCCGGGCAATATTGGCGGCGAGTTCGAAACCGTCAACGCCTGGCACCTGCCGCTGATCAATACGCTGCTGCTGCTGACGTCCTCGGTGACCATCACCTGGGCACACTGGGGCCTGAAAGAGGACAACCGCTGGAAGCTTTGCCTGGGCCTGGCTGCCACGGCCGCGCTAGGCGCCTTCTTTCTGTACTGGCAGGCGGTCGAGTATATCGAGGCGTACGAGCATCTCGGTCTGACCCTGGGTTCGGGCATCTACGGCTCGACCTTCTTCCTGCTGACCGGTTTTCACGGCATGCACGTGACGCTGGGCACGATCATGCTCATCGTTATTCTGCTGCGCTGTCTGAAGGGCCACTTCAGTTCCCATGACCACTTCGGCTTCGAGGCCGTCGCCTGGTATTGGCATTTTGTCGACGTGGTCTGGCTCGGCCTGTTTATCTTCGTCTATATCCTTTGAACGGATAGGACGAAGCCCGCCGAAGCAATCGCAGCCTGATCCGGGCGGCCCGACGCGGGCCGCCCGTTGTCGTTGCGATGCAAGGCCGGCTACTGGCCGAGATTGTGCGGCTGTACGATACCGGTTAAATAACCGATCACCAGCAGGCCGATCAGCGCCAGCGACAGGCCGATGCGCCACGTCAGGGCCTTGACCGTGCGTCTGGTATCGCCGCTGTCGCGTACGAGAAACACCAGTCCCGACCCCAGGGCCGCGATGATGGCGAACAGGAACACGACGATGAATATCTTGACCATATGCGCTTAGGGCGCTATCGGTTCGCGCCCCCTTTGTGGGGTTGGGTGATCGTACTGTTAGGCATGGCCGCTTTGTCCAGCCTCGGCATTTGGCAGATACAGCGCGGCGAGAGCAAGCAGGCGATGCTAGCGCAGCGCCAGGCTGCCGGCAAAAGCCCGGCACGGGACTTTCTTGAGGTCGAGCGTGGCGAGGACGGCGCGACGCCGGCCTATGGGCTTCGTTACACGCTGACCGGGCGTTTGGATGCACGCCGGCAGGTGCTGTTCGATAATCAGGTGCGCAACGAGCGAATCGGCTATCACGTGTGGACACCGCTGGTACTGGCCAACGGTCGACGGGTGATGGTCGACCGCGGCTGGGTGCCGCTCGGCCCCGGCGGGCGCGCCGAGCCCCCGGATCCGGCGGCGCCTGCCGGTGAAGTCACGATGAAGGGTGTCTGGCGCGATCTGCCGCGGCCCGGCATGCGCTTGGGCGGAGACGCGGCATGTCGGCTCGAGGGTTGGCCGCGGGTGCTCAACTATCCCGACATCGAACAGCTGCGCTGCCAGTACGAAGGCGATGTTGCCAACGGGCTGTTGCTGCTCGACGAGGCGGATCCGCGCGGATTTGCCCGCAACTGGCAGAACCAGTTCGAGCAGATGCCGCCCGTGCGTCATTTTGGCTATGCGCTGCAGTGGTTCGCCATGGCGTGCGCGGTAGCGGTGATTTTCGTGGTTCTGAATTTAAGGCGTATCCGATGACGACAAAGACACGCGCGCGTCTCAAGCTGCTTGGCGTGATGATGGTTTTCGTGGGCCCGCTGGCGTTGGCCTATGTGCTCTACTACGGCCTGTCATACGGCGCGGCGGGCACCAACGGCGGTACGTTGATCGACCCGGCCAAGCGCGTGCCCAACATCACGCTTACGGATGCGGCCGGCGAAACCGTGCCCAGCGGTGCCCTGTTCGAGCAGAAATGGACGATCCTGCAGGTCGCCCCCGGCGGCTGCGACGATGCATGCGTCGAGTCGTTGAAGGAAACGCGCCAGATCCGCGCGCTGCTGCACCGCCGCGCCACGCGGGTGCAGCGGATACTGCTTACCGATTCACAGACCCTGCCGGCCATGCCGGAACAGCCCGACCTGAGTCTCTATCGCGGGCCGTTGGATGACTTTCGCGCGATGTTCGAAAGCCAGGATGCAGCCACGCCGGGCACGGTCTACCTCGTCGATCCGCTGGGCAACTGGATGCTTTACTATCCGCCCGGCGGCGATGGCTCGGCGCTGTTCAAGGACGTCAAGCACCTGCTCAAGCTCTCCCATATCGGTTAGACCGGGACACTGTCATGACGCGTTTTCGTCTCATTCTGATTACGATCTGCCTGACCTTCGTCGTGGTGACGCTTGGCGCTTTCGTGCGGCTGTCCGACGCCGGGCTCGGTTGTCCGGACTGGCCGGGCTGCTACGGGCATCTCGACGTGCCGACCGCCGAGGCCGACGTGGCCCGGGCCAATGAACGCTTTGCTCATCGCCCCGTGGAGGCGCCCAAGGCCTGGAAGGAGATGATTCACCGCTATGCGGCCGGCACCCTCGGTCTGCTGATTCTGGCGATGGCGCTGCTCACCCTCAAACGCACCAGCAACCCACACCAGCAACGCAGACTGCCCTGGGTGATTCTCGCACTTGTGGTATTTCAGGCGCTGCTGGGCATGTGGACTGTGACTCTGTTGCTCAAGCCGTTGATTGTGACCGCTCACTTGCTTGGCGGGATGGCGACGTTCGCTTTGCTGGGCTGGTGCCTGTTTCGCGAGGGCGCCTTGTTCGAAGGCTATGGCCTGGCCATGCGCCGCGGCCTGCGTGTCGCGGCCGGCGCCGCGCTGGCTTTGCTGATAGGCCAGATATTTCTCGGCGCCTGGACCTCGACCAACTATGCGGCCATGGCCTGTCCGGACTTCCCGACCTGCCAGACCTACTGGTGGCCGCCGACCGACTGGTCTACCGCCTTCACCCTCTGGCACGGCCTCGGGATCAACTACGAATACGGCATCCTCGACAGCGTGCCGCGTGCAACCATTCACTGGGCGCATCGGCTGGGCGCAGTCGCCATCACCGTGGTCATGCTGGGCCTCGCCGGCCTGCTCTGGCAGCAGGGCAGGGTCGACCGGCGCTGGCGCGGTATGGCCGCGATCCTGATCGCGGCACTGGCGCTGCAGGTGTCGATCGGTATCTCAGTGGTGGTGTTCCACCTGCCGCTGCCGGTGGCCGTGGCCCACAACGGAGGCGCTGCCCTGTTATTATTGACGCTAGTTGCCATCAACCACGCAGTCTGGAAAGCGCGCGCTCATGTCTAGCTCCTCCGGCTCAACAACGCTCGATCGTTCGACGCTCTCCCAGCGGCTGTCGGACTACTACGAGCTGTGCAAGCCGCGCGTGGTGTTGCTGATCGTGTTTACGGCGATGGTAGGCATGTTCCTGGCCACGCCCGGCATGGTGCCGATCGACGCGCTGCTGTTCGGTACGCTCGGCATCGGACTGATGGCCGCCTCGGCGGCTGCGGTCAATCAGATGCTCGATCGCAAAGCCGACCAGCGCATGGCGCGAACGCGCAAGCGACCCCTGGTTACCGGCCATCTGGACATGGCCCAGTCGGCGCGCTTCGCCGCTGCGATCGGCCTTCTGGGCATGGCGATTCTGCTCTGGTTGGTCAACCCCTTAACGGCTTGGCTTACGCTGGTCACGCTGGTGGGCTACGCGGGCGTCTATACGGTCTATCTCAAGCGCGCCACGCCCCAGAACATCGTGATCGGCGGGGCTGCGGGTGCGGCGCCGCCGCTGCTGGGCTGGGCCGCGGTGACCGGCTCGGTAGACGCGCATGCCCTCATCCTGTTTCTGATCATCTTCATCTGGACGCCGCCGCACTTCTGGGCGCTGGCGATCGAGCGCCACCGCGAATATGCCGAAGTGGATATTCCGATGCTGCCCGTCACCCATGGCCTCGAGTACACCCGCACGCAGGTGCTGCTCTACACCGTGCTGCTGTTCATCGTGTCGCTGCTGCCCTTCGTGACCGGCATGAGCGGTCCGCTGTATCTGCTGTGCGCGATCGGGCTATCGGGATGGTTTCTGGTCTATGCGGTTCGGCTCAAGTACGCGCCGAAGCCGGGGCTGGCGATGCGTACCTTCGCCTACTCCATTCTCTATCTCATGGCGCTGTTCAGCGCGCTGCTCGTCGACCACTACGTGCCGGTAATCTTCGGCGTCTGATCAGGCCCGTTTCGGCCCGCCGATGGCGCGGTCGAATTCGCGCAGCCGATCCACCACCGCCTGCTTGCCCGGTTGTTCGGCTAGCGCTTCTTCTGCCAATGGCGCGATTGCGCTCGCCCCGGGCAGCGGGCCGTTGTGTTCGATGATTTCGCGCATGCGCGGAATGAATACGAACTGCAGCCATTCGCTGAACGCGAGCGTATCGGCACAAAACGGCGTACGGCTGGCCATTGCGGCCGGCGAGGGCGCGCTCGCATGCCAGAGATCGGCGGCGCGCATGCTCTGTTCGATCGCGAGCATCAGGTCGGCCAACTGGTGTAATTGCTGCATATCGTTTTCTGGCATAAGGGCAGGCAAGATCGGGCAAGACCCGGCTCAGAAAGGCCACCACCAGTGGCCGGGATTTTCCAGATCGGCGCGACAGCCGCGCAGCTGACCGGCATAGCGGTCGGCGCGGGCGTTGACCCGGCCGGCGGTACGCTCGAGCCACGGTTTGCGGCGATAGCTGCCGCGTTTAAAACCGGTCTGGCCTTCGTGATACGCCAGATACTGGCTATACGCATCCCATTTGGAAATGCCGAGCATGGCGTTGCTCTTGGCCACGTACCAGCCTACGAAGTCGGTCGCATCGCCGAAATCGTCGCGACTGGCCCAGCCGTTGCCGGTGTCGGTCTTGTACCAGTCCCAGGTGCTGTCGAGCGCCTGGGTGTAGCCGTAGGCCGAGGTGATATGCGTCCAGGGAATGAACCACAGCAGCCGCCGGCGCGGCGGGCGTGCATCGCCGACAAAGGCCGATTCCTGATAGATGATCGCCATCTGGACATGAATCGGCGCGCCCCAGCGATCGAAGGCGGAGTCCGCCGCATCGAACCAGCCGTTCTTCTCGTAGAAGATATCGCAGACGTTGCCGGGCGAGCGCGGCGGCGCGGTGACACAGCCGCTGAGTACGACGGCCACGCAGATCAGGACAAGACGGTGCATGCGCGAAGCGTAGCAGAGCCGTGGGGCACAGGTCGCCCGTGGCGCAGCGCGGCACAGCCCGGGAACGCGCCCGTGCGCCGGCAGCCGTCGCGTTGAGCACGCGCTGCGGTGATCTCCGGTCGGCCGGTCCTGTATCTACCGGCCGTGCGCTCGCGTGTCAGCCTGGGCACGCCCCCTCTGCGTGCCCACACTAAGACCGGGAGGGCCGCGACGGGTATAATGCGGCGCCCTGCGAGCAGCGAGCATGACTGCGGCAGGTATGCCTATGTTGAAAAGTTATAAGAAAATAAAAATTCAGACGTTTTAAGATAGATCGCGGCCGGCTACCCTGCGCGGCTCAGGCCGGCGGTCTGAAGAACCCACCTTTTGCGGATTGTTGATGAAGGTCACCCCCATTCAAGAACACACCAGCCCGCTCGATGCCCAGCAGGCCCAGCAACTGTCGGCGTTGATCGAGACGCTTACGCCGATGCAGGTGACCTGGATCAGCGGTTATCTGGCCGGCATTAACGCCACCGCCGTCGCCGGCGAGGTGGCAGCGCCGGCGCAGGCCGCCGCGCCCGCCGCCCAGGGCGATGCCAGCGAGCCGCTGACCATTCTCTATGGTTCGCAGACGGGTAACGCCGAAGATATCGCCGAGACCCTGCGCGAGCGCGCCGAGGCGGCAGGGCTGAATGCCACCGCCTACGACATGCTCGACTACAAGCCGAAGGACCTCAAGAAAGAGAAGAACGTCGTCGTCTGTGTTTCGACCCATGGCGAAGGCGATCCGCCGGACAACGCCGAGGAGCTGCATGCCTTCATCTATGGCAAGAAGGCGCCGAAGCTCGACGGCCTGAAGTTTTCGGTGCTGGCCTTCGGTGATACCAGCTACGAGCACTTCTGCCAGACCGGCAAGGATTTCGATGCCCAGCTGGAGAAGCTGGGCGGTACGCGCCTGACCGATCGCGTGGATCTGGACGTGGATTTCGACGAGGCCGCCGAAGCCTGGATCGAAAGCACGATCGACAAGTACAAGCAGGAGCTGGGCGGCGGCGAGACGCCGCATCCCACGGTTACGGCCATGCCCGGCGCCATTGCGGCCCCGGATGCCGGCACGACGAGCTATTCGCGCAAGAACCCGTACTCGGCGGAAGTGCTCGAGAACGTCGTCCTCAACGGCCGTGGGTCAGACAAGGAAGTCCACCATATCGAGATGGACACCGAAGACTCCGGCCTCGTCTGGGAGCCGGGCGATTCGCTGGGCATCATTCCCGAGAACGACCCGGCCGTGGTGGAGGAGCTGATCGCCGCGCTGAATCTGTCGCCGGAGGAAAAGGTCACCGGGATCGATGGCGAAGTCACGCTTCAGCACGCGCTTACGCATCAGTACGAAATCACCACGCTTACCCGCCCGCTGATCGAGAAGTATGCCGTCCAGGCCCAGAATGAATCGCTGGACGCGCTGCTCGCCGAGGATCAGCGCGAAGCGCTGGCGGAGTACATGCACGGGCGATTCCTGATCGATCTGGTCGAGGACTACCCGATTGCGGCCATGACCGGCCAGGATTTCGTACGCCTGCTGCGCAAACTGCCGCCCCGGCTGTATTCGATCGCCTCCAGCCATGCCGCCAACCCCGATGAGATCCATCTCACCGTGGCGGCGGTGCGCTACGAGACCTTCGGACGGGCCCGCAGCGGCGTGGCGTCGATCCAGCTGGCCGATCGCAGCGAAGACGTGAAGCTGCCGATCTATATCGATCACAACAAGAACTTCAAGCTGCCCGACAACGACGATGCGCCGATCATCATGATCGGCCCGGGTACCGGCGTGGCACCGTTTCGTGCCTTTCTTGAAGAGCGTGAGGAGCGTGAGGCCGGCGGCGACAACTGGCTGTTCTTCGGCGCCCAGCATTTTCTGACCGACTTCTACTATCAGACCGACTGGCTGCGCTGGCGCAAGGAAGGCCTGCTTACGCGCATGGACGTGGCGTTTTCGCGCGACCAGGAAGAAAAGATCTACGTACAGGACAAGATTCGTGCGGCCGGCAAGGAGGTCTTCGAGTGGATCGAGCGCGGCGCGACCGTGTATGTCTGCGGCGATGCCAATGCCATGGCCCACGACGTGCATGAAGCGCTGCTCGAGCTGATCGGCGAGAACGCCGGTCTCGACGCCGACGGCGCCGCCGACTATCTCAAGAACCTGCAGAAAGAAAAGCGCTACCAGCGCGACGTCTATTAAGCAGCGCCCGCGTGTCACGCGCTCTGCTTTACCGACACCACCGATTCCGAGTGCCATCATGAGCGATAAAGAACTGTCCGCCGTCGAACACATCAAGATCGCCAGCAACTACCTGCGGGGCACCATCGCGCAAGGGCTGGCCGATGAACTCACGGGTTCGATCGCCGAAGACGATACCCAGCTGACCAAGTTCCATGGCTTCTACCAGCAGGACGATCGCGACCTGCGCTCCGAGCGCAAGGCCTCCAAGCTGGAGCCGCATTACCAGTTCATGCTGCGCCTGCGTCTACCGGCAGGCGTGGTCACGGGTCAGCAGTGGCTCAAGATTGACGAACTGGCCCATCGCTACGCCAATGGCACGCTGCGCCTGACCACCCGTCAGACGTTTCAGTACCACGGCGTGCTCAAGAAGCACCTGCGGCCGTTGCTCCAGGGCGCCTACGAGGTAGGCGTGGATGCCCGCGGTGCCTGTGGCGACGTCAATCGCAACGTCATGGCCTCGGCCAACCCCGATCTGTCCGCGTTGCATCGCGAAGTGCACGACTGGTCGGTGAAGATTTCCGAACATCTGGCCTGGAAATCCCGTGCCTATGAAGAAATCTTCCTGCAGCAGCCGCCGCAGGGCGAGGACCACGAGCCGATCTACGGCACGACCTATCTGCCGCGCAAGTTCAAGATCGCCATTGCGATTCCGCCGGAAAA
>DJIE01000154.1:9974-21765 GCA_002433465.1 Salinisphaera sp. UBA6602
TTCAATATCGCCATCGGCGGCGGCATGGGCTCGACCCACGGCGACGAGGCGACCTATCCGCGCCTGGGTTCGGTGATCGGTTTCGCCACGCCGGAAGACACGCTCGAGGTGGTCGAGGAACTGGTCAAGATCCAGCGCGACCACGGCGATCGCGTCAACCGCAAGCATGCCCGGTTCAAGTACACCATCGACGACCACGGCCTGGGCTGGATCCACGAGCAGCTCGACGAACGCGCGGGCATCAAGCTCAAGCCGGCACGCGAATACAAGTTCGAGCGCAACGGCGATCCGCTTGGCTGGGCCGAGGGCGATAACGGCAACTGGCACCTTACCCTGTTCATCGAAAACGGCCGTATCGCCGATTTCGACGACAACGGCACTGCCCACTACGGTCAGTATCAGGGCCCGCCCGGCTACAAGCTCATGACCGCGCTACGCGAACTGGCCAAGATTCATACCGGCGAGTTCCGGCTGACGGGCAATCACAACGTGATTGTTGCCAACGTCAAGCCCGAGGACAAGGCCGCGGTCGAGGAACTGGTGGCCCACTACGGCCTCGACGACGGCCAGAAATATTCGACGCTGCGTCATTCCGCCATGGCCTGTGTCGCCTTTCCGACCTGTGCGCTGGCCATGGCCGAATCCGAGCGCTATCTCCCCACCCTGGTCACCAAGATCGAGAAGATCGTCACCGATGCCGGCATCAAGGATCAGCCGATCGTCATCCGCATGACCGGCTGCCCGAATGGCTGTGCGCGCCCCTTCCTTGGCGAGATCGGTTTCGTGGGCAAGGCACCGGGCAAATACAATCTGTATCTTGGCGCCGGTCATGATGGCGCGCGCCTGAACAAGCTCTACCGCGAGAACATCGACGAGCAGGAAATTCTGGCGGAGCTGACCCCGATCATCGAGCAGTACGCCGCCGAGCGCGAAGCCGGCGAACCGTTCGGGGATTTCGTCATTCGGGCCGGTATTATTGCCGAAACCACCGAAGGACGATTCTTCCATGAAAACGTCGGCTCCCCTGAAGCTGCCTAGCACCCATCGTCTGCGCGGCGCGGGCCGATGGCTCGCGCCCGCGCTGTTCCTGCTGCTTTGTGGGCCGCCCGTGCTGGCCCAGAGCGGGACCCCGGCGGCGGGCCATGCGCCCTCGTCGGGCAGCGCGGCCGCGCAACAGGACAAGGACGACGTCATCCGTGAGCTGATCGCGCTCACCGATGCCGAGCAGCTGGAGGCGATCTTCTCGCGCCAGTTCATCGATCGCGTGGCCAACGCCGTGGCGTTGTTTCGCCCGGATATGGACCCGGCCACCATGCGCGTGATCCGTCAGGAAGCCACGGCGGTCATCCGCGAGCGTATCGAGTCCGGCGATGCGCTGTATTCCGTGCTCTACCCGGTGTATGAAAAGCACTTCAATATCTTCGAGCTCAACCAGCTGGTCGAGTTCTACCAATCGCCGCTCGGCCAGAAGCTGGTACGCGTGTCGCCCGAGCTGCTCACCGAATCACTCGCGCTCGGCCGCGAGTGGGGCCTGTCGCTGGTGCCGGAGATCATGGAACGCGTGCAGTCGCGTCTGTCCGAGTAGCCCTCGGCTCGAACCTGTTCAGAGCAGCTGACTGGCTGCAAGCGCGCGCCGTACTGTTTCACGTTCGTGGGTCGACAGCGGTTGTAGTGGCGCCGGCATGACCGGCGCCGCGCGCTCGATCAGGGCGATGGCCTCATGGGCGACCCGATAGCTTGCATAGGCGCGACATGCATCCCAAAGCGGTTGCAGCTGGGCATGGCAGGAACGGGCGGTCGCGTAATCGGCCTGTTGGATCGCCTGCATGATTCGACAGAACACACCGGGGAATACGCCTGCCATGACCGAATACCAGCTGCGGGCACCGGCGACCAGCGGCTCCAGGGCCAGTTCGTCGCCGCTGTAACCGATTTCCAGGTGCTCGCCGAACCGCTTTTGCAGGGCCAGATGACGCGCCTGTGCATCATGCGACGGTGCCGGCTGTTTCAGCGCGGTGATAGACGGGTGTTCGGCCAGCCGTGCGAGCAAGGTCGTGGTGAAGTCGAACCCGGTCGTACTAGGATTGTTATAAATACAGATCGGGCGATCGACGGCATCGGCGACCGCCAGGAAAAGGTGCTCGACCTCCACCTCGCGCAACGGGATATAGGAAACCGGCGCCAGTAGAAGACCGTCTGCGCCGAGCGCGCATGCCTGTTGCGCATGATGGTGAACGTCGGCCTGGGTCAATGCGCCGATACCGGCGATGATGGGCAGGCGCCCACCCACATGCGCTACGGCCGTTTCGATGACGTGCTGGCGCTGCCCGGCATTCAGATAGGCGTAGGATCCGGTGCTGCCCAATACGCCAATCGCATCGACACCGGACTGGACGAGCGGCTCGAGAATCGCCGCCAGTGCCTCGGTATCCACCCGGCCCGCACGATCCAGCGGCGTGATGGGAAAAGCGATCAGACCTTCGAAAACACCTGCGGTGCGATCGGTATGCCTGCCATTGCGATTCCGCGTGTCCACGCGCGGGCCTCGTTGCATAGGATCATTGATGCGGGCGTTCAGCCAGGCTGGCTTTCCCAGCGACCGACACCCATGAAGATCAACCGCAGCTGCTTTTCTGCTCGCAGCATCAGGGCATCGTCTTCCGCATTGTCCGGGTCGACGTCGAGAATGCGCTCGGAGAGGGTGATGACCGTATTGACCACGAGGTCCGAGATCACGCGCAGATCGTCCTGCGAAATATGCGAAAACTCGTCGAAGCGGGCCAGATCGGACGCCAGCGCATGGGTGAGCAGCACGATTTCGTTGTGAATGGCCTCGCGCATGGCCACCGTGCCCGCGAATCGCTCCTTGACCACGAACTGGAACAGCAGCCGATTGTCGCGCACGTAGTGGGCGAACAGCTCTACCGAATAGCGTACCAGCCCTTTCAGCGGCATGGAGGCGAGCGACGCATCCCCGAGAATCTGGCGCAGCGAACGGAAGGTGTCCTCGATCAGGGTCAGACCGAGCGCGTCAAGATCCTCGAAATGCCGATAGAAAGCGGTAGGAACCACGCCGGCCTGGCGTGCGATACGACGCAGCGAAATCGCCGAGAAGTTCGCTTCACTGGAGACGAGCTCGAGGGCGGCGTGCATGAGCGCTTCGCGCGCTTCGCCGCGACGCGGTGCGCCGCGCGCACGTGAATAGGGCACTTTCTCGTCGCGGCTCATGACGGGCGAGGGTCGGGGCATGGATGCATTACGGGCATGGGGAGCGACCTTAGCCGCTTGCGGGCCGCTTGAAAACAGCAGGCGGCGGCGCGTTGGAGCAGAATCGCAGAACGTGTTGTGAACAAGTGTTGACTTGGGGGTTGCGACCGACCTAAAGTGTACACGTGTTCACATTCATGAGGAAGTGTCGATGAACCCGGTCGTGAAGAAGGTCCTCGGTAGTTCGGTGGTCGGTGCGTTGACCAGCCCGCTGTCCGTGGACGACTATCTGGCCCTCATCGACGGGCGGCTGTCGCTCTCCGAGCCCCGGGGTCGGGTGATCCATGCCGTGCGCCAGACGCCGGATAGCGTGACCCTGTACATCGAGCCGAACGACAACTGGCAAGGCCATCGGCCGGGTCAGCACGTGCTGCTCGGCGTGGATCTCGACGGCGTGCGCCACAGCCGCTGTTTTTCCGTGGCCAGCGCGCCGGATCAGAAAACGCTGGAAATTACGGTCAAGCGTAACGGCGACGGTCGGGTGAGCAACTATCTGGTCGACCACGCCGCGCGCGGTCAGCTGGTCTATTTAAGCCCGGCCGAGGGCGACTTCTATCCCGAGCCGGGCACGGCCCAGCCGGCCCTGCTGCTCAGCGCCGGTAGCGGCATTACCCCGGTGATGAGCGTGCTGCGCCACTGGATCGCGAATGACCGGCTACGCGATGTGGTCTTCGTTCACTACGCCCGTACGCGCACGGACATGATCTATGCGGCTGAACTCGAAGCGCTCGCACAGCGCCAGCACGGGCTGCGGGTCGAAACGGTATTCACCGCCGACGGGGGCGACCGGATTAACGAGGCGTCGCTGCGGCGGCTGGTTCCCGATCTGGCTACGCGCGAGACCTGGCTGTGCGGCCCGGCGGGCTTCATGGACGTAGCCGACCCGCTGGTGGCAGCTGCCAGCGAATGGCCGCTGCATCGCGAACAGTTTGCGGCGACCCGCCGCGAAGCCGCCCACGGCGAAGGTTCGGTGCGTTTTCTCAAGAGCGATATCGCCGCCTCGGGCGAAAGCGGTTCGCTGCTGGAAGTGGCCGAGGGCGCGGGCCTGAAGCCCAACTACGGCTGTCGCATGGGCATCTGTCATGCCTGCAAGTGCCGCGTGGCCGAAGGCAGCGTACGCGACCTGCGCACCAACCGGGTTCGCGACGTGCGCGACAGCGACATACAGCTTTGTATCCACGCCGCCGCGGGCGACGTGGCGGTCGAACTCTAGTTCACGCGTTCGACCGCGGTTATAACTAATTCTCACGATCGACGCCACGGCGTCATGGAGTATCACATGGGTAAGCCCACACACCTGAGCAAGGCCGATATCGAAGCCTTCGGCCGCGAAATCGATGCGGTTCGTGACGAGGTCATGAATGATCTCGGTGAGCGCGATGCCCGCTATATCCGCAATATTCTCAAGACCCAGCGCTATAGCGAAGTCGCCGGTCGGGCGCTGCTGATGGCGGGTTTCCTGCCGCCCGCATGGCTCGGCGGCGTCGGACTGCTGTCGCTGTCCAAGATTCTCGAAAACATGGAGATCGGGCATAACGTGATGCACGGTCAGTGGGACTGGATGAACGATCCGTCCATCGACTCCGCGACCTACGATTGGGACAACACCTGCCCGGCCCATCAGTGGAAGCATTCGCACAACTACATGCACCACACCTTCACCAACATCGTCGATCTGGATCGCGATGTCGGCTACGGCATTCTGCGCATGAGCGAGGACCAGGCCTGGCGGCCCCAGCATCTCGCCCAGCCGTTGACCGCGGCCACTCTGGCCACCTTCTTCCAGTGGGGCGTTGCGCTGCACGATCTGGAAGTCGAGCGCCTGGGCAAGGACAAGACCTTCAAGGAAGCCGCCGTTCAGGCGCGCGAGATCTGGGCCAAGGCGCGCAAGCAGGTGCTCAAGGATTACGTGCTGTTTCCGGCGCTGGCCGGGCCGATGTTCGCGCCGGTGCTGGCAGGCAATATTACGGCCAACCTGAACCGCAACCTGTGGTCGTTCCTGATCATCTTCTGCGGGCATTTCACCGACGAGGTGGAAATGTTCGACGTGGAAGAAACCCGGGACGAAACCCGCGGCCAGTGGTATCTGCGCCAGCTCCTCGGTTCGTCCAACCTGACCGGCAGCGTGCCGTTTCATATCCTGTCGGGCCACCTGAGCTATCAGATCGAACATCATCTGTTCCCTGACATGCCGTCGCACCGCTATCGCGAGGTCGCGCCCAAGATTCAGGAAATCTGCGAGCGCTATGGTCTTAACTACAACACCGGACCGCTCACCAAGCAGTTCGGCGGCGTGGTCAAGCGCATTCTGCGCATGTCGTTGCCGCATCGTCGTAAACGCAATACGCTGGAGCCAACGACATCCACGGATGCGCCGGTTTATGCTAAAGCTGCTTGAAACACTCAAGGACTCGGCCGAGTCGAGCTTCGACTCGGCCGCGTTGCGCGTGGAAAACGTGCATCGCCTGATCGGCGGTTACGTCGTCGCGAGGGCGCGGCGTTTGCGTGGCCAGACAAAGCCCGAAGCGACACCGGCGAAAAACCCTGACGACGCCAGCATCTACGATGTGATTCGCGGCGTGAACCGGGAAATCGGCGAGTTCGGCACCGATATGTTCGAGATCATCGACGACGCCCGTGCCCGTCGCGAGGCAGAAAAGCAGGCGTCCTCGACGTCGTCGGACCGCGACGACTGATCGTCAAGCAGAGGCCCAGACGTGCGGCTTCGGCGTAGATTGCGCGGCGCTGGCGGCGAGTGTATCGCGGCGTGCCGTTCGAACGCGTCGGCGAGCCACGCCGAAAAGCGCAACCAAAGGACGAGCGCTTTTCGGTTCGCGGTGCTGCATGCGAACGCGTAAAATCGCCCGCCAGTGATAGCCGAGCGGGAACCCCAATGGCGATAACGGTGTTTAAGCGTCGATACGGGGCCATGCGGCTGTCCGGGCTCGTGCTGTGCGGGTTGTTGTGCTGCATGGCAGCGTCTGCCGTCGCCCAGGTCGCCGACGCCCAGCAAAGCATCGACAAGCGAATCGACGATCTGCGCAGTCGTGTCGATACCGTGCCCTCGCAAACCAATATGGATGCCGCGCTGCGCGAGCAGGTGGTGGATACCTACCGCGAGGCGATCTCATCGCTGGAAACCGCGCGCAACGCGCGCGAAGAAACGCGACGTATGCGTACCCAGGCCGAACAGGCCCCGGCACGTATTCGCGAGTTGACGGACGAACTCCAGCAGATCCAGACGCCGCCGGCGAGCGAAACGCTCAGCGACCTGTCGGCCAGCGCGCTCTCCAGCCGGGTCGATGCGACCAGTTCACGCCTGGCCGATAACCAGGCGCGACTGACCGATCTGCGTGACCAGCTCAATCGCCTTGCGCAGCGCCCGGATGCGGCGCGCGAAGCACTCGCTGACGCACGAGAGGCGCTACGGTCGCTGGACGGCGAAAGCAGTCCCATCGAGCGCGACCAACCCAGTCTGCTGGTGGAGGCGAAGAGCGCGGCACTGGCCGCGCGTCGCGAAGCGCTGACCGCCGAAATCGAGCGCCTTCAGCAGGAGATCAGCAGCCAGGATGAGCGCCAGCGCGAACTCGAAGCGCGACGCGCGCTCACCGAAGCGCGTCAGGCCTACGACACCGAATTGCTGGCCTCGCTTCAGCTGGCGCTCGGCCAGCGCCAGAATCAAAGCGCCATCGAGCTGCGCTCGGCCAGCGAAGACAAGCTCAGCGAGCTGCGTACCGCCGCCGAGCCGGTCAGCAACGCCGCGCAGCGCAACGTCGAGCTTGCCGACCAACTCACTCAGCTGACCACGCAAACGGAGTCGCTGACCAACGAACAGGTGCGTCAGCACACCCGGGTCGACGATATCCAGCGGCGGCTGAGCCTGGTTCAGCGCCAGCTGGAGATAGGCGGCTCCTCGGTGGCGTTGGGCGACGTCCTGCGTGCCCAGCGCCGCGAAGTCGCGCGCCCCGGGCTGCTCTCGGGGACCAGTCGTAGCACGACGGATACGACCCAGCCGCAGATCGCCTCGGCCGAACTGCAGCGCTTTCAGCTGCAACAGCAGCGCGCGGATCTGGAAGATATCGACCGGCGTGTGGCGCAGCTCATCGCCGAAAACCCCGATCTCAGCGAAGGCGAGCAGCAATCGCTGGCCGCGCTGCTACGCCATCGGCGCGAAATTCTTGATCTGCTGATCAGTGCCGAAGGCCGGTTCATCGAGATCGGACGGGATCTGCGACGGCTGTCGTCGGAATACAACCAGACCGTCGATTCATTCAATCGATTGCTCAACGAGCGTCTGTTCTGGCTCCCGTCGTTCGGCACCCTGGGCCTCGACTGGTTCGGCCGGGCGATCAACGATCTGCCCTGGGCATTCAAATGGTCGTCCTGGGCTGGCGTGCTGCAACGGCTGGTCGACGGTGTCCGGGCGCGGCCGTTCGTTACCGCGATCGGCGCGACGCTGATCGTTGCCCTGTTGCTGCTGCGCAGGCCGCTGCGCAGCCGTCTGCGGCGCCTGGCCGAGCCGGTCGGCAAGGTCCAGCACGATACCTTCTGGGTCACGCTGCGCGCGGCGCTTGCCACCGTATTGCTGTTCATACCGCCAGTGGCGACGCTCCTGCTGGCCGGTTATCTGGTGCGCACATCCGCCAACGGCGACGTGTTTACCACCGCGGTGGCGGAAGTGTTCATTCGGGTCGCGATTCTGGTGCTCTTTCTCGAGCCCTTTGCCCAGGTTTGTCGCAAGTACGGTCTGGCCGAGAGCCATTTCCAGTGGCCGGAAGAGGCCCGGCACGGCCTGTATCGGATGTTGCGCTGGCTGTTGGCGATGCTGCTCATTCCCACGATGCTGATCAGCTTTACCGAAGCCTTCGACGACGACAGCAAGCGTGAAACGATCGGCCGCGGCGCGTTCATGGCAAGTTCGCTGATGATCGCGGCCTTCTCGTGGCGCCTGTTGCATCCCACCCGCGGTGAACTCGCCGGGGTGATCAATCCGGAAGAGGGCTCGTCCTGGCGACTCGGCTATCTCTGGTTGCCGATCGCGGTGGGGCTGCCGCTGCTGTTGTTCGGGCTGGCGGGCATGGGCTACTACTACACCGCGTTACAGCTACAAAGTCGCTTCTTCTATTCGGCAGGTCTGCTGGGCGGCGGCTTCGTGCTGTATGCGCTGATCGTACGCTGGCTGACGGTTGCCGAGCGCCGGCTGGCACTCACGCGGGCGCTACGCCGGCGTGAAGAAGCACGGGAGGCTAGGGCCACCCGCGATGCCGCCGCCGCGGCCGGCGAGAGCACCCCGGAGAACCTCGATACGCTGGAAATCGATCTCGTCCAGATCAGCGAGCAGACCCGTGGCCTGATCAAGGTGGTGATCGCACTGCTGGCCATGGCCGCGCTATGGCTGATCTGGTCGGATACGCTGCCGGCCCTCCAGCTGCTGGATAACGTCACCCTCTGGCAATACGCCAACGAGGTCGATGGGCGGACCCAGCTCACCCAGGTCACCCTCGGCGCGCTGCTGCTTGCGCTTGCGCTGGGCGTGGTCACGGCACTGGCGGGGCGCAACCTGCCGGGCTTTCTGGAAATCACCGTCCTGCGGCGCTTTTCCATGGATGCGGGCAGTCGCTATGCCATGGCCACGCTTTTCCAGTATGCGATCGTAATCATCGGCATGCTCGGCGCGGTTGCGCTGATCGGCTTTCGCTGGTCGTCGATTCAGTGGCTGGTGGCGGCTGTCGGCGTGGGCCTGGGTTTCGGCTTGCAGGAAATCTTCGCCAACTTCGTCTCCGGTATCGTCATTCTGTTCGAACGCCCGGTGCGGGTGGGCGACACCGTAACCGTCGGCACGCTCACGGGCACGGTGTCGCGTATCCGTATTCGTGCCACCACGGTGACCGACTGGGACAACAAGGAAGTGGTGATCCCGAACAAGACGTTCATCACCGAAACCGTGATCAACTGGACGCTCACCGACGACATCACGCGCCTGATCCTGCGCGTGCATCTGGCCCTGGACACCGATACAGAGCTCGCCGAGAGGCTGATCATGGACGTCATCAAGGACGAGCCGGTGGCACTCGAGAATCCTGCGCCCACGGTGTTCTTCGTGGGTTACGACGACAGCGCGCTCATCTACGAAGCGCGTATCTTCTACCACGATCTGTACAACCTGCTGCCGCTGCAGCATGCGATCTACAAAGGCATGCACGCCGCGTTTCGGGCCAACGACGTGGTGGTCTCGTTTCCGCAGCAGGATCTGCACCTGCGCTCGGTCGACGATTCCTTTGCCAAGGTGTTCAAGGGGCCGCCGCAGGCCCAGGCCTCATCGTCGGAGGCGTACCAGAACGACCCGACGCCCCGCGGTAGTCGCTGAGCCGTCTCAGGGGGCGGGGCGGGGCCGGGGCAGACGCGCGTCAGACGGTGGCGTCTTCGGAATGAAGCTGGCGCGGCAGCGCCTCCGGATAGTAGGCATACAACCAGGTTTCGGCGATCTGGCGATCGCCGTAGCGTAGCGTTGCCTGAAGATCGACCGGGGTATTGTCGGGTGGCAGGGCGCCTTTCCAGTCGAAGAATACCCGCCAGCGGCCGGTTTGCTCGACATGCTGGACATAGGGATTCTCGATCCGGCCGTGGCTGGCATGCACGCTCGGCTGCGGCGGGTCGTCGTCGCTCAGCTGGTCGAGTGTGTCGCCCGCGAAATCGATGACGAACTTGCGTGCCAGCACCGACTGATCTTCATAGGTGCCCGGGGCGCCGGCTCGGCCCGTGCGCGTGGCCATGACCCGGGCCAGGGCCGGCGGATCGGGCTGATCGGCGCCCCAGTACAGGCGGTAGTCGAAATGCCACGCGTGGCCCGCTGCGGCCTTGCCCGCCGGTACCCAGAAAACGTTGATGTTGTCGTAGACCTCTTCGTCCGTGGGCAGTTCGAGCAGGCCGACATGACCACGACCCCAGTCGTGCAGCGGCTCGACCCAGAGGCTGGGGCGGTTTTCGAAGGCGACGTCCGGATCCTGATAGTGATCGAACACGCGATCGCGCTGGAGCAGGCCAAAGCCTTTCGGACTGTTGTCCTGAAAGGCGCTGTACTGGCTGCGCGGCGGATTCACCAGGGCACGCCAGAGTCGCTGGTTATCGCCGGTGGTCATGGCGAGCCCGTCGCTGTCGTGGATTTCCGGGCGCCAGTCGACGCCGCGGCGGGCGTTGGTTTCGGAAAACCAGAACATGCTGGTCAAAGGGGCAATGCCCAGGCGCTGGACATCGCGACGCTGGAACAGCCGGGTCTCGATATCAAGGATCACGTCGTTCGGCCGGCTCAGCACGATGCGATACGCGCCCGTGACGTGCTCGCCTTCGAGCAGCGCACAAATCGTAATGGTCGTCGCGTTCGGCTCGGGTTTTATCAGCCAGTACTGGCTGAAGTCGGGAAACGCCTCGTCATTGCCGTAGCCGGTATCGACTGCCACGCCTCGGGCCGACAGACCGTACTGATCAAGGCCGCCCGGGCTGCGAAAGTAGCTGGCGCCCTTGAACGCCAGCCATTCGCCGGCTGGATCGCCGCGGCCGAGCATGCGAAAGCCCGAGAACCCGAGATCGGCCGGCAGGCGTTCGGCCAGCGCCGGGTCGTCGTAGCGAAACAGATCGCTGTCGTAGGCAATACGTCGGCTACGGCCGGACTCGACCACATGGATCGCCACCGGCGTGCGGGCGTTCTGGTCCAGATGAAAAAACTCGACCGTGACCGGCGTCGCGTCATCGGCCCAGAGTGCGGCCTCCTTGCGGGTATGAATACCCATGAAGGCTTCATAGCCGATCTCGTCCAGCAGCTGCCCATAGCGCTCATCGGGCGCGTGATAGGGCTGCTGCGACAGGGCGCGCGCATGCGCAACCAGGGCCTCGAAATCGAAGGCTTCGCCGTCGGCCGGCAGCGCCGCTGCTGTATCGGCTCGGGCCCAGGCCGGCAAAAAAGAAACGCCTGCGAGTGCCGTTGCCGACACAAGCAGGCGTCTTCTGCTGCGATCAATTGTCATGCGTCGTGGCCCGGCACGAAGGCCGTATCGGGCAACTAGGCCGCAGTGACCATCGCGCCCCGTAGCTTCTTGATTGCCGCGACCTCGAGCTGGCGGATACGCTCGGCCGAGACCTGGTACTTGTCGCCAAGCTCCTGCAGGCCGATCTTGCCGTCTTCCCGCAGCCAGCGGCTTTCGAGAATGTCCCGGCTACGATCGTCGAGCTGGGTCATGGCGCGCGACAGATTCGCGTGCTGATAGGTCTGCCAGTCGCCGTTCTCGATATCCGAGGCCGGGTCATAGCCGTCGTCGGCGGCCAGATAGTCCTCGGGCGCGTAGCTGTCTTCATCGTTGGCCGACGGCAGCGCGTTGTAGGACGTATCACCGCCCGACAGGCGACGCTCCATCTGCAGCACGGTCTCCGGCTTGACGCCGAGATCGCCGGCCACGGCCTGGACTTCCTTGTCGTTCATCCAGCCCAGGCGCTTCTTGGAGCTGCGCAGGTTGAAGAACAGCTTGCGCTG
>DJIE01000040.1 GCA_002433465.1 Salinisphaera sp. UBA6602
CCGGCGCGACCGCGACAGGTTGTGCAGAGCTTCGCTGGGCGGGCTGGTGGCATCAATCGCCACGCCCTAGGTAAGCGCATTCTCGGCGCAGCCGGCGGCGTAAACCCGTTGACGAGCCGCTGCGAAGCCATTGAACAGAAACGCCGGGCAGCGCCCGGCGTCTATTTTTCTATGACGTTGAAAACAGCTGACGCAGTCAGCTGTCTTGATGTCGGCCTACCAACAACTCGGCTAGACGCCGTTGCGCAGGCTGTGGCTTGAGCCATAGGCACGGGTGCGCCCGTTCGGCCCGTACAGGGTCTGGCCCGTCTCACGCTGGAGAAAGCTCAACGTGCGATTGGTGTGGTCCAGCCGGGTTTCGATGGCCAGGCCGTTGATCTGGTTCTGGGCGCGCGCGGCTTCGATACGTTCGAGCAGTGCCTGCCAGATGGCATCGCAGCCCAACGAAGCGGCAAGCTGGCCGGCGCCGTCACGGCCCGTGTCGTAGCCGCGCTCGGCCAGCATTGCCCGCCGTTGGCCGTCGAGCTGCTCCAGCGTGTTGGCCTGGGCGGCCTTGCGCTCGGTCAGCCGCGCCAGAGCGTCGACGGCGACCGGCGCCTCGGTGAACAACGCCTGCTCCTTGTCGAGCACGGTCATGAACTCGCCCAGAGCGTCGTGATGCTGTTGCAGATTGATCGCGAAGGGGTCGTTCATGATGTTGTCCTGGTTATGATTTGCCGGAAACCAACGCCTGGGCGCTGGCAATCAGGCCGTCGGCGATCTTGTCGGAACGGATCTCGAGCTTGCCCTGGCTGATTGCGTCGCGAATCTCGTTCACGCGCGCCATGTCGATATCCTGCGAAGCATCCGAAATGCCGGAGGCCTGAAAACGGGCCGAGGCGGCTGCCGCGGGCGCCTGGGCGCCGGCTTTGGCTTCGTCGGTCTTCTTGATGTCGCGCGTCTCGGTGTTGACGATACGCGGTGTGTTCTGGGTCGGGTCGATATTCACGGCTGTATTCCTCGAACGTTCCTGCTGGAACGATTGTGCGTGCCATGGCGCAAACATCGGCGCTCGGATTTATTTCTTTAATCCAGAAACGTCGATATCGCGCGCAACGGATCAACGCGTGATCGTTACCGTATTCTCGTTCGTGCTCCGGCCGATGACAATCGAGCCCTCCTGTGTGCTCACCCGCACGTCGCCACCCAGCGGTGCGGCATTGAGGGCCTTGCCCTCGGTTGTGATTGAAAAGCCGGGGCCCACGGCCACGACGCGTACCAGCTCGCCGCGCTTGATCGCCACGGGCGCATGGACCATGGATTCGCTCAAAGCGCGCCCTGCGGCGACGCGGCGGCTTGCCGACATGCCGACAAGCGCCTCCGGGCGGGTCGCGACATTGCCGGGCAGGCGCGACAGGTCGCCCTGTTCGCGCCGGATATCGGCCATGCCGATCACATCGCCGGGCATCAGGTCGCGGGCGGCTACGTAGTAGTCGGCGATCACGTTCACGCGCGCCTGGAAATAGCGCGTGGCCGGGCGATCGCCCGGGCACTGCACGCCAACCGTGATATTGCCGGCAACGCGCGGATTGCGCCCCGGCAAAAACGGTCGCGGATTGTTGCATGCCGGCATGGCAACCGCGGGCATGGTCACCGAAATGTCCACCTCGCCCTCGGCCGCCGTCTGGCTGCGCAGATAATCGGTCAGCAGCTGCTGCATCGCCGCGTCGTCGGCCTGGGCTGACCACGTGACGCAGCCAAACAACGCCACGGCCAGAAGCCGTAGTGCGATGCGTGCTTTGCGACGGGCGGGGGCCGGGTTCATGTGGTAGTGGCTCGTATGGGCAGCGGTGATCTCGTGTTGGCGAATTCTAGGGCCGGTGACGGTCGTACCATTCGGTGAATTAGAGCCCAAATTGGTGCCTGTTCTGGTCATGGACTTGCCAGACGTCCTCTTAGTATGAGCCTCGCAAAACCATCTGCAGGCCATGAGGGGAGCAGCCACCATGCTCGATCGACTCGAAGCATCGCTGAGTTTCTATAAAAACGCACTCGATCTGCGCGACAAGCGCCAGGACGTGCTGTCGGCGAATATCGCCAACTCCGATACGCCGGGCTACAAGGCGCGGGACTTCGATTTTCGCGCCGAACTCGACCGCGTGCTTGGAGCCGCCGGCAATAACGCCACGCCGGCGGTGCCGTTGAAGACCACGTCGGCCGGGCATATGAGCGCGGCAAGCCCCGGCAGCATTGACGGCACCCAGCTGGCCTATCGCAACGCCTACCAGCCGAGCCTGGACGGCAACACCGTGGATATGGACGTCGAACGCGTCGAGTTCATGAACAACGCCGTCCACTACCGCGCCAACCTTCAGATTCTGGGCTCGCAAATCAAGGGTCTGCGCGCTGCGATGCAGCCCGAGCGCTGATCAGCGTCTAACCACGAGGGATAAGAATGTCGATTTCCAATCTTTTCAACACCGCGGGTTCGGCGCTCACCGCCCAGTCGCAGCGCATGAACGTGGCGGCCAGCAACATGGCCAACGCCGACAGCGTGGCCGGGCCGAACGGCGAACCGTACCGCGCCAAGCAGGTGATGTTCGAACTCAATGCCGGCAGCGCCGAGGGCATCGGCGGCGTGCGCGTATCCAACGTCATCGAAAGCGATGCGCCCTTTCGTCAGGAATACAACCCGGGGCATGCCCTGGCCGACGACAAGGGCTATGTCCAGATGCCCAACGTCAATCCCACCGACGAAATGATCAACATGATCTCTTCGTCACGTTCCTACCAGGCCAACATCGAAGTGCTCAACACCGGCAAGGAGCTGGCGCTGCGTACGTTGTCGCTCGGCGAATAACCACAAGGTCCAATCATTATGGCTACCGATATTCTGGGTTCTCTGAATGCGTCGAGCGGCTCCACCGCCACGACCTCGGCGTCGCGCACCCGCGCCAAGGACATGAGCGAGCAGTTCATGACGCTGCTGGTTGCACAAATGCAGAACCAGGACCCGCTCAACCCGATGGACAACTCGCAGGTGACCTCGCAGATCGCGCAGATCAACACCGTGAGCGGCATCAATGACCTCAACGACACCCTGGCCGCGATCAACGGCCAGATCGGCAAATCGCAGCAGCTCCAGGCCAGTGCCCTGATCGGGCGCGGCGTACTGGTGCCGGGCAACGACATCAGCGTGGGCGAGCAGGGCTCGTCGCTGCCGTTCGGCATGGATCTCGATGGCCCGGCGAGCCAGGTCAAGCTCACCATCACCGATGGCAGCGGCACTGTGGTGCACGAATCCTCTTACAAGGACCAGCCGGCCGGCACCCAGTCGTTCTCCTGGGATGGCACCGATACCTCTGGAAACGTTGTGACCAAGGGCAACTATCGCTTTGCCATCGAGGCCGTCGGTCCCAACGGCGAGTCGGTGCAGGTCGAGCCGCTATCGACCGGCTATGTCAGCGGCGTGGTCGCCGGCGACAACGGGGCCAAGCTCGATCTCGGCCCGCACAAGGGGCTGGTCGATCTCGACGCCATCCGCCAGATCATCTAGTTCCAGGTATCGCGAATTGCGGGCGTAAACGCACGCTAATCGATCAATCATCACGCCCGCGATCGGGCAATACTCAACACTCGAATCACGAGGAAAGCACCATGAGTTTTTCGCAAGGGGTCAGCGGTCTTAACGCGGCCAACAGCAGCCTGAGCAGTATCGGTAACAACATCGCCAACTCGCAGACCGTGGGCTTCAAGTCCGGTCGCAGCGAATTCGCCGACATCTATGCCGGTGCCAAGACCGGCCTGGGCGCCACCGTATCCGGCGTGACCCAGAACTTTGCCGGCGGTGCGCTCAACAACACCGGCCGCAACCTCGACATCGCGATCGACGGCGGCGGTTTCTTCCGTCTGACCGACGGCGCCCAGACCCTGTACTCGCGCAACGGCGAATTCCAGCAGACCAAGGACGGCAATATCGCCAACGCCCAGGGCGCGCTGCTGACCGGTTACAACGTGACCAACTTCAACAATCCGGCGGCCGAGCCCACCGTGGCGGCTGGCGGTAACCCGGTGCCGCTGGTCATTCCGACCGAGCGCATGAACGCCAAGGCCACCACCGAGGCTTCGCTGGCCACCGCGCTGAATGCCGGCGCCGAGACCAAGACGGGTCCGTTCAACGCCGACAATGCCGAAAGCTACAACTGGAGCACGCCCAACACCGTGTTCGATTCGCTGGGCAACGCGCATAGCGTGAACCTGTTCTTCACCAAGACCGCGTCCAACAGCTGGAGCGTTAACGGCGAAATGGCGCTGGGCGATGAGTCCAACCTGCCGCGCACGGTCGATGCCAACGAAACCTACAACGGCTTTGACCCGGTGACCAATGGCAACGGGCGTTATAGCTTCAGCGAAGGCGGCAACAACTACACCGCCTTTGTATCGGGCGCGAGTGCGAACCCGGATGGCAGCTTCTCCGGCGGCCAGATCCGCTATGTGCAGCAGCTGCCGGCCAGCACCCTGAGCTTCAACGCCAACGGTAACCTGGTCGAAGCCGGTCAGCAGAACAAGCCCGATACGCTGGGCAGCTCGTCGGTGTCCTACAGCCTGAATGCGCAGAACGGGTCGGCGCCGATCAACTTCAGCTTCGATTTCGCCGGCTCCTCGCAGACCGCGCAGGAATTTTCTGCCAGCACGCCGCAGCAGAACGGCTATGTGTCGGGTGATCTGACCGCGATCAACGTCGGCAAGGACGGCATGATCCGTGGCAGCTACTCCAACGGTCAGGCCATCAACCTGGGCCAGATCGCTCTGGCCAGCTTCCGTAACGAGCAGGGTCTGTCCCCGGTGGGCGGCAATGCCTGGGTGGAAACCGCGGCATCCGGCCAGGCCGGTCTGGGTGTGGCCGGTACCGGTCAGTTCGGCAGCCTGCTGGGTTCGACCCTCGAGGCTTCCAACGTGGATCTGTCCCAGCAGCTGGTCGAGATGATCATCGCGCAGCGTAACTATCAGGCCAATGCGCAGACCATCAAGACGCAGGATCAGGTCCTGCAGACCGCGGTCAACCTGCGCTAGTCGCAGCTGATCGTTTCGTTAGCACGCTTCAACCGCCGGACGTCACGCTATGGATCGACTGCTTTATACCGCGCTAAGCGGCGCCACCCAGACCCTGGAACGCCAGGCCGTCGTGGCCAACAACATGGCCAACGCCTCGACCCCGGGTTTTCGTGGCCAGCTGTCGATGTTCCGGGCCGTGCCCGTCAATGGTGACGGTCTGGCGACGCGTGCGATCACGGCCAGCACCACCCCGGGGGCCGATCTGACCCCCGGGGATATTACCGACACGGGCCGCAGTCTCGATGTGGCCATCGACGGCGAGGGCTGGCTGGCGGTACAGGCCGAGAACGGCGAGGAAGCCTACACCCGCGCAGGCGGGCTGCAGATGGACTCGACCGGCCTGCTGCGCAGCAACGGCAATGTGGTGCTCAGCGAGTTCGGTGCACCGCTGGTGCTGCCCCTCGGGGCCCAGGTCACGATCGCGCCCGACGGCACGATTTCGGCCATCGGTGCGGGCGATCAGCCCGATGCGATCGCCGAGATCGGGCGTCTCAAGCTGGTCAACCCGGAGCCCGGTCAGATCGCACGCGGCGGCGACAACCTGTTCCATCCGCGCAACAACGAAGACGGCACGCCCGGCGCGCCGTTCGCGGCGGACGACACGGTACGCGTTGTCAGTGGCGCGATCGAGGCCAGCAACGTCGATGCCACGGAAGCCATGGTGTCGATGATCGAAAACGCCCGTCGCTTCGAAATGCAGATGAAGATGATCAGCAGCATCGATGAAAACGATCAGAGCGCCAACAAGCTGCTCTCGCTGAGCTAGGTTTTTTTTAGATACGAATCGCGCACGGGCATACCGTCCGGCGCAACGAGGGAAAACGCATGATTCGCTCACTCTGGATTGCCAAGACCGGCCTGGAATCCCAGCAGGTCAAACTCGACACCATCGCCAACAACCTGGCGAACGTGTCGACCAACGGCTTCAAGCGCTCGCGCGCGGTCTTTCAGGATCTGCTCTATCAGGACATGCGCCAGCCCGGCGCGCTGTCGTCGGTCCAGACGAACCTGCCTTCGGGCCTGCAGATCGGCTCCGGCGTGCAGCCGGTGGCCAACGAACGTCTGCACTCGCAGGGCAACCTCGAGCAAACCGGCAACTCCAAGGATGTCGCCATCGACGGCCGCGGTTTCTTTGCCGTGCAGATGCCCGACGGTACCAACGCCTACACGCGTGACGGCTCGTTCCAGATCGACCAGAACGGTCAGCTGGTCACCGCCACGGGCTTCCCGGTCGAGCCGGCCATCACCATTCCGGAAAATGCGCTGTCGATCAGCGTAGCCACCGACGGCACCGTATCGGTGACCCAGCCGGGTACGGCCGAGAACGTCCAGGTGGGCCAAATGCAGCTGACCACGTTCATCAACCCGACCGGTCTGCAGAGCATCGGCGACAACCTCTATCGCGAAACCACGGCTTCGGGCCCGCGCAACGACAGCATTCCGGGCCTGAACGGCACGGGTCTGCTACGGCACAAGTTCGTGGAAACCTCGAACGTGAACGTGGTCGAGGAAATGGTGAACATGATCGCCACCCAGCGCGCCTACGAGATCAACTCCAAGGCGGTCGAAACCTCCGACCAGATGCTTCAGCGTCTGGCCCAGCTGTAACGAGCCGACAATGTCCAGCACGCGCCTGCTTTCGCGGATTCTTCGTCTGGTCGTCATAGTGGCGGCGTTGGGCGTGCTTTCGGCCTGTGCGCAGCTGCCGCGCAAGAACGTGGTCGAAGGTCCGACCACGGCGCCGCCGCAGCTGCCGCCGGCGCCGCCGGCCGACGGCTCCATCTTCCGAGCCAGCTATACCAAGCCGCTGTTCGAGGACCGGCGCCCGACCCAGGTCGGCGATATTCTCACCATCGTGCTGGATGAGGCGGTGAGCGCGTCCAAGAGTTCGGCGGCCAAGGCCAGCCGCAACGGGTCGGTCCAGTTTACGCCCACCCAGATCCCGGAAGCGCTGCAGAGCCTGCTGGAAGCTCAGGGGACCGATATATCCGGCGACAACAGCTTCAACGGCAGCGGCGGTGCGAATGCCTCCAACAACTTCACCGGCACGATCACCGTGACCGTGATGGACGTACTGCCCAACGGCAATCTGCAGGTAGCCGGCGAGAAGCGTATCGGCATCAACCAGGGCGTGGAATACATCCTGTTCTCGGGCGTGGTCAATCCGCGCACGGTATCGGCCGACAGCACCGTCATCTCCACCCAGGTGGCCAACGCGCGGCTCGAATACTACGGCGATGGCTATATCGACGAGGCCCAGCGCATGGGCTGGCTGCAGCGCGTGTTCCTGAACCTGTCGCCGCTTTAACTCTTTGATGAATCGTTTGTTCCTCCTTTTACGAGCGAGACAAGACATGATCCAGATCGGCCGTTGCAAACGTTTGCTGCTGGCACTCGCCGGCGCCGTGCTGATGGTCGGCACCGCCCAGGCCGCGCGCCTGGGCGATATCGCCACCTTCAGCGGCGTGCGTTCCAACCCGCTGGTCGGCTACGGCCTTGTCGTGGGCCTGGGCAATACCGGCGACCAGACCACGCAGACGCCGTTCACCAGCCAGGCGCTCAAGAACATGCTTACCCAGCTGGGTGTGACCGTGCCGGCCGGCACCAACATGCAGCTCAAGAACGTCGCTGCGGTGATGGTCACGGCCGACCTGCCGCCGTTTGCCGGCACCGGCCAGCAGCTGGATGTGACGGTTTCCTCGGTGGGTAACGCCAAGAGCCTGAGCGGCGGCACCCTGCTGATGACGCCCTTGAAGGGCGCAGACGGCAATATCTATGCGCTGGCCCAGGGCAATATTCTTGCTCCCGGCATCAGCGCCAGCGCGGGCGGCAGCAGCGTGCAGGTCAACCAGACCGGCGCCGGTCGTATCCCGGAAGGCGCGACCATCGAGCGCACCGTGCCTACGCAGCTTGCCATGGGTGGTGAAATCGACCTTGCCCTCAAGCGTGCCGACTTCAACACGGCGTTGCGCACCATGAATGCCATCAACCAGGCGTTCGGTTCCGATATCGCCACCGCCAAGAATGCCCGCACCATCACCCTGCGCGCGCCGGTGGACGAAGGCGCCAAGGTAGCGTTTCTTGCCCGTGTGCAGGCACTGGACGTAACCCCGGGCCAGGAAGTACCGCGCGTGGTGATCAATTCGCGTACCGGTTCGATCGTGATGAATCGCAACGTCACCCTCAACAGCGCCGCGATCGCCCATGGCAGCCTGTCGGTGGTAATCGACTCGAACCCGATCGTCAGTCAGCCGAACGCATTGTCGGGCGGTCAGACCGCGGTTGTGCCCAATGCCGATATCTCGGTCCAGGAGGGCAGCGGTACGCTGCATACGATCACCGAAAGCGCGTCGCTGCGCGAGGTGGTGGATGCGCTCAATCGCCTGGGGGCTACGCCCAACGATCTGATGGCTATTCTGGAAGCGCTCAAATCCGCGGGTGCCCTGAACGCCGAGCTGGAGATCATCTAGATGACGAACACAGGCATGAGCGGCGATTTCGCCCTGAGCATGAACGGTGTCTCCAAGCTCAAGTATTCGGCACGCAACTCGCCGGATGAAGGCATCAAGGAGGCCGCCAAGCAGTTCGAGGCCGTTTTTCTGCAGAAGATGCTCAAGCAGATGCGCGATGCCATCCCGCAGAGCGGCCTGCTCAACAGCCAGCGCTCGGAAATGTATCAGTCGCTCATGGATCAGCAGTGGGCACAGACGCTGTCGCAGCGCGGCATCGGCCTGGCCGATATGCTGACCGAGCAGCTGCAGGGCAAAGGGCCTAAGTCGGCGCAGCCGGCCGACGCGGTCGATTCCTTTCTGGCTTCGATTCCCAATGCCACGCCACAGCCGCTGCGGGCCTCGGATCCGGTCGAGCCACGTCGTGCCGATAACGCACCGGCGGACGATCTGGCGCGCAAGGAATTTCCGCGCCCGCCCCTGCAGGCGGCGGTCAACGAGGCCATCGCCACCCGGCGTAGCGTGGCTGATACTCAGGCGTCGGCCACCGACACAGTACGTCGTGCCGTATTGCCCGATCACGTCAACGCTTTTCTGGATCGCATGGAATCCGCGGCCGCGGTCGCTGCCCGCGAAACCGGCATTCCGAAACGCCTGATTCTTGCTCAGGCGGCGCTGGAAACCGGCTGGGGCAAGCACGAGATCACCCGTGCCGACGGACGCCCGAGCTTTAACGTGTTCAATATCAAGGCCACCGGTTGGGACGGCGACGCCGCCCGTGTAACGACCACCGAATATGCCGGCTCGCGGCGCTACACCACGCAGGCCGAATTCCGTGCCTACGATTCCTACGAGCAGGCGTTTTCGGACTACGCGCGTCTGTTGACCCAGTCGCCGCGCTACAAGCCGGTGGTCGATGCGCCCACGGCTGAACACGCCGCGCGGGCACTGCAGAACTGCGGTTATGCCACCGATCCGGCCTATGCGAACAAGTTGGTTTCGATCATGAGCACGCTGCCTGCGGATACGCCGGCGCCCGCCGCGAAGCCCGAGCAGTTCGCCAGGGCAGAAGGGGCGGATCTGAGCCGTCTTTTCTAAGCCGTACGGGCGCTGAGAGGGTTCAACTTCTTCGCACTTTGGCCGTTATTTCCAGGTATGAGAGCACCGTCGGTGCGCATGCCAAACTTGTAGAGCGATCATGTCCAATCTATTCGGCATCGGCTTGAGTGGCCTGGGGGCAGCGCAAACCGCGCTGGCCACGACCAGCAACAACATAAGCAACGTCAAAACGCCCGGTTACAACCGCCAGGTGGTAGGGCTGAGTACGTCCCAGCAAGGCGATGGCCAGGGCGGCGGCGTGCGCACCACGGGTGTGGAGCGCCAGTATCAGCAATATCTGACCGGCCAGCTCAACGATGCGCAGAGCCGTTCGAGCGCGCTGGACAGCCATCTCGGCCAGATATCGCAGATCAACAACCTGTTGGGCGATAGCGAAGCCGGCCTGGCACCGCTGATGCAGAAGTTCTTCAGTGGCCTGCAGACCTTGTCGGCGAGCCCGGCGGATTCCGCCGCACGCGAGTCGCTGCTGGGCGATGCCAACAGCATGACCGCCCAGTTCCGAGCGTTTTCGGAATACTTGTCCGACATGGGTGAAAGCGTCGAGTCGCAGATGAAGGGCGCGATCACGCAGGTCAACAACTACGCCGAGCAGATTTCCAACCTCAATACGCAGATCGTTCAGGCCCAGGCCAAGACCGGACAGGCCCCGAACAACCTGCTTGATCAGCGCGACCAGCTGGTTTCGGCGCTGGGCGATCTGGTGGACGTCAAGCTGTCGGTTCAGGACGGCAATTCCTACCATGTGATGGTAGCCGGCCAGCCGCTGGTCGACGCCACCGGGGCGAAATCGCTCAAGCTGGTGGATTCGAGCGCCGACCCGACCCGTTCGGCGATCGCCTTCGATGTCGGCAATGGCCAGCTGCGCGAACTCTCCGAAACGAGCATCAAGGGTGGCTCCATCGGCGGCCTGCTTGCTTTTCGCAAGGATTCGCTCGAGCCCGCCCAGCAGCGTCTGGATCAGTTGGCGCATACGCTTGCCGCGCGCATGAACGAAGTCCACCAGGGTGGGACCACGTACAAGGGTCAGGCCGGGGGCGCGTTCTTCGAAGTGGCGAGCCCGGTGAGCTTCAGCGACGAGAAAAACAGCGGAACGGCGAGCCTGGAGGTGACGTTCACCGAGGGCGCAAGCGCCGAAGTCCGCGCCAGCAACTATCGGCTGGAATACAACGGGGACACGAACTCCTATGCGCTCACGCGCACGAGCGACGGCAACAAGCGCTTTTTTGGTGGTGACGAATCACCGTTGCAGTTCGACGGCGTCGAGGTCCGGGTGCAGGGCGACGTTGCCGATGGCGATGCGTTCGTGATCAAACCGCTGGATCGCGCCGCGGCCAGCATGGAAGTCGCGGTCAAGAATACGTCCGAGATTGCTGCCGCTCAGGGCGGCGGTACGGGCGACAACCGCAATGCGCTGGCCATGGCGGCCCTGCAGGATGAAACCGCGATCGAAGGCGAGAGCAGCTTCAACAGCGGCTATGCACGCCTGGTGAGCGATATCGGTAACAAGACACGCTCGCTTCAGGTCAACAGCAGTGCGCAGCAGATGCTCACCAGCGAACTTGCCACGGCACAGCAGTCGGTTTCTGGCGTGAACCTCGATGAAGAGCGCGTCAACCTGCTGTATTACCAACAAATGTATCAAGCGAATGCCAAGGTCATCGAAACGGCGGCAAGCCTGTTCGATACGTTGCTCGGCATCCGCGCCTAGTTTTCACTGAAAGGCACACGTCATGCGCTTGAGCACCAATTCGATTTACAGCATGAGCATGCAGTCGATCTTGCGCCAGCAGGGCCAGGTCGCGGGCATCGGCCAGCAGCTTGCCAGTGGCAAAAAGATCGTGACCCCGGCCGACGACCCGCGCGCTGCTTCGCAGGCGCTCGTCGTATCGCAGGCCAGCGCGGTCAACGAGCAGTTCGAAGCCAGTCGTACCGCCGCCCGTCGCAGTATTTCGGCGGAGGAAACGCAGCTCGATCAGGTGACCCGGGCGCTGCAGGCGGTCACGCCGCAGCTGGTGAAGGCCGGTAACGGTACGCTCAGCGATGCCGACCGCAACTCGATTGCGACCGAGCTTGAAGGCATTTACGCCCAGATGCTCGGTAGTGCCAACGCTCAGGACGGTAATGGCCGCTTCATCTTCGCGGGACATGACGGCGACAGGACGCCGTTTGTCGAGTCCGGCGGGCGTGTGAGCTATCAGGGCGATGAGGGCCTGCAGAACCTGCGGGTGGACGCCTCCCGCATGATGGCGATCAACGATACCGGCAGCCGCGTGTTCGCCTCGGTCGCCGACAGTGCCCAGTACGTAGGCACGGCCGATGCCGGCAACGGGGGCACGGGTGTGTTTGGCTCGATCAACGTGGCCGATGCGAGTAGCGCCGACTTTGGCGACGAATTCCGTATCAGCTTCAGTGAAACGAACGGCGAAACGCGCTATAGCGTTGCCAATGCCAGCACCGGCCAGACCCTGGTTGCCGACCAGCCCTATGTCGCCGGCGAGCCCATCGAACTGGGCGAGAGCATGCGCGTCACCATCAAGGGCAGCCCCGTCAGCGGTGACGGCTTTACCTTTGCGCGCGACCGCGAAGAGGACAACAACATCCTCAATACGCTGACCGATGTGATCAACGTCCTCAAGACCGGAACCGATACCCCGGCCTCGCGCGCAGCGCTGGAAAACGGTTTGAATAGCGCCCATCGCAAGGTGGCCAACTCGCTCGACAACGTACTGACGGTGCGTGCGTCGCTGGGCTCTCGGCTCAACGAGCTGGATACCCTCGACACGGTCGGCGCAGCGCGCGGACTCAACTACGACACGACGCGCTCACAGCTCGAGGATCTCGACTACATGTCTGCCTACTCGGACTACAGCCTGGCCCAGGTGGCGCTGCAGTTTTCGCAGAAGACGTTTACCGATATTCAGAAGCTGTCGATGTTCAGCCTCAATATCTAGGGAAGCTCTGCCCAACCTGCCACGGTCGCGCCGGCGTGCTTTGCGCGCGATTGACAAGGAAGTGAGAGCGTAGCGTGCTGGTTGCACGGTAGCGAACACTGACG
>DJIE01000032.1:0-264 GCA_002433465.1 Salinisphaera sp. UBA6602
GTTACCGGTCTGCATGACCAGCGGCGGATACATGGTCCAGCCCGAAGCCGGCGCACCACCGGAAACGAACAGCGTGCCCAGCAGCATCGAGAACGCGAACGGCAGGATCCAGAAACCCCAGTTGTTCACGCGCGGCAGCGCAAGATCGGAACAACCGATCATCATCGGCACCATCCAGTTCGCAAGCCCCACGAATGCCGGCATGACGCCGCCAAAGATCATCACCAGCGCGTGCAGCGTGATCATCTCGTTATAGAAGCCGGG
>DJIE01000032.1:634-12714 GCA_002433465.1 Salinisphaera sp. UBA6602
GATTATCAGCGACATCACGCCGCCGATGAACAGCATGGTCAGCGAAAAGATCAGGTACAGCGTGCCCAGATCCTTATGGTTCGTGGTGCCGATCCAGCGTTTCATCCACGGCCATACGCCATCGGCCAGCGTCACCGGCCCGTGGTGGTGATCGTCATGACCGTGGTGGTCGTGGGTATCGGTCGGATTGACAGTACTCATCACAAACTCTCCAATTCGTAGCGCCCGACTTAGCTCGTTACTCCGTGACTAAGATTCGATCGAGCGAGCGGTAACCCACTCCTTTAGCCGTTCGGCCACCTCAGCCCGTTCCTCTTCAGTCAGGAGGGCCCCGATCTCGCAGCCGTGCCCGTGGCGTGTTACGAGAAGGCGCGACCGGCCATTTCGATGAACACTGCTGGAAAGCCGAACTTGTGTGAGTAGACGCGGAAATTCCCATTGGCGCTCGGGCTTAGCAGTACCCGCGACGATCTCAATACGTTCGTCGGTGATCGACACGATTTCCCGGTAGCTGTTCGCTTTAACGCTCGCATAGAGAGCGGTGCCGAGGGCCGCCATCTCAAGGCCGGCGAAGGGCAGAACTGGCCAGAGCCCTAACGTCATAAAAAACAGAGCGACAGAGAAAGAAACGCCGCACATGGCTAAGAAGCACCACTGTGCCTGTGCTCTCGTCAGCGATGCATTCGGGGCGATGACGAGACGACGGGTGGGCGTGTTGGATATTGCGTCGACCATAGCGATCTGGCTTCTATGGCAATATGGCTCGTGTTCAATAACATATACCCGTACGGGTATATAAACAATGGTCATGCAGGCAAACCTTTGCCCGCGGTTAATCCTCACTTCATCGGCTTCGGGATCATCCCAAGTACGCAAGAAAGAACTACTGAATGCATATACTTCTAATCGAAGACGATGCGCTAGTCGGGGCCGGTATTCGTTCTGCGCTCGAAACCGTTGGGTACACGGTCGATTGGGCGACAAGTGGGGAAGAGGCGCGGTTAGCTTTGAGTGCGGTGGCGAGCGATATCGCCATACTCGATCTCGGTTTACCGGATATGGACGGCGTCGCGTTATTAAGGGATTGGCGCAAGCGCGGTGTCGCGCTCCCAGTGCTAGTCCTGACAGCGCGTGATGGTCTGGCGGATCGTGTAACCGGGCTGCAAGCGGGTGCAGATGATTATTTACTGAAGCCCTTCGATCTCGATGAACTTATCGCGAGAGTACAGGCACTGCTAAGGCGGGCAGGGGGCCACGCCGGACCGATTGTCGAGCATGGTCCAATCACCCTCGATCCCACGACGCAAACAGTGTATTGCGAGGAGCGGGAGGTTGAACTCACCCGCCGCGAATATGCGCTCCTGTCCAAGCTTCTGCATGCCCGGCGATCAATTCTTACCGCTGAGCAACTTAAGGATGCCCTCTACGGTATTGAGGCCGAGGTCGAAAGTAATGCGATCAACGTCCATATCTATCATCTGCGGCAAAAGCTAGGCGCTGGCCTCGTGCGCACGGTGCGGGGCTTGGGTTATCGGTTGGGTAACGCTTCGGACATCGGTAAGCGGAGCAGGCCTTGAGTCTACGCTGGCGTCTTTTATTAACGCTGGGCCTGTCCTTTGCGGCGCTGTGGGGGCTCGTTGCCGTCTGGCTATATAGCGACTTGCAAGATCAGGTGCGCGATACATTGGACCAGCGTCTGGCTGCTTCCGCCCGGATGGTGGCGGGCCTGGTCGCCCAATTGCCCGACTCGGCCTGGCAAAATACGGGCGACCCTGTTCTTTCGGTACCGAGCAGCGCTGGCGTAGCGTGTCAGATCAATGCGCCCAGCGGACGCGTTCTGATGCGCACCCACGGCCAATTCGACGATGGCCTGGAGTCGCCGGCACCCGGTTTCACCGACCGCGATATCGACGGCGAACGCTGGCGCTTGTTCACCTACGTTCAGAACGGCGTGCATATCACTACCGCTGACCGACTCGTCGAGCGTAGCGCCCTCCAACGCAACGTGATCGCGGTCGCAGCTGTGCCCTTTGCCGTAGCACTGCTCGGCAGTCTGGTAGTGCTCTGGTTCGGTATAAGACGCGGACTCCGCCCGCTCGAGCGTTTGCGTGGTGAACTGTCCCGACGAGCGCCGGATACACTCACACCAGTCGAAATCGATGATGCGCCCACAGAGCTCCGACCTGCGGTCGATACGCTCAACCAGCTGCTCGTCCGAACCGGCGAGACGCTCGCCCGCGAACAGCGTTTCACCAGCGATGCCGCACACGAACTGCGCACTCCGCTGACGGCAATCAAGACTCATGTTCAGCTTGCCAAGCGGCTTGACGGAGATAAGGCTTACGCCGCGCTCGCGCAGGCCGAGGCCGGTATCGCGCGGCTGCAGCGCACGCTCGAGCAATTGTTACTGCTCGCACGGGTCGAGGCTGGTGAGTCGCATTTCGATATGGCGCAGGCGACGAGTTCGGCGATCGCAACCGCGGCGTTGGCTGATCTGCCAAACGGCGGGCGCGTGGGGATTCATGAGAATGGTGTGGCGATACCCGTTGCGGTGCCCAAAGCGTTGGCCACCGCCGCTCTGCGCAATCTGCTCGATAACGCGCTGCGGCATACGCGAGCCGATCGTGAAGTCTCGCTGGCCATTGAGGTCAAAGCGGCGCGCGTGACGTTCGTCGTTTGCGATCAGGGTGATTGGCCTGCCGATCGTGACACGCAACCCCTGACCCAGCGCTTCTGGCGTGGCGAGGCGACGCGCGCGGGCGCCGGCAGCGGTTTGGGTCTAACCATTGCTGCCGCGATTGCCCAGCGCTTTGCCGGCGAGCTCGTCTTCGAGCCACGTCCCGGCGGCGGCTTGGCGGTGCGTCTTTCCTGGCCCCGAGCGGCACCGTCTTAGACGTGACCGGCCGATGACTCAAGCCGATGTCCTCACCAAATGGATCGTATATCGAGAACCGATCTAGTCGTTCAAAGTGGCGTCTCAGAATAGGAGGCGCAGGGTTTTCCCGGATACAGTCCTTAGCGGCAAGACCTTATGTTGGGTCTGCGTAACATAGAGGCATCTAGGAGATAGTAGTGAGGAATTCGGCATTGCCTGACGTGGTGGGCGTTGCGGCGCTGAGCACGATTTTACTGGCCGGTTGCACAGGTATGGGACGTACTGGGCCCGCTGCGGAAGTCGATGGCAGTCCCGACAGCATGAAAACGAACGTGCTCGAGGCCGGTGCAGACGCGTTACAGACCGATGCGCCGACGGATCAACTCGATATTTATCTGGTCGGGTTCCACCCGATGAAGAACAAACCAGAAGAGCAGTTTGAGGCGCATCACTTTTGCCAGCAGGTGAACGAAGATTTCGCACAATGCTCGCTCTATGACGGTAATACGTCCCACGCGAACATGACGGGTATCGAATACATAATTTCCGAAAAACTGTTCAAGCGGCTACCGGAGAAGGAAAAGCAGTACTGGCATCCGCATAACGGTGAAATTCTTTCGGGCCAGCTTGTCGCGCCCAATCTTCCCGAAGCGGCTGACCACGAGCTGATGAAGGAGAAGATGAACAGCTACGGCAAAACTTGGCATACCTGGAATACAACGCATAGTGCTGAAGGAAAGGTGCAATTACCCTTAGGCGAACCGTCTCTGGCGTGGTCGTTCAACCGCTTCGGTGAGCCCAAACCTGGGTTGGTCGAGGATCGTGATAAGCGAATGAATATCGATACGGCCGACCGTCGGCGGAATCGGCAGGATCTGCTGCCTTTGGCGAAACCGCAGCAGGGCGTGGATGTGCTCAAAGGGCAGTTTCCGCGAGGCGCCCAGGCGATCCCGGGTGTCGAAGATAAGTCGTCAAACGCGCAATCGCAGTGAATGCATGCAGATCGAGGGGCTGAGCCTTAGGCCCTCGATCATTTTCGGGTGCCTGTCGAAGCCTTACGGTTGGGGAGCGGGGACTTTATTCCCGTGCAACGCGTGACCTCGTATCGCCAGGGCGCAACGTTTGTATCCAAATAGCGCTTATTTGGCGGGGTGTTTGCTAGCGAGCCCACGGAAGTGCCAAGTGAGTGGTTTCGGCCCCTGGATATAGCCGGCGTCGAGCGTGTCTATGGAAAAGCCTGCGTCGGTCAGTAACTCGGGTACGTTGCGATCCAGGTGACAACCGCCTGCAATATGCCGCCACGCCGGCGTGAGGCGCTGCTGCCAACGGGCCACTTTCGCCTCCGGCGAGCGGCCATGCTCGCAGAACAACATGGTGCCGTTCGGTTTGAGCACGCGGCGCATTTCGCGCAGGGCTAAGGACGGATCGGGAATACTGCACAGGCTATAAGTCACCAGAACGGTGTCGAAATGATCGTCTTCGGCCGGTATCTGTTCGGCGCTAACGGCCATTAGCGATACGGATAGGCGCGTTTCGGACAGCCGGCGCCGCGCACGCGGATGCATTTCAGCCGCGGGATCAAGCCCGACGATCGTATCCACGTTCGCTGGGTTGTAGTGGGGCAGGTTACGGCCGGTCCCGATACCGATTTCGAGCACACGCCCGCGCGCCTGAGGAACCAGACGCGCGCGTTCACGCTCTACGGCAGGCAGGCCGCACGCGCAATCAAGCACGTGCGGCAGGATATAGCGGTTGTACAGACCCATGCGGCAGACTCAGTCGAGTTTCTTTTGTATCGCGGCGAACAGGGGCGACTCGGGGTTTAGGCCCGCATCCAAGCCGACCTGAAGCGCTTCGTCCGCGTTTTTACCCTGAAGGTAGCGTGCACGATAGGCCATAAGCCCGCCCACGCGGTTCGAGCTCCCGCAATGCACGATTGCCGGGCGCTGATCCTCTGCGAGTGCTGCGTCAAGCGTGCGCGCACTCGCGTCGTTGATGTCCTCGGGGCCGGCGACAGGAATATGAACGTAATGCATTCCTGCATCGGCTATCAGCGCGGCTTCATCGAACTCATCGAATTCGCCGGCGGGCCGCAGATTGACGACGGTTCGCACACCGCCAGCCAACGCTTCTTTCAGCTGTGCCGCTGACGGCTGGCCGGCTGCGACCACGTTGTTCTCAAGCGGGTGGGCATTGGCTATGTTCGAAGCGTAATCGGTCATGGGGTCTCCTTCGGTTCGAATGCGCGATTGGTCACGGCTGGTTCACCTTGGCGGCCGTTCCCGAGGGTGGGGCATCTTGACCGAGCACGACGCCGTTCACGGTCTGGCCGTACATCGAGTGCTCGCCGTGATATTGCTCCGCGGTCTCGCTGACCGATCCGGTGAAACGCGGATCCTGCGGGCGCTCTTGGCTATCGATAAATCGGGCCACATCCCAAGCCTGTTGATCGGATAGCGTCGCCGCGCCCAGCGGCATGTTGGCCTTGATGAAACCGGCGGCGGTGTTCACGCGATGCATGCCCGCGCCCCAGTTGTAGGAGCGCGGTCCCCACAGAGGCGGAAACGCCAGACTGCCGTCCGCCGCTCGCTGACCTTGCCCGTCACTGCCATGACACAGGGCGCAGTGGTCGGCGAACACCTGTTTGCCGCGTGTGAAGCTTGGTGGCTGTTCGGGGGCCTCGAGTTCGGGATAGCCGCGCCCCGGGAGATTCTTGGCAACCGGCGCGCCGCTGGCCAGCCAATAGGCATAGGACTCGAGCGCGACGAGCACCTCGTCACCGCGCGGCGGCGGTGTGCCGTTCATGCTGTAGCGAAAACAGCCTTGGATACGCTCGGCGAAATCGTTGACGTGCTTGTTCTTGCCACGATACGCGGGGTACATCGCCCACGCCGCCCAGAGCGGCGCGGAATCCGGCCGACGGCCTTCGTCTAGATGGCAATTGGCACATTGCAGGTCGTTACCGACGAATTGATCGGCGTGCTGCTGCGTGTCGGTGAAGATGTCGCGGCCTTTACGAACCATGGCGCCGAACTCGTCGTCCGGGATCTCGCTGCGTGCGGGTGGGGCAAAATCGTCAGCCGCACTCGCAGCGCCGGGCTGCGCCGCGCCCGGAAGCGGTTCGCTTCTCTCGGACGCCGCGTTACCCGATACAGCCACGTCCTCAGATTTCGTGGCGCTCTCTGTCGTGTCGCCTCTAGCTGCGGGAGCGGCGTTCGCAGTTTTTGCCTGTGCTGGCGTCGGCGCGCTCTGATCCCGCGTGCCAACCCAGAAAATAACTGCGGCGAGCATGGCAAACGACACCGCGACCGTTAAAAGCGGAATACGATTACTCATGATCTAGCCCCTTGGCGGGTGCCGGTGATTGCGCAGCGAAGTATTGGGCGACTGGCTTGATATCCGATTCGTCCAACTTAGCGGCGATCGACGCCATCAAACCCATGGGCCCGCCGGGTCGCTTGCCATTGCGCCAGGCCCGCAACTGACCTTCGAGATAAGCTGCTGGTTGGCCGGCGAGGGCGGGGAAGTGCTCGCCCACACCCACACCCGCCGGGCCATGGCATTGGACACACGCGGGAATATCGTTCGCCCAACGGCCATGTTCCGCGAGCTCGGCGCCAGTATCGGGTGGGTTATCCGATTGTCCTTTGCTTGCCTGCGCGCCTTCTGCGGAAAGCTGACTGTAATAGGTGGCCATCGCGCTTCGCTGGTCCGTGGACAACGCACTAGCAATCGGCTGCATGACCGCATTCTCGCGCGCGCCGCTGGCGAAGGCGTCGAGCTGCGCCTCGAGATAGGGCGCGCCGAGCCCGGCAAGGCGGGGAAAGCCGGCGGCCGCATTGCCTTCGCCATGCGCGCCATGGCAGCTACTACAGGGCGCGATGTTCTCGCCGAGGCCTTGATTCGCTATATCGCTTGGACTTGCCTGTACCCAAGGCGAGACCGATAGAAGCCACACAAGCGCAGAAAGGGTGCATTTACGTATTGCCATTGTTAGAGCCTCCGCTTGGACCATTACATCGTACCCCTACACGTATCTGTATACTACCGAGGCATAAAGATAGAGCAATTAGTTCTATAGAAATTGATATCCAGATGGTGGATGAGCGCCATGAGTGTGATTTTCGGAGTTCTTGTAGGCCTTGCCCTTGGCCTGACAGGCGGAGGCGGTTCGATTTTCGCAGTGCCGCTATTGATTTACGGCCTCGGCGAACCGGCGCAGGCTGCGATAGCGGTATCGCTCGGCGCAGTCGCAATTACCGCGGCGTTTGGCGCAGCAGAGTCTTATTGGCGGGGCTTAATCGAGCTCAGGGCAGGACTCATCTTTGCAGTGGCAGGAGTTGCGACTGCGCCCGTCGGGGTCTATCTGGGCGATCTAGTTGACGAAGCTACGATTACGGCGCTATTCGCTGGCGTGATGATCCTCGTGGCTACAAGGATGTTTCGAAGCGCGCGCCGTGCGGGTGATGACTCGAAAGTCGTACGGGCGAGGCCGGCCGCCGACGCTCATGACGACCCGGGCACCGTTTGTCACTACAGCCGCGATGGCCAACTCCGGCTGAACGCGCCATGTAGCGCAGCGCTTGTAGCCGTCGGAGTTCTCGTCGGTGTCCTCTCCGGCTTTTTCGGCGTGGGTGGCGGCTTTCTAATCGTACCGGCGCTGATCATGATCACCGAAATGGGAATTCACAGAGCGGTCGCGACTTCCCTTTTGGTGATTACGCTTATTGGGTTATCCGGACTCACATCAGCGGTTTTTTCCGGTCGTGATATCGACTGGGCACTGACCGGCTTATTCATACTCGGTGGTGTTTTGGGCATGATCGGAGGCCGTACGTTGTCACGGTATATAGCTGGTCCGTCGCTGCAACTGGCTTTTTCGATCGCCATGCTGCTCACTGCCGGCTACATGATCCTCAAAACGTTCTCGTAATTCAGGAATTACACTAGACCAATGGCCGCATTCGGCCCAGGCTGTGTGAAAACGCGTGAGTTAGCGTACTTTTCCCCATCAGCTGTCTATGTCAGGCGCTAAGGGCTCCGCGTGGCGGCCACGGTTCAGAGTGATCGCAACGCAGGCCTGTGACTTCATCATGCCCGGAGGCGCCTCAGGCCGCTTCGAAGGCGCCGTTTAAAGGGAACGAGCACGCTCAGGCAGCCATTGCCCGCATCAACGGCCCGATCCCGACGATTCGCATCACGCGTTTCAGATTGTAGGCCAGCACATGCAGACTCATTTCCGTTCGCACATGCGCGAGCGTGCGCATCAGGAAGTGTGTTGAGCCCATCCAGTACTTGAGCGTGCCGAAGGGATGCTCGACCGTCTGTCGCCGTATCCGCATCAGATTCGGATCCTGATCCAGGCGTTGCTGCATGGTTTCGAGCACTGACTCGTGCTCCCATCGCTTGACGCGGCGTTGCGCCGCCGACGTGCACTGCGCCTTGATCGCACACGTCTCGCAGGCTGAGCTCCAGTAGCAATGGAGCGTCTGGCCTTTCTCCACCGTGGTAAAGCGCCAGACCAAGGTCTGATTGGCCGGGCAACGATAGGTGTCGCTATCGGGTTCGTAGATGAAGTCGCGCTTACCGAACCGGCCTTGGGCCTGGCTGTTAGAGGTCTGCGGCTTGGGCACGTGAACCTGGATGCCGGCCCTCTCGCAGGCCACGATCTGTTCGCCGTTGAAGTAACCGCGGTCGGCGACTGCGGCCAGGGTATCGGTCTGCATGACTGAGCGGGCTCGATCCGCCATCGGCTGCAGCTGCGAGCGATCGTGGCCGACGTTGGTGACCTCGTGATCCACGATCAGATGGTGTTCGGCATCGACAGTCGATTGGACGTTGTAGCCCACCATCCCCGAGCCCTTGCCGCCCGTCGCTATGGAGCGTGCGTCTGGATCAGTCAATGAGATCTGTTGGTCGGGCGCTGCTGCTACGGCCTTCGCCATTGCCTGCATGCGCTGCATTTCCGATCGCAGCGTGTCGATCTTGTCTCGAAGTTTTGTTGCCCGGGCTTCGGTGGTATCACTCTGACGCTGACGGTCGGCGCTTTCGAGTTCTGACAGGTAGCGCGCGACACTGGCTTCGATCTGCTCGATGCGTCGCTTGACCTTGGCGCGGGTGAAATTGCGATCGCGGCTATTAACAGCTTTGAACTTGCTGCCGTCGATGGCCACCAGCGCTTGCGAGAACAGGTCGAGACGACGGCACAGCATCACGAACTCGCGGCATACGCGTTGGATCGATGGGCCATTGTTACGGCGGAAGTCCGCGATTGTCTTGAAGTCGGGCGCCAGACGACCGGTCAACCACATGAGCTCTATGTTGCGTTGAGCCTCGCGTTCCAGTCGTCGGCTGGATTGCACACGGTTTAGGTACCCGTAGATATAGATCTTGAGCATCGTGGCAGGGTGATAGCCGGGCCGCCCGGTGACTTGGGCGACAACGCCTTCAAAGCCCAGATCGGTGAGGTCGAGGTTATCAACGAAGACATCAATCACTCGGACTGGATTGTCCTCGGTAACGTAGTCGTCGAGGCTTGCCGGCAGCAGAGCGCTCTGCGCGCGGTCATCACCAGTCACGAAACGACTCATCAAGCACTCCGCCAATAGCCTGAGAGAAGTTTAGCCGGTGGGAGCGTTTTCACACAGCCTGGACCAAAAGCAGACGCTCACGGAGCTTCCGAACTCACTAATGCGCTGTTATCGCAAACACATCGACATGACACGCCTTCGGGATTCGAACCGTTTTTCAGTTCAGCCTAGTTCGTGAACGCTCAGTGCTGGTTTGCTCGCGTTAAACTGCATCGCCAAAAGCAAATCTGCTGGTCACTCATGCCGACACTTGTGGTCTATACCTGCGCTGCGCTTGCTGAGATCGCCGGCTGCTTCGCGTTCTGGTCTTGGCTCCGATCGGGGAATAGTGCGCTATGGCTTTTTCCGGGCATGGTTTCACTGGCGGCGTTCGCTTGGTTATTAACGCTCAGCCCCACTGATCAAGCAGGACGCGCTTACGCTGCCTATGGAGGCCTATATATAGTCGCGTCAATCCTTTGGATGTGGGCTATAGAAGGGCACGCGCCCGACGTCTGGGATGCCCTGGGCGGAGCGGTTTGTCTTGCCGGCGCAGCGATCATTCTGTGGGCCCCGCATGCGACGTGAAGCTTGTGCTTGAATCGTATACATCAGGGGCAAACTAGGTGAACCGATCTTTGCAGGTCTGTATTGGGTCGTGCCCCAATCAAAGACATCGGGTCACGCGAAAATACCCCAAGACTTGATGGCGAATCCAGCGCTGCGAGGCTCGCCTCGCGCCGAACTGAAAGAGGTAGACGAACAACGGCTCGATCGATCAACCGATCGCTAACGGCGACAGTCACCCAGCACAGCAGGACAGCTGCTCGACATCTTTGGTAAAAGTCTGGGCACAGAGCTTGAGCGCTTCCACGTGAACCAGATAAGGAAACAACAGATCGCCCAAGGCTTCAACGGTCATGCCGTGGTGGACGGCCAATACAGCGGCCTGAATCATCTCGCCGGCTTCGGGAGCCAAGATTTGAGCTCCGAGTAGACGATGGCTGGCCGCCTCGGCAACCAGCTTGACGAATCCGCGGGTCTCGAAGTTGGCAAGCGCACGTGGTACATGTTCCAACCCTAAAGAACGGGTCTCGATCTCGAGGCCGCGCGCTTGGGCTTGGCGTTCATCCAACCCCACCGTCGCGATCTGCGGATCGGTGAAGATCACTGCCGGCATGGCGGACAGATCCAGCCGCGCTCGACCGCCGGTCATGTTGACGGCCGCGCGGGTGCCGCCGGCGGCGGCCACATAGACGAACTGGGGCAGCGTCGTACAATCGCCAGTGGCATAGATATGCTCGGCGCTGGTACATAGCGAGGCATCAACCCTGATCGCACCGCGTTCATCGGTCACCACCCCGATCTTGTCTAGTGCCAAATCGCGGGTGTTCGGGGAGCGGCCCGTTGCCACCAGCAGCCGGTCGCCCTGGATCGGGCCGTCGTCGGTGTCGAGCGTGAATTGCCCTGCCGCAAAATGTACGGAACGCGCCTGGCTGTGCTGGCGTACGTCGATTCCTTCGGCGCGGAAGGCCGCGGCAAGGCCCTCGCCGAGCGCGGGGTCTTCGCTGGATAGCAGCGTACTGCGGGCCAGGACTGTGACCTTCGAACCCAAACGGCGGAACGCTTGAGCCTGTTCAACGGCAACGACAGAGGCGCCGATGACGATGATGTGCTCGGGCGTGTCCGGACTGAAAACCGCCTCATCGGACGTCCAATACGGCGTGTCGGCCAGGCCCGGTATCGGTGGGATCGTTGGGGAAGCCCCGGTAGCGATCAGAATGCGATCGGTCACCAAACGATCTTCGGACCCGTCATGTGCCGTGACAATTAGCGTATGCGCATCTTCGAAGTGGGCCCGCCCGCGGCGCAGCGTAATCGATGGATTATCGTCGAGTATTTTCTGGTACTTGGCCGCGCGTAGTTCTTCGACTCGGGACTGCTGCTGGCGCTGCAGGCGTGGCCTATTAATCGTTGGCTTGCAATCTGCCAACCCATCAAACGGGTTGTGGCGTTGGTGCTGGGCCAGTTCGGCGGCGCGAATCTGGATCTTGGACGGCACGCAGCCCACATTGACGCAGGTGCCGCCAATGATGTCGCCCGACTCGATCATGCTCACCCGCGCCCCTGCCTCAACGGCGCGGATGGCAGCCGCAAACGCGCCGCTGCCACTGCCAATGATCGCGATATGGCGGTTTTCGTCTTCTCCCGCGACCCGTGAAGACTGGGCAAGCGAAGATTCGTCGTCCCAGTTGCGGGCATCGTAGCCTTGGGCCTGTACCGCTTCGATCAGCGTGGTTTCATCTGTGCCGTCATCCAACTGGACTTCGGCACGGCGCTCGGCATAGGACACCACAGCGCTTGCGCTAGGAAGTGCATTGAGCGCGTCCTCGACCCTTTGGGCGCAGTGCGCGCAGGTCATGCCGTGAATAGCGAGTATGCGTTTCATTTGGGTTCCGGATCGGTCGGGTTTAGCAGGCCATTTTCTTACGCCGATAAACGGCGTAGATCGTCAGCCCCAGGAAAAAGGCCAGCGCGGGCAGCAGCACATAGTCCAAATAGCCCACCAGCGCAGAAAGACCGACGACGCCGAACAGGATCACCAGCACCGGCGTGAAACAGCACAGCGCCGCGAT
>DJIE01000089.1:0-1744 GCA_002433465.1 Salinisphaera sp. UBA6602
TTTCGACATCGTGGTCTTTGGTGCAACGAGCTTCGTCGGCCAGCTCGTCTGCCGCTACATGGCCGGACGCTACACCGACGTGCGCTGGGCCATGGCCGGCCGCTCCAAGCAAAAGCTCGGCAAGGTCCGCAGCGAGATCGGCAACCCCGAAGTCGCCATGATCGTGGCCGACGCCAACGACGCGGATTCGCTGGCGGCGATGTGTGCCCAGACCCGCGTGGTCATCTCCACCGTGGGGCCGTATGCGCTGTACGGCGAAACGCTGGTGGCCACCTGTGCCGACAGCGGCACCGATTACTGCGATCTCACCGGCGAGGTGCACTGGATCGCGGCCATGCTAGACAAGTACGAAGCGCGCGCCAAAGCCAGCGGCGCACGCATCGTCAACTGCTGCGGCTTCGACTCGCTGCCGTCGGATCTGGGCGTGCATTTCTTGCAGCGCCACGCGCGCGAACGCTTCGGCGCGCCCTGCACACGGGTGAAGCTGCGAGTAAAAGCCATGCGCGGCACCTTCTCGGGCGGCACCGTGGCCAGCCTGGTGAACTTCGCCAAGGAAGTACGGGCCAATCCGGCACTGCGCAAACAGCTGGCCAACCCCTATTCGATCTGCCCCGAAGGCTATCGGCCCGAAGTGCGCCAGCCCAATCCCAAGGGCGCCTCCTTCGACCCCGACGCCAACAGCTGGATAGCGCCGTTCATCATGGCCAGCTGCAACACGCGCGTGGTTCAGCGCAGCAACGCCCTATCGGGCCAGGCCTACGGCGCCGAGTTCAAATACGATGAAGCAATGATGACCGGGCGTGGCACCAAGGGCCGGCTCAACGCCTACGGCCTGGCCGCGGGCCTGGGTGGTTTTCTCGTCGGCGTGGCCATCAAGCCCACGCGTGCGCTGCTGCAACGCTTCGTGCTGCCCGAGCCCGGCGAAGGCCCGAGCCCGAGCGCGCAGGAAAAAGGCTTCTACGACATGCGCCTGTTCGGCACCACCGCGGCCGGTGAAAAACTCAAGGCCAAGGTCGTCGGCGATCGCGATCCGGGCTACGGCTCCACCTCCAAGATGCTCTCCGAGGCGGCGATCTGTTTAAGCCAGCGCGGCGAAACCGAAGGCGGCTTCTGGACCCCGGCCACCCTGCTTGGCGACGCCCTGATCGAACGCCTGCACGAACGCGCCGGAGTGACCTTCGAACTGGTCGATTAAGCGCCGCAAGCGCCCGGCCGATCAACCTGTCCCGATCGGCTGGGCCAGCGCCCAAGAATTTGCCCCGCTAAGCGCCCGCGTCAGACCGCGCATGAACAGCGGGCTGAGGGCAGCAGCCTCAGCTCGCGGCGCGGCAGCCCCGAAAAATATCCGAACCCGGGCGATAAACCTGGGTCTGGACAGCAAACAGGCCGAGCACCGTATCGAAGAGGTTGTCTTGCGAGTAGTCGTTGTGCTGCAGCCCCGCCAGGCAATCACGGTCGAGTCCGAAGGTCGGTGACAACCAGGCCAGCGCCGGTACGTGGGTCTGATACGAGGGTGCGAGCGCGTACGGAAAACCGTGCAGATACAGCCCGTCCTCGCCCAGCGATTCGCCGTGGTCTGAGAGATAGAACAGCGCGGTAGCATCGCCTTTGCGCTTGGCGTCACGCGCGAGTAGCGCAATAAGCTCGTCGAGGACCGCATCGGTATAGACGATCGTGTTGTCGTAGGCGTTCACGATTGCCTGACGATCGCAGTTCTGGGGCTCGTTGCTTTCACATACCGACT
>DJIE01000089.1:2041-5876 GCA_002433465.1 Salinisphaera sp. UBA6602
GGGCTCGTTGCTTTCACATACCGGCGTGAATCGCTCATAGCCCTTGGGGTAGCGCTTGTAGTATTCCGGCCCGTGGCTGCCTTTCTGATGCAGCACCACAAGCAGGTCGCCCGATGTGGCATCGATACGCGATTCGAGCCCGCGCAGCAGGATTTCGTCGAAGCATTCTTCGTCGTTGCACAGCGTCGAATCGTCGGCATGGGACAGATCTTGGCTGGGCACCCGTGCACATACGCCCTTGCAGCCGGAATTGTTGTCGCGCCAGAGCACGTTCACGCCGGCATGGGCGAGCACGTCGAGCAGGCCTTCGGTATAGCGTGCATCGGTGCCGTCGTAGTTGTGTCGATCCTGGCGCGAGAACATGCACGGTACCGACACCGATGTGGACGTACCGCAGGAACTGAACCGGGTGAAGTTGACCAGATCGCGTCGCCCCAGCCGTGGATTGGTATTGCGCGCATACCCATCCAGCGAAAAATTGGCGGCGCGGGCGGTCTCCCCAACGACCAGCACCACCACCCGTCGAGGCGCACCCGCGCGCGTCTGCTGGTGCGCATCCGTGCCCAGCGCCTCGACGGGCCGGTCGGCAGCCTCGGCGGTCTGGGTAAACGCTTCGATCGCCGCGTACAGCGGATAGGTCGGATTCACCAGATAGCGCAGTTCGCGATTCTGGCGCAGCACGAGGGCGAAATCCTTGTAGTGGCTATACACGCTCACGCCCAGCACCGCGATCGCGACTGCTAACGTCAGCGCGCGCACACCGGTCTCGCGCCAGACGCTGCGATAGCGCACCTGCCAGAAACACACCACCAGCGCAGGCAGGATGCCGGTCAACAGAACGTGGCGTATCAGCGCCGGGCTCAACAGCCCGGCGGCCTCGCCGCGGTCGGTCTCGAGCATGTTGTGAATCATCGTGTCGTCGATGACCACGCCATAGGTGCTCATGAAATAACTGGCGAACGACCCCACCAGCAACAGCATCACGACGGCCGGCTTGAACACGTAGCGCAGACCAAACAGCGAAATGAGCAACACGAAGAAAGCGACCATGGCCGCCGCGAGCGCGAGACCGAACCCCAGGTGGCGCGCCACGCCGATATCGGCTTCGGCGATCACCGTTTTCCAGAACACGTTGTTCAGAAAAACGGCGATGAACGCGGCGGCCACGACGGTGAGCCCCGGCACGCCGCTGGCCGGTCGCGGCAGCCTTTGCAGCCATGCAGCCCGACCCGCTCTGAAACCGTGAGCCTTCGACGCCATACCAACGCTCGCCAACGATGAATTTCGTCGCCGAGCATGGCGCGCGGAGCGTGTCCGACTGATCGCGCTTGCGTTGTTATTTCGTTATGGCGGCGCCGGGTTGGCAGCGAACGAACTTCACGCCGCGAAATACAGCACGAATTCGGTGCCGGCGCCGACGTTGCTGTCGACCTCCACGCGCCAGCCGAAGCGTTCGCTGACACGTTTGACCAGATACAGTCCCAGTCCCTGGCCGCGGCTATGCTGGCCCTTGAAGCGGCGGTCGAACAACCGCGACAGTGCGGCCGGTGCAATGCCCGCCCCGTGATCGCGAATACTCAGGCCGGTGGCATCGAGACGCACGTCGATCCGTGCGCCGTCGCCATGCTCGATCGCGTTGCGGAGCAGGTTGTTCACCACCGACAGGACCATGCTGGACGGCGCATTGACATGGACTTCGGTTTCAGCCTCGAACGCGATCGCGGCCGCTGTCTGCGCCGAAAACAGATGCCCCTGCATGGCAATGGCTTCGCGCACGACCGGGCTGACCGGTGTATCGAAAACCTCGCTGCCCTGCTCACGCGCGAACAGCAGAAGCGCCTCGATGAGCTCATGCATGCGCGTGGCCGCGGCCCGCGCCCGTGCAAGACGCCGCTGCGACTTGGCCGACAGATCCCGGTCTTCCACGATCAGATCCAGCGAGCTGATTACCGTGGCCAACGGCGTGCGCAGCTCGTGGCTGGCGTCCTCGGTGAAGGCCTGCTCGCGGGCGACGAAGGCATCGAAACGATCGAGCACGCCATCGAAGGCCTCGACAATGATATTGAGCTGCCGATCGCCGGTAGCCGGGGTGAGATCGGGGCGCTGCTCGCCCGGTACGATCGCCGATACGCGATGGGCCAGCCGGCGCACCGGACGCATGACCACGTGCGATAACCACAGTGCGACCAGCACGGCTAGAAACATTGCCCCAAGTCCGGCGATCCAGGCCACGCCGATCAACTCCTTCTCCAGGCGTTCTTCGGGCGTGAGATCGAGCAGCACATACAGGCTTTGATCGCCGATATCGCGTCGCGTGGCCTGATATTCGTAGTCCGCGCCGGGCAGCCAGACCTCGTGCGACTCGCCGTTGCGAATGGGTTTCACGCTGTCCGGCAGGCTGTCGGTGTCGCCCTTGGGCACGACATACGTCTCCAGGTTCGGCCCGAGCAGATCCAGCAGCTGCGGGTCGCGCCGATACAGGGCGTCCACCCGGTCCAGTTCACGGGCGAGCTGGCCGTGGGTCATGTCGTGTTCGAGCACTTCCAGAAACGACGACACGGCATAGACCATGCCGCCCAGCACCACCAGCACCGGCACCAGCGTGGCTAGCAGAATACGCGGGCGCAGCCCGGGCCGCAGACTAAAGCTTGTCATCGTCGGCGAGCCGGTAGCCGATGCCGTGTACCGTCTTGAGCAGCTTCTGGGGGAACGGCTTGTCGATGATGCCGCGTAGCTGATGAATATGACCGCGTAACGCAGCCTCGCTATCGGGCGGATCGTCGCCCCAGACCGCGCGTTCGACGGTCGCCGTACGGACCACCGCCGGTGATGCCCGCATGAGCAGCTCGAGCATGCGCATACCGGTGGGCGTGAGTTCCAGGCGTCGGCCCCCGCGGCGCACGATCAGGCTGCGCGTGTCGAAGACCAGGTCGGCCACGCTCAACTGCTCGCTGGCGCCGGCCGCGCGCCGTACCAGCGCCTTGAGCCGCATATGCAGTTCCGGCAGCGAAAACGGCTTGGTGACATAGTCATCCGCCCCCGTCTCGAAGCCGGTCAAGCGGTCGTTGAGCGTATCCCGCGCGGTGAGCATGAGAATGGGCACGTTATTGCCGGCATCCAGGCGCAGGCGTTCACACAGCGACAGACCATCCAGGCCCGGCAGGCTCAAATCCAGTACCAGCACATCGTAGCGGTTGACCGCGGCGAGATGCAGCCCGGTAAGACCGTCCGCGGCGTAGTCGACAATATCGCCGCGCTCTTCGCAGTATTCGCCGATATTCGCGGCCAGGTCGTCGCTATCTTCTACAATAAGGATATACACGCTTTAACTCCCCGAGACTGTATCGGCGCTACAGTCGCGGCCGGCCGCGACCCAACTCGCCTGGAACTCCGAATCGCGCGGGCCGAGCACCGAGTCCAGCACCAGGCGCTGGGCGAGTTCGGCGCGCCGCTCCTGCGGATAGACCAGCACGAGCCGGCCGCGCTGTGTGCCAATCCAGTCGCACACCCTATCCAGCGCCTCGAAACCGCGGGCCGGCCGGCCCAGATAATAAGAATAATGCGCAGCATCGATATCCCACACCACGACCGGAGTATCGGCATCGACCACCCCGGCCAGGCGCTGGGTGAAGGCCAGCTCCTCGTAGCGCTGGCTGCTCCAGAGTTTCGGCACGGCCCCGCCCTGAAACAAACCGATCGCAAATGCGATGGCGACCCAACCGGCACTGCGTGCCGTGTGCCGCTGCGAAAGCGCATGACCCGCCGCAACCAGCGCGACGAGCGCCGCCAGCACGCTCGCCAGACCCGCCAAACCGCTCTGGTAGAGCAGCCAGGC
>DJIE01000089.1:6196-19060 GCA_002433465.1 Salinisphaera sp. UBA6602
CAGGCGAGCCCCGCCGCGACCACGACAAGCACGAGAGCCACGCACACACGCGCTGCCGGCACCCGAACGAGCGCGGCCGCGAACACCACCATGGCCGGCGCCAGCCAGGGCAGCATATAAATTTCGCGATACTGCGGGCCGAGCGTGAACACCGCCATCGCAAAGAGCACGCCGAAGGCGAGCAGGCCGGACGGCCCGCGCCGATCGCGCCATATCTGCAGCCCCGCCACCGGCAACAACAACGCCCATGGCAACCAGAGTAACGGTGTACGCAGGAAATAGAAGGGCGCAAACAAACGCGTGATATCCACACTCAACAGCGCACCGGAGACCTGGGAATCGTCCAGCGTGGTCGCGCCGATCGCTGCGCGCAGCCATAGATACCAGGGCAGCACGACGACCGCCACGATCGCCAGGCCTGCCACCGCATGCAGCCGCCGCCATACGGCGCGCCAGCCGGTACCGAAAAGCCCCTCGTAGACCACCGCGCCGCCCAGCATGATGGCCGGCGCCTGGGGGCCCTTGGTCAAGGTCGCCAGTGCGAACAACAGCCACATCGCCCAGGCCCCGTAACGGGCTTGTCGCGGCGACACCTCGCGCAGGGCAAGCCAGACGGCCAGAACGGCGGTGGTCCAGAACGCATAGAGCATGTCCGGTCGGGCGTTGTGCCCGTATTTGAAGGCCGAGAACGATGCCACGCACATCAGCCCGGCCAGCAACCCGACACGCGGCTCGAACAGGCGCGCGCCCATCCAGGCCGCGAGCAGCGCAATACCCACCAGAGCGAGCACGGATGGCGCGCGTGCCAGGGCCGGGCTGACCTGCGCCTGCCCGGTCACGGCGCCGGCGCCCGCCACCAGCCAGTAGCTCAACGGCGGCTTGGTCAACCGATATTCGCCGTTGAGCCGTGGCACCAGCCAGTCGCCGCTTTCGAGCATGTTCTCGGCGGTCTGGGCCACATAGATTTCATGGCTTTCCAGCGGGATATCGCCCATGCCGCGCCCGGCGGCCGCCAGTCCCAGCAGCACAATGAAGACAACCGCTGCCAGACGCTGATAGCCCGATCGTGACAGCACCATGTCAGGTCTCGGCCGGCGCGGACTGCGAATGCCCGTTGCGAATCAGATACAGATTGCGGGCATAGATGAACACGCCGGTACTCTGACCCAGGATGAACACCGGATCGGCGCGGTAGATGGCATAGCCGAGCAACGTGATGCCGCCAGCGATGCTCAGGTACCAGAATGCCACCGGCACATGGCTCGCTCGGCGGCGCTCGCTGGCGATCCACTGCACGATGAAACGCGCCGAAAACAACGCCTGCCCAACCAGGCCGAGGCCGATCCAGGCGAGATCCTGTGTCTGAAGCGCATCAAACATGGGATTCCTCGGATTCGAAACGACAGGCACGACGTTGCAACCACAACACCCCAACCAGATCGACCAGGCCAACCCAGAGCCGATTGCGTACGCCGTACTTCGACTGGCCCGAGTGACGCGGGCGATGCGATACCGCGATGCTGACCACCTCGCCACCATCGCGAACGAACAGCGCCGGCAGAAAACGATGCATATGATCGAACGCCGGCAGACGCAGGAAATCATCGCGCGCAAACACCTTCAGGCCACAACCGGTATCCGGACAGCCGTCGCCCAGCAGCGCCTTGCGTAAACGATTGGCACAACGCGACGACAGCCGGCGCAGCGTGCTGTCGTTACGCTGCTGGCGCCACCCCATCACGAGCACCGGCCCGCTGCTGCGGCTCTCTCGATAGGTCTGCACAAGACGTGGGATATCGGCCGGCGGATTCTGGCCGTCACCATCCAGCGTGACGATCAAGGGTGCACGCGCGGCACGCACGCCGTTGGCGATGGCCGCACTCTGCCCCCGATTGCGGGCCAGACGCAGGACCCGCAGCGCTGGCACGCGCGCGGCTGCACGTTCGAGCACTGCGGCCGTGGCGTCGGTCGACCCGTCGTCGACAGCGATGAGTTCGTAGTCGCCCAACGCAGAGAGCGCCGCACGCAGCTCATCGATCAGCTGCTCGACATTGTCCTGTTCGTTGTAGAACGGAATGACCACGGTAAGACCGGGCCGCTGCGAACAACGCGCATCGGGCATGTCAATCCGAGTCCCGCTCGACATAGCAAAACCGCCCAGGCTGCGCATCCAGCCTCCTGCTTGTAGGGATATGTCGCACGATTATCGATATGGCCGATAACTGCGCTGTTAGCCAAGCGTTTGTTTTTCGTTCGCCGCGGTCGCGGGGCCGCCGCGCGCACGAATTTCCGACAGCACACCGACAAATGGCGAACGCGTATCCGCACAGGCTTCTGGCTTGGTCCCGCCCGCACACCAGGCCTCACACATGACATCCGATCGCCTGCGGCTTGTCCGCAGCCACATGCCGACGATCAACAGACCGTTCCTGGTCTACCCCGGTCTTGCATTCATTACAGGCCTGGTGGTCATCCGCGCTTTCGATATCGACCGGCTCTGGGCGGATTGGCTGTATGGCGTGGAAGGCGGGCACTGGGCGCTACGCCATGCCTGGCTGACTTCGCAGGTGCTGCATGATGACGGGCAACGTTTTTCGATCGCCTGGGGTATGGCCCTGCTCGTGCTCACGGCGATGAGTTGTTGGCATACCCGACTGCGGCCGTGGCGGCGCGGCCTCGTGTGCCTGTGTGCGGCAGTACTTGCCAGCCTGCTACTGGTATCGCTGAGCAAACATCTGCTGGCGCTGCCCTGCCCCTGGGATCTGCAACGCTATGGCGGCGATCTGGCCGGCAGCGCCTATACGCTGTACCCCGGCGAGGTGGGTGGCTGTTTTCCGGCCGGGCATGCCGCCGGCGGCTATTGCCTGGTCGCGCTGTATTTCTTCGCCCGCCACTATCACTTACAGCGCCCCTGGCTCTGGCTGCTGCCCGCGGTGTTCATCGGTCCGCTCTACGGCCTGACACAACAGCTGCGCGGTGCGCATTTTCTATCGCACGATCTGGTCAGCATCGCGCTTTGCTGGTTCGTGAGCTATGCGGTATTTGCCTTCGCAGAGGTTTGCCGCAGGCACTGATTCAATAATATTCGTAGGCGCCGAAATCCGACGTGCCGGCAGCGGCGGCCGCATAGCCCGTATCGCGCAAAGCACCTTCGCCGTGCCCTCGTGGAACGACGCGCGGGCCGGTCTGCTGGCGACGAGCGAAATCCGGGACAAAGCGCGCGGACACCTTGCGCGGATGCCCGAACAGGGATGATCCATCGTTACCCGATACACGGGCATACCCGCTCATGTCGTCGTAGTGCTTGCCGCGCCATTGCCATTGGCCGGCGTAGCGCCCTGCTTCCGTATAGAACAGGTTCCGGTCGCTGGTCAGCGGCCGCTCGGTGGACTCGACGTAGTAGTTGATGAACACCGCCTGCGCGTTCGCGTAGACGATGTTGTTTTCGAATACATTGTCACGGGCGTTGTACTGAATCACGACTTCGCCGCCCCAGCTCATGGCGGTATCGTTCTTGTAGAACGTGTTGTGCACGATGCGGCAGTCCACGGTGCCACCCACGTCCGGCGCATAGCCGCCAATCGACAGGCCGACCCGGTGGTTGTTGTAGATGAGATTGTTGCGCACCAGCACGTTGCGGGTGGCCTTACCGGCGTGTTCGCTGGCCAGCTCGATGCCCATATCGCTGGCGAAAACGCGGTTGCGCTCGATCACGATGTTGTAGCCGCCGTCGACATAGATGCCGCCCGCCGCCATCTCGCCGTCCGGATAGGCACTGTTGGCGGCAGAGGTGATGTTGTAGACGATGTTGTCGGCAATCACGCCGTTGCGGGCGATATCCACCGCCGGATCGCGCGCCATGCCTTCGTGGCCGATCACGTCGATGCCGATGTTGTTGTTGTCGTGTACCGAGTTGCCGACGATCTCGAAGTCGGTCACGTTGCCGTTGATCGACATCGACTCGCTGCAGCCGGTTTTCAGGTGTGACACTTCGTTGCCCGCGATACGGATATCGCGCAGCGGCGCATCCGAGCGGCGACCATAAACGGCGATGCCCAGGGCGTTGCCGTCGCAGCCGGCCTTGCGGGTTTCGATGTTGCTGATGTGGTTGTCGATCAGCTCGATATTCTCGCCCGCACCGGTAACGAATATGCCCATTGGCACCGATTCGTCGTCGGAGTGGAAGTTGGTGAGATGCAGGCCCTGGATACGCACGTGGCTGCGGTCGGCAATGGTCACCAGCCCCTGTTCGCCGTGGTTGACATACAGGCCCGTACCGTCGATGACCGCCGTTTCGAACGGATAGTTGCGCAGCGTGATCATGCCGTGGCCGCGCGAGCCGGAATGCGGCATGTGAACCGCTTCGTTGTAGCGGCCTTCGCGCAGATAAACGGTATCGCCGGGGTTGGCATGACGCAGGGCAAAGCCAATGCTGCGCCAGGGCGAGTGCCGGCCGCCGGGCCCGCTGTTGTTGCCGTCGGGCGCAACATAATATTCCGCCGCATGGCTGGCCGCGGTGATGCACAGGCACAGCATGCCGGCTGCGATTGCCTTCAACGTCAGACGCATCAGGCCGGATACCGTGAAGTTGTCGATGAATAGGCGCTGCATGGCATAGGTATCAGATGGTGACGGAAAACGACTTGCCGCATCATCCGAATGCCGGATTCCAAGGCGTCGTCGCTTTTCCTATCGACCGGTTTGCGCCACGCTTTACTCATAGGACAAAACCCGAAGCGATATGAGGCGCCTGCTCCTGCCGATTGCTATCGTCCTCGTGATGCTCGTTGGCGGCGAACGCCTGCTCGACACGGGCGCGCCCGGCAAGGCGTACGAAAATGCACCCAGGGCAGCAGATGCCATTGCCCGTGCCTATCGCGACCGGGCGCACGACGTGGCCGTCTCGGGCACAGGCGAAGTCCAGGCCGTGCTCGCCGACGATACCCGTGGCAGCCGGCACCAGCGTTTCATTCTGCGTCTGGCTAGTGGTCAGACAATACTGATCGCGCACAACATCGATATCGCACCGCGTTTGCCGCGCCTGGCAACCGGCGAGCGCGTGCGCTTCAAGGGTGTTTATGAATTCAACGCCAAGGGCGGCGTGGTGCACTGGACCCATCACGACCCACAGGCCCGGCACGCCGGCGGCTGGCTCGAGTACCAGGGCAGGCGCTACGAGTAAGCGATTGCAGCAGCCCAACCCGCTTCGCGTAAGCTCGCGGGCAAAACATTACAACGAGGAGACAGAATGGCTGCCACAGAGAATCGGATGATCGAAACCGATCGAGGGCGTTTCAACGTGCGTTTCGCAGGCGCCGCAACCGGCCCTGTGATCGTCATGGTGCACGGCTGGCCGGAAAGCAGCTATTGCTGGCAGGGCGTGGCCGAACACCTGCCCGACCACTATCGCCTGATCATGCCGGACCTGCGCGGCCTGGGTGATTCCGAGCGCACGCTCGATAACGCCGCCTATACCAAGCAGGCGCTGGCCGCCGACATGCTCGGCCTGCTCGACAGCCTGGGCGTGGACAGCTTCAACCTCGTCGGCCACGACTGGGGCGGCGCGGTAGCCCAGGAAATGGCGCTGGCCGCGCCGGGCCGGGTCCGCCGTCTGGTGATCCTCAATATTCCCGTGATTACCAATACGCGCGGCAACGCCGCAGCCCAGGCCCAGCTGCGCAAGGCCGGCGGGCGCTCGTTCTGGTATCAGCTCTTCCAGGCCGAACCGAACCTGCCCGAGGCAATGATTCCGGGCAACGAAAAAGCCTGGCTGGGCCACTTCCTCAAGACCTGGTCCCGCGAAGCCTTCCCCGAAGACGCGTTCGAGGAATACGTACGCTGCTATGCCATCGCGCATACTCCGGCGACGGGGGCAGCCTACTATCGCTGCTACAAGCCCGATATGGCGCGCTGGGCCGAGATCGCGGGCAGGCGCTTCGCCATGCCGGGGCTTTATATCTATGGTCAGCACGACCCGGTGATCATCGAACCCTATACCCGCCATCTCGACGATGTGTTCGACGATATTCGACTGGAGAAGCTCGATGCAGCGCATTTCGTCCAGGAGGAGCGCCCGCGCGAGGTCGCCGCGCTGATTGCCGAATTCGTGGATCGCCAAGACGAGTAACCGCCTCACGCCCGGGCGATTTCTGCGTCTTTCAGGCTACGCGCTGCTACGGATAGGCGCCCTGTCCGGCCCGACATAGACTCGAACTCCAACCGGTCGGAGTGATAGGTCATGGCGAGCACAACCTCTACGCGTGAAACGCGGATCGAAGATCTGGCAGAGCGCTACGGCTTCAGCGCCGAGGCAGCGCACGTCCTGAACGTGGCCGTGGCCCAGGGGCACGGCAATATGGCCAGCTTCAATCACCCCGAACTCGGAGGGGCCGGCCAATGGATGCGCGGCGGCCTGCTGATGATCGAGGACAGCTTCAACCACGAACTCAAGGGGCGGCTGGACGCGCTCTGTCATGCCCTGGGCGAACGCGTGGAAGCGCCGCTGCCGTTCGCACAGGCCAGCCAGCATCAATCGACAGGCGCGGACGCCGGGCCGATGATCGCCCATACCATGGCATCGAACAGCGGGGCGTGGTGGCCCGACTCGCTGGGCCAGCCCGATGCCACGGGCCAGCAAAACGATTTGTGCTATGCCTATTTCGCGGGCCCGCAACGGCTGGCAATACGCATCGGCGACCGCATGAATATTCATGACACCGGCGATCACCGTATTACCGGCGTATCCCAGCAGCAGGGCAACAGCCTGTTGAACCTGTGCTTTACCAGCCAGCATGGGCCGATCGCGCTGGCCAGCCTGCCGGTCGTCGAACGTTATCCGGCCAAGCAAGCCGATCGCGTGCCCGAGCCGTCACGGGCTGCCTCTGCCCACGCAGACAGCGCCGGCATCTTCGATGCCATCGAGCGGCTGGGCGATCTCAAGTCCAAGGGACTGCTCAGCGAAGATGAATTCGCTGCCAAGAAACAGGAGCTCCTGGCGCGTTTGTAGAACGCCGGCGGCCGTGTCCTAGCGCGGGCCGGCCGCCTCGCGAACGGCGTCGAAATCGTTGGCCAGCTGGACACGTACAAGCGCCGCGACCAGGCGCACGTAGTCGGACTGCGACACCTGCCGGGACAGCGTCTCGGCGTCGTCGCCGAGGCCGAGCTTGCCTGCCGCTTTCAAGGTGGCCTTGTCGGCAAACGGGTAGAACTCCGGCCAGGCCGCCTGTGCTTCGCGCAGGAATATCGCCGCACCGACCGGCCCGATGCCCTTGAATGCGGTGAGTTTCTTGATCGCCGTATCGGTATCGCCATCGGCCGCGGTACGCAAGCGACGCAGATCGCCGTCGTATTCCGAGCGCAGCGTGTCGTTGAAGTCCGCGAGCTGGGTCGCGGTCTTCTCGTCGACGCGCGCATAGCCGGCGCCGTTCAGCACCTCGACGCGCTGCGACCAGCTGCTGGCGGCGAGCTTGTCCGGCGTGGTCCAGCCGGCATCGGCCATTGCACGCGCGCCGCGCATGGCGATATCTGCCTGCACCGGCGCGCTGGTCAGCATGGCCAGACACAACAGACGAAACAACGGCGACGGCGTATTGCGCTCGATATCGATACCCAGCTCGGCGGCGAAGGTCTGCCCGTGCCGATCAAGCAGGGCCGATACGATAGGGGAGCCGGTTTCGCTCATGACAGTCTCGCCGGGTATGCAAACAAGGTCCCGCATTGTCGCAAACCCGGCCTTGCTTTCTGCGGCGCCATAATGGACGTCTTCAGTCTGTCGAGGACCCGGCCATGTCCAGCCCCGCCGCCCCGCACTGGTTTCTTGCCGGCGCGGGCCACATCGGCACGCTTGCCGCCCACTATCTGCAACGCGCCGGCCACCGCGTAAGCGTCTTGCGTACGAGCGCCCGCGCGCCCATCGAAGCGACCCTGCATTTCCACGGCGACGGGCAGCGCCGGCACATCACGCTGGACGTGCACACGCCGGCCACGCTGGCGGCACCGATCGAACACCTGATCGTGGCCTGCAAGACACCGTATACGGCCAATGCGCTGGCCGGCTGCCCGCTCGCCGACGATGCCACTGTGCTCCGACTGCAGAACGGCATGGGCAGCCTGGACGGGCTGCTGGCACCGACCACGCGCCTGATCGAGACGGTCACCACGAACGCGGTGACGGGCACGCCGACCGTGCATGAGGTGGTGGCCGAAAATCACAGCTGGATGGGCGACGGCGGGCGACCGCCAGCCTGGTTCGAGGCAGTAGCGAACGCCTGGCCGGGTCTGCTGTGGGCCGACGATATCCGCAGCGCACAGTGGCGCAAGCTGGTGGCCAACGCTGCCATCAATCCGCTGAGCGCGCTTTACGACGTGCCAAACGGCGCTCTGGTCGACCGGGCCGACCTGCGTGCTTGTATGCAGCGCGTGGTCGCCGAGGCCGATATGCTCTTGAGCGCACTCGACGCCGACTGGCCGGGCGATTCGCTTGCCGCGGTCGAAGACGTCGCTCGGGCCACCGCGGCCAATACATCGTCGATGCGGGCTGACCTGCAGCGCGGCGCGGTGACCGAAATCGATGCAATCAATGGCTGGCTGGTGGCCAAGGGCGCACGCCTGGGCATGGAAATGCCGGTCAACACCGCCCTGGTCGAACGGATCCGTAGAGCGCGGCACCACGAGTAAAGTTTCCCGCCGGCCCGGCCGATAGCGCGTACCCCGGGGGAGAGTTTGAACGCCTATGGACATCACGATCGAAAACCAGCTGCGGCTGTGTCCCACGCTGCCGACCATTTCAAGCGTGGCGCTGCGCATCATCAAGGTTGGCCGCAATCCGGATATCGATCTCGCGGAAGTGGCCAACCTGCTATCCAACGATCCGGCGCTTGCCACCAAGACGCTGCGCATGGCGAATTCGCCGCTGTACATGCGCGGCCGCCAGGCCCGCAATCTGCACCAGGCAGTCACCGTGCTCGGGCTCAACGCCACGGTAAGCGTGGCACTGAGCTTTTCGTTGAGCACCTCCCTGCGCAACACGAAGACCGCCGGTATCGATCTCGACCGCTACTGGCGGCGGGCACTGCTGTCGGCGTTGGCTGCACGCCTGCTCGGCGAATATCAGAAAATCTACGCGCCGGAAGAACTCTTTCTCGCCGGCTTGCTGCAGGATCTGGGCATGCTCGCGCTCGATGCGGCCATGCCCGAAACCTATGGTCAGCTCAAGCATATCGTGCACAACCACGACACCCTGCCCGCCTACGAGCGCGAGCTTGTGGGTACAGACCACTGCGACGCCGGCGCCTGGCTGATGGAGGAGTGGGGGCTGCCGGACTATCTGCCCCTGGCCACCCGCGCCAGCGACGATCTTTCCCGGGTGGACATACCCGAAGACCTGGAAACCTTTGTCGGCTGCGTGGCGGTATCCGGACGCATTGCCGAAATCTATCTGGCCGAAGACACCCAGGCCGCGACCGCTGCTGCCGTGCGCAGCGCGCGATCCTGTCTGAACATGAATCCCGACCAGCTCAGCGAAGTGCTCAGCCGCATGGCCGATGCCCTGCCGGACGTCGAAACGCTGTTCGACCTGACCGTTCTGTCGCCGCCCCAGGCACTGGGCCTGACCGACCAGGCCCGCGAACTGTTGGCCACGCGCAATCTTCAGTTGTTGCGCTCGGCCACCGAAGTGCAGGACCGCGAGCAGGCCTTCCGTCAGCAAGCCGACCGCCTGGACTATATCTCGCGCCAGGATGCCCTCACCGGCATCTTCAACCGGCGTCATTTCGACGAGGCGTTCGGCAGTCACTTCGCCCGTGCCAAGACCGAAAACTATCCGCTGAGCCTGGCCTATCTCGATCTCGACCATTTCAAGGCGGTCAACGACCGCCATGGCCACCCGGTGGGCGACCGGATTCTGGCCGCGATCGCCAAGAGCATTCAGAAGCAGCTGCGCGAAAACGATCTGTTCGCCCGCTATGGCGGCGAAGAGTTCGTACTCCTGTTGCCCGGCATGGATCAGCCCGGCGCGAAGAAGATCCTGGTGCGCCTGTGCGACGGTATCGCCGAACTGGCGCACCCGCTGGATAACGGCGAATCTCTGACCGTGACGCTCTCGGCCGGGATTGCGACTTTTCCCGGCGACGGCATCCATTCATCACGACAGCTGATGCAAGCCGCCGACGAGGCGCTCTACGCCGCCAAGCAGCGCGGCCGCAATCGCGTGGTACTGGCCGATGCCACGACCCGCAAGAGCAGCGATAACAACGATCACAGCGGCGGACGGCCTGCCTAGTCGATATCGTACCGCGCCGGCATGACGTACAGCGCATGCCGGCGTCTGCGCCTTCGACACACGACGGCCGCTGCGCGTAAACCGTGTACCGCGTCGGGCGAATGGCTCGACGTGGTCGATCTCAGGCATGCCACATAGCAATCGCTCTCTGGCGCGCGCATAAGGCCCGTGCCAGGCCGGCGCCACCCTTTCCGCATCGTGGCGCAATCACGGTCGCTCGCGCGGCAGCGACCGCCCATGTCCGATCCAGGCTCTGCACCGGCAGCCATTGATCCGACAACAGCTTTCGCGATGCGAGCTATCCGCGTGATGTTCGCACCCCCTGCACGAGCCCGGCACGCGCGGTGCAGCGGCTTCGCAGAATGCGAGTCGATCGATGAGCAGACTGCAATCCCGGTCGCTATTCGTTTTTTAGTTTGCAAAAACCCCCAGCGGCGAATCAAACCATATGTTTTTCAAATAATTACAATCTCGAAACTTCATAGGTCTTTCGCAAAGCGCAAATCGCTGGCCTTGCGCAGGCTAAAGAACTGCAAAATGCCAGCCGTATTACCCCTTCATGCAGTGCATTCGGTACGCCCTGCACCTATAGAAACAATTGGAAGGGGACTTTATGCGCCAGAACGTGCCGGTGACGTCGAACGAATACACAATCGGCGAGCAGGAATACCTGATCTCGCAGACCGACCTCGATAGCCATATCGTATTTGCCAACCCTGCCTTCATCGAAGCCAGCGGCTTCACCTGGAACGAACTGGTGGGCGAGCCGCACAACCTTATTCGCCACCCCGACATGCCGCCGGGCGCGTTTGCGAATTTCTGGGACACTATCCGGGCCGGCAAGACCTGGACGGGTATCGTCAAGAATCGACGCAAGAACGGCGACTATTACTGGGTACACGCGACGGTGATGCCCATCATCCAGCAGGGGCGCGCCGTCGGCTACGCCTCGGTACGGCGCGGCGCGACCGAGGCAGAAAAACACCAGGCCGAACGCGTCTACACACGGATGCGCAACAACCAGAAACCCCGTGCCCATCTCGTCAACGGCGTCATTCACGAACATTCGCTCAAGGCGCGCCTTTCGCGCCTGCGTAACGTGTCGTTCGGTGCACGGCTCGGCCTGATGACGCTGGTAAGTCTGGCCGGCATCATCGCCATGGGCGTGCTGTCCTCGCAGGAGCTGCACATGATGCATGCCCTCGCCGTCCAGCTGGGTCAGGAAAGCGAAGCCGCGCTGACCGCTGCCGGCGCCGCCATACCGGAAAGCATCACGCGGCTGGAAGAAGATACCGCAGCGATGTTCGATCGCATGATGCTGACCATGACCTCGGTCGCGACGGTGTTCGGTGTCGTGCTGCTGGTGTGGGGCCTTCTGCTGGGCCGACGCATCATGAAGCCACTCAACGAAGCGCTCGCGCTCAGCCGCCAGATTGCGGCCGGCAACCTCACCGCCGAAATCGAGACCCGTCGCAACGATGAGGTCGGCCGCTTGATGGCCTCTCTCAACGTCATGCGCTGCAGCCTGATTCGGATCGTGCAGGACGTGAAGAACGGCATTGGTATCGTGGCCCCGGCCACGGCCGAAATCGCGGCCGGCAATTCGGATCTGTCCAACCGCACCGAAGAACAGGCCGCCGCGCTCGAACAGACTGCCAGCAGCATGGAAGAGATTACGGCCAACGTCAGTCAGAGTGCACAAAGCGCGCAGTCGGCCTCGGGCCTCGCACAGCAGGCTGCGGACACAGCCGAACGCGGCGGCCAGGAAATCGACAACGTCGTCGACACCATGACCCAGATTGCCGAATCCTCGACCCAGATCCACGGCATCGTGGGCATGATCGACGACATCGCCTTCCAGACCAACCTGCTGGCGCTCAACGCCTCGGTAGAAGCAGCGCGGGCTGGCGAGCATGGCCGTGGCTTTGCCGTCGTGGCAGAGGAAGTGCGCAAACTGGCTGGCCGCAGCAGCGACGCGGCCAACGATATCCAGAAACTGATCGAAGACTCGCAAGCCAAGGTGAATAACGGCACCTCGTTGGTACGCAATGCGGGTAGCACGATGAAGGATATCGTAGACCACATCACCCGCGTAACCGACGTACTGGAAGAGATCAACGCTGCAACCAGCGAGCAAAGCGATGGCATCAAACAGGTCAACATCGCCGTGGCCGAGCTTGACCGGATGACCCAGGAAAACGCCGCCATGGTGGAAGAGTCCACCACCGCCGCCGAGCAGTTGAAAGAGCAGGCGGATCGCCTGACCGGCACGATCAGCAGTTTCAAACTCTCTAACGCGGCATCACCCGCGCTGCAAGCGCCGCAGGATCGCTTACCGCGCACGTCAGAGACCTTCTAAACGTCTCGTCTGCCACTCCTCCATGGCCGCCGCAGCGCTCGCGGTGGCGGCCATGTCATGCGTTAACCATGAATCTTTGTTCTACTGGTTCAAGGATGGCACTCGATACGCTCTTTCGCCTCTTGCTGATGAACAGCATTGCCTTCCAAACCAATCTGCTGGCACTCAACGCCTCAGTAGAAGCAGCGCGGGCTGGCGAACACGGGCGCGGCTTTGCCGTGGTGGC
>DJIE01000151.1 GCA_002433465.1 Salinisphaera sp. UBA6602
TGGGTAATGGCGGTATCGTTGAGGCGCTGCGCCGCGGTCTCGAGCGCCGCCGGCTCGGGTGTGATCAGTGTCCGGATATCGAGACCGAGAGGCTGCTCCAGATGCCCGGCCAGCCGGTCCACGCTGTCGCGGAATACGCCCGGCGTTTCATAGAGCGCACGCCCCATGCCTGGGTACTGTGCCCCCTGCCCCGGAAACACGAACGCCAGCGGCGGCGCGTCGGCTTCGGTGGCGGGCTGGTTCGCACTGCGGCGCGCCGCGCCGGCCAGCGCCTGGGCCGCCTCGGCGACCGTTGTGGCCACGATCGAAATACGATGACTCATCGCGGCACGGCCAACGGCCAGCGTCCAGGCCACATCGGCGAGCATGGCCTCGGGATGCCGGTTCAGCCACTCGGCCAGCGCGCTGCAGCGCGCCGCCAGTGCCGTGGGCGTACGTGCGGAAAGCACCAGCAGCTGCGGCTCGCGTGGGGGCGCGTGGCTGGCCGCACGCGGCGGGGCTTCGGCAACGATCACGTGGACGTTGGTGCCGCCGACGCCGAACGACGACACGCCGGCAACACGCGGGCGCTCGGGCTGCGATGGCCAGGGCGTGAGCTGTTCGACCACCTTGAATGCGGTCGACGCGAAATCGATACGCGGATTGGGCCGCCTATAGTGCAGCGTCGCGGGCAGTCGGCCTTCGCGAACGGCATGCACGGTTTTAACCAGGCCAGCGACGCCGGCCGCGGAATCGAGATGGCCGACGTTGGGCTTGACCGAGCCCAGCCACACCGGCGCGCCCTTGGCGCCGCCGCTGCGCCAGGCCATGGCCAGCCCTTCCACCTCGATCGGATCGCCCAGCGGCGTGCCGGTGCCATGCGCCTCGATATAGCCGATGTCGTCGGGGCTGACCCCGGCCGCCCGCTGTGCCGCATGCACCACCGCCGCCTGGCCGGCCGGGCTCGGCGCAGTGAAACTCATCTTGGCGGCGCCGTCGTTGTTGATGGCGCTGCCGCGAATCACGGCCAGAATCTCGCTGCCATCGGCGACGGCATCGTCATAGCGCTTGAGCACCAGTGCGCCCAGGCCGCTGGAGAAGACCGTGCCACAGGCGCCCTCGTCGAAGGTGCGCACATGCCCGTCCAGCGACGCCATGCCGCCTTCCTGGGCGAAATAGCCCTGCGCCTGCGGCAAACCGATGGACACACCGCCGGCGATAGCCAGGCGCGATTCACCCGCCAAAAGGCTCATGCAGGCCTGATGAACTGCGACCAGACCGGTAGAACAGGCAGTCTGAATATTGAGCGCCGGGCCGGTCAGTCCGAATTTGTAGGCGGTACGGGTCGGCAGGTAATCCTTGTCGTTGGATACCATCGCGGTAAAGCTTTCCACCCCGCGAATACGTACCTGATCCTCGATCGCCGCCCGGTCGTGCAGGATGTTGTGGAGCAGATACGGCTCCAGATAGCCGGCGCCGGCGAACACGCCGGCATGGGCGCCGTCGCGGGTCGGGTCGACGCCGGCCTGTTCGAGCGCCGTCCACGCGGTTTCGAGCCACAGCCGTTGCTGCGGATCGATCAACGAGGCTTCGCGCGGGGTGATGCCGAAAAATGCGGCGTCGAAGTACTCTATATCGTCGAGCACGCCGCGGGCGGCAACGAAGCCCGGCTGGGAAAACAACGTATCGATATCGGGCTCGTGGGGCCTCAAGTCGTCGGCGTCGAAATGGGTGATGGATTCCACACCGGCCACAAGATTCGCCCAGAACGTATCGGTATCGCCCGCGCCGGGAAAACGTCCGGCCATGCCCACGATCGCGATACGCCGGTCCGTGGTCGGCAGCTGTTCGTGAACGGCCGTCTTGGCGGGCGCCTCGGCGGACACCGGAGGGGTCGTGGCGCTGGCCAGGCGCTCGCCGAGCTTGCGGATGGTCGCGTACTGGAACAGTTCGGCAATCGACGGCGCCTCGCCGTAGGTCTGGGCGATACGACCGCGGGCGACCACCAGGGACAGTGAATCGCCGCCGATATCGAAGAAGCTGTCGTCGATGCCGGGGCGCGGCACGCCGGTGACCTCGGTCCAGATTTCGGCGAGCGTCTTTTCGATCTCGCTACGCGGCGCGATATAGCTGCGCGCGCTGGCCGAATCCAGGGCCAGATCCGGCAACGGCAGGCTGCGCCGGTCGACCTTGCCGTTCGCGGTCAATGGAAACGAATCCATCGGCATATAAACGTTCGGACACATCACCGACGGCAGGCGCGCGCTCACGTGCGCGCGCAGTGCGTCTTCGTCGAAGGCCGTTTTCAAGCGAACGTAGGCAACCAGCCGCGGGGCCGGGTCGCCCACCAATCGCACCACTGCCTGGGCAACGCTGGGATGGGCAGTAAGCGCGGTCTCGATTTCGCCGGGCTCGATACGGTGGCCGCGGATCTTGATCTGGTCATCGCTACGCCCCAGACATTTCAGCCGCCCCCGGCCGTCGGCGTCTACGTCCCAGCGCGCCAGATCGCCGGTTCGATAGGTGCGTTCGGGGGCGATGCCGTCGCCGGGCGACCAATTGATGAACGCGGCCGCAGTCCGCTCGGGATCGTCGAGATAGCCCGCGGCGACGCCGGTTCCGCCGATGTAGAGCTCGCCGACGACGCCCGGCGCGACCAGCGCGCCCCGGGCATCGACGACGTGACAGCACGTATTGGCGATGGGCCGGCCGATACCGATGTCCTCGCTGTCCAGAACACGCTCGCAGGTCGACCACACGGTGGTCTCCGTCGGTCCGTACATATTCCATAGCGCGAACTCGCCGGTCGCACTGGTGAGCAGATCGCGCGCCAGCACCGCATCCATGGGCTCGCCGCCCACCATCGCGGTAAAACCGTCTGGCGCCGCCCAGTCCGCCAGGCGCAACAGTCGCCATGTCGAGGGCGTGGCCTGCAGTCGATTCACGCCGTGGGTCTCGATCAGCCGTGCCAGGCGCAGGCCGTCAAATATGTCCGGATCACGCGCAATCACCACGCGCGCGCCCACCAGCAGCGGTGCGAACAGTTCGAGCACCGCGATATCGAAGGACAGCGTCGTTACCGCGAGCAGGCAATCATCGCGGAAGATGCCCGGACGCTCGATCATCGACTGCAGGAAGTTCATGACGTTGGCGTGGGTGAGCACCACGCCCTTGGGCTGGCCGCTCGAGCCGGAGGTAAAGATCACATAGGCGGTGTCATCGGGCTTGACCGCCACCCGCGCCGGTGTCGGATTCGGCGCGCTGCCCTGCGCCTCGGCGTCGATATCGACAAGCGCCGGCGCATTGTCCGGCAACGCGCCCGCGACCGCGCCCTGGGTGATTACGCACACCGGTCGCGCCACATCGAACACTCGTGCCAGGCGTGAGCTGGGATGGGTCGGATCGCAGGGTACATAAGCCGCGCCCAGGCGTTGTACCGCCAGAGCCGCGATCACCAGGTGCTCGGAGCGCGGCAGAAAGATGGCGACATGATCGCGTGGCTTGACCCCGCGCTGAACCAGCCGCGCCACGAGCGCATCGATGCCGGCGTCGAGCGCGGCGTAACTCAGCTCGCGGTCTTCGCAGCAAAGCGCGATACGCTGAGGCTCTGCCCGGGCCCGCCCGGCCACGGCTTCATCGATACTGCGTTCGACCGGCAATGGCCTGGGTTGCGGCTGCCAGTGGGTAATCAGCCGCTCCCGATCGCCCGGCGCCAGCCAGTCCAGCGCAGCCAGCGGGGCATCGCCGCCCTGCTCGCCAGCAGACTCGGCCAGTCGCACGAGACGCTCGACCAGTCGGTTGGCGGTGTCCGCGTCGAAATGGGCCGGGTCGTAGCTCAGGTCGAGCGCAAGGCGCTCACCACCATAGGCAAACAATGCAAGTGGATAGCCGGTATGGCCGCGTAGGTCGAACTGCCAGTGGTGACCCCGCTTGTACCGCGCGACGGCGGCATCGATGGTTTGATGGTCGTAGATGACGATCGAGTCCATCGACCCGCGGCCGGTACCCGAGGCGCGCTGAATGCCCAGCAGGCCCAAATGCTGATGCGCATGCGTTAAACGCTGATCCTGGCGGCGCGCGCGCAGAAAATCCCGCAATGTCACGTCCGCGCCCAGGTGTGCGCGCGTAGGCGTGGTATTGATTAGCAGCGCGATCATGCGCTTGGGATCAGGCAGGCCGCCCTGGCGGCCGGAGCGGGTCACGCCGAAAGTCAGATCGGTGGCGCCCGTATGACGCCACAACAGAATCGCCCACAGCGATTCCACCAGCGCCGACCAGCCGATGCCGCGTTCGCCCACCAGCGCGCTCAGGCGCGCCGTCGTCTCGCGACTCAAATAAGCCACGGCCCGTTCTGAACGCGGCGCAATCGCGGCATTCGGCGGCGCCTTGCTATAGAGGCTGGTTAACAGCGGTGCATTGGGCACCCCGTTCAGATACTCGCGCCAGAACTGTCGATCGGCCTCGCTATCACGACCGGCATGCCATTCGAACAGGCGGCGTGGCGACTGCGGCGGCTCCAGCGTCGGCGCTTGGTCACCGCGCGCAAACGCATCGTAATAGGCAAAGAACTCGTCGATGGCAAGCACTACGCTGCGACCATCCATCACCAGATGATGAAAGGACCACAGCAGCCGCCATTCGTCGTCGCCCAGGTTCAGGCAGGCAAAGCGAAACATCGGCGCCGCCGACAGACCGATCGGCGTATGGAAATCGGTTTCCACGAACGCGTCGATTTCAGCCGCCGACCAGTCGCGCGCGTCGTGTACCTGAACCGACAGCGGGGCACTGTCCTGAATGATACAGCGGGCGCTGCCATCGACCTGCCAGCTGTAGCGGGCACGCAGGGTTTCGTGACGCTCGATGAGCCGACGCCAGGCCGCCGCGAACCGATCCGGATCGAAGCCGCCCTGCACGCGAACGACGAACTGTTCGACGTTGACGGGTGAGTCCGGCGCCGCGATCGCCTGCAGGATCATACCCCGCTGCGTGGGTGTCGGCGCGTATTCGGCAATATCGTGCGGCGCGCTCATGAACGTACGGCCATGGGTTGGCGTACATCGTCGAACGATGCGCAGTGCGCGCCCGTCAGTGTGGTCATGCCCCCGTCTCCAATGCCCCGCAACGAGCCTGCCAAAACGGCAGACGCGGTTACGAATATCGTTACAGTGTGCCTGTACGATATCGACTTACCCAGGCAAGCCTGAAGCCCCGTCTTTCTAGCGCCACATTGCGGTTGTGGCGCGGTGCCTATCCTAGGACATTTTCATACGGACTGGATCGGCCGACGTATTTTTATCGTCAGACCGGTGGCATTCGCACCGTAAAACGCCGTGGCCACGCCTCGCGGCAAAAACGCCGGGCACAAAAAAGCCCGCGTAAACGGGCTTTCGATCGGTATGGGGTACCGCAGACGATATGGAGGCCAGGCCCGGAATCGTAGTGGCTCTTATCGGACTGATTATGCGCAGTTTTGCGCGCTCCAATGTGTCGATGCCCCCACTCCTACCCCCAGCCCCATTGGGGTTCAGGATTGACGCCGGTTCGGTTACGACGAAGCCAATTAGTCGCAACAGTAACCTGACGCGCTGTTCGCTGCTAGAGTCAGCGTAGGCCTACAAAAACAAAGAGACTGTCATGGCAAAAGTAAAGCCATTCCATTCAGCCAAGGTGACCGCGGTATATCACGACAACAATAAATGTACCGTTGGCAATAACATCGAGAAAGGTAACTTAAAGTCTGGCACTGGGGGAAAGCGCAAGTGCTCGACCTGTAAAAAGCTAGGCTAACTATATAGAAAAGCCCCCAGCATTTCGCCGGGGGCCGCTGCTAACCACGCGCGGGGAGGTTCCGGCATCGCCGGCTTGTCGCGCTGTTAGCTGTACGCGGTTACTTTTCATGGACGGTGACTCACGTACTTAGACCGCCGCTAGACTACTCGGCCTTGCCGGAGGCTCTAGCTACCTCTACTGACTCTGCGACGTGTGAACGCCTGAAAAGACCAGCGCTGCGCTTATCTGCTCGTCGCTCAGGCCGGATTCTTTCGCCAACGCTAGCCCCTGAATCACGCCGGACAGTGCGCGAGCACGGCCGCCGGCATCGTAGGCTTGCAACGGCTGGAGCACGTCAATCTCGGCCGTTGTCTCGAACTTCGCCGCCGCTTCATTGGCGATCATCTTGGCAATCGGCTGGAGCATCCACTGTGCGAGATGGCGCTGTGCCTCCCTCACAGCCGGCCCGGTCACGTTCTCATTGACCAGGCTCGGCAACACGCCATAAACGGCCATGATCGAAGCACGCGCCGCTTTCCATGAATCGGTCGTTTCCGACTTCGACAGATCGGGCGACAGATCCGCCGGTTTCCAGTCCTGATTCGGCGCAGGCCCGCCGGCTGCATCGACGTTCGCGGATTCCTCTAGCGCGATACGGCCACGCATCCCGCGAAAACTACGTTCAATCGTGTTGTTGTCCTGCGCCGGGCGTTCGGGCGTCGTCACCACCTTTGTGCCGAGCGGGCTATTCGTGAACACGTCGGCCAGCGCGTCCTCGATGGCGAACAGCATTTCACCCGTCAGGCTGGCACGGTGCAGCGGTGACGTACCGGCCCACGGCCTTTCCTTGGGCGAACCGATCTTGAAGTGCAGCACCTCGCCGGCCAGTACGGTTTCGTAACGCCCGCCGCCGGTATCCGGCACGGTTACGCCATACGCCACCGGGCGCGATCCGCGTGTACTGACTTCCCAGCTTGTCGCCGGCACCAGCCGATCACCGCGAATCACGAACAGCGCTTCGCCATTAAACGCCAGCGAGCGGCCCGCCATGCCGAGCACTTCGGGCGTCAGCACGTCCAGCGACGTTTCGGCTTGCGATAGACCGGCTTCCCATAGGCCCACGCACGTCTGCACCGTGCCGGTCAGCTCGGCCAGATTGCGCCGGCCCATGATCGTGTCCGCACGGATCGCCAGGGCGCGCTCTGTGTAGTTCTCGCGCTGTTCCAGGGGATCGCCCCGGCCAAACCATTTAACGGGATTCCACTGCATCATGCGCCCCGCTTGGCTGCGCGTTTCACGTTGCGATCAAACGCTTTGATATTGCGTCGAACCATGCCCGCCGGGCGGTGCTTACTGTCGCCGAACTCCAGCGAAAAGATATAGGGCGCGTAATTGGCGAACTCCAAGCGCGCACCCATCGGCCACGCTGCAATAGCCATAAGCGCCTCGGCCTTGGCTTCGGCCACGCTTGTACGGTCTACCGGGCCAGCCGGAGCACTACCGACACCGCTACGCCAGTTCGCCGTTGCATAGCCGCTATCTTGTGGCGTGTCGTCGATCACGTCGTTAATCAGTTTCGTGGCCGCATACCTATGGGCGTGCTCGATACGCTTTTCGGTCTTTTTAACGAACTTGTCCACGTCGCTCGCAAAGCTCATCGGCTAACCTCGCACCTGTAACTCATAGGTCGCGATCGACTCGCCGGCATAGGCAGGCGATACCGCGATCACGCCGTAAATCGTGCCGTCGATCTCGATGGCGTCTTCGGTATCGCTGGCCGCAATCGCCGGGGCAAACGGCAAGCTCGCCGCCGGCACCGTCACGCGCAGGTCGCTACGCTGAACCAGCGTGCCGTCGATATATTCGTTATCGAACGTGCCGGGCGGTGCCACCTTGATTGGGTATTCGGTCGTGCCGCCGCCGGTATAGCCGCCTTCTATCGGGTCATACTCGCCTTGCTGGGTTCGCCGATAGACCACCGACTTACCCACGCGATTGATCGCACGTTGCGCACTGGCCGCGAAACGATCCGAAAAACTCATGCCCGCCGATACCGACGCAGCAGATCAGCCGCGCCGCTGTATTGCAGCGCACTACCGCGCCACAATGCGGGCCGCGATAGACTCACAGACAGCCCGTTGCCGTAGTCGATGGACTGGCGCGTGGCCGAGTCGGAAACGCTCAATTCGTCGCCGAGATAGCCGGCTAGCCGTTCGACCGCGTGTTGCACGTCTTCGGGCGGCTCGTCTTCACTGCCGACCGTGGCATGGACGCGATACGTGCCATAGCCGAACGCATAGCCGAGCGGCCCCGCCGTGTCGGCGATCTCCAGCCACTCCGAACCATTCCAGCGCTCGATCTTTTCCACGTCGGCGGGCGTTAGGGGCGGATGCCAGTCGCCGGCCCCTTGTAGCGTCCAGACCACGGCACGCGGTCGCCAGCGATAGGCGATATAGGCTTCGACACGCGACCACAAGGCGGCCTCGCCCAGCGCATCGGTCACGCCGGTTAGCGGGTAGCTTTCCGGCTGCGCTTCATCTTGGCGCACCATCGTAATCATCGGTAGAACCACAGCATCGGCGGGCGTGCGATCCGGGCCGGCTGCGCGGCATCCCATGAACGGGCCTCGACTTGTGCCTCGGGATACGCCGGATTCGTCACAAGGCTTAGCTCGCGCAGAATCGCCTCGTTGATCGTGCGGATGATCGCTTCGCCCTCGGCCGGGTCTTCATCCTCGATAGTCTCGGCGTTCTCGACGGTACGCTCGGGCGGAATCCGAAAACCGGGCGAGATACCCACGGCCAAGCCCGCTTGCAGCAGCGCCAGCGCGTCACGGGCGAACGATGTTTCGGCGACCTCGGGCGTTATGCGTGCCTCGAAGGTCAACGCCTCGTCGGTATCGGTAAGCTCCAGCGTGCCGGTATTGCGAGCGGCCAGCGGCTTGCCGAAGTCATGCCCGATTAGCAGGTTGATCGGCGATTGCGCCTTCACGCTGTAGCGAAACGCACCGGGAGCGAACCGCTCCTTGCGCGGACGGCCACGCCGGCCCCCATCGGACAGCGTAGCCAGCGAGTTATAGGGAAAGCGCCCCTTGAGTAGCCGCGAGCCGTCAGATTCGGCCCGCAGCTCTAGGGAACCATCCGCCGCGCCCTGCAATAGCATTTACTGCAAGCCGGTCAGGATGCGTAGCTGTTCGGCCCGCGAGATGGTCACGTCCAGGGTGACAAGCATCGTCACGCGCAGCCCGCCGCTTTGGGCATCGCTGTACACGTCGCGCACGATGTCGATGCCGCCCCAGCGCCCGACCAGAATGGGCGAGACGCCGCCGGCATTGGTCGTCAGCAGCGCCTTGCTGGCGTTGTTTGCGCCCGACGGGGCCGCCAATGCGTTGTGGCTCATGGCGACGTTGCCGAACTTGCTTACCAGCCGGTCGTATTCAGTGATACCACTGCCCGGATCGAAGATCGCATCGTCCATCGCGTCCCATACTTCGGGCCGGATCAATGCCCGGATGGCGTTGGCGCTGCTCGCCGCGTTGTCGAGCATGAACTTTGCTGCCGCCGAGCGGAAAGCGCCATAGGTCGCCGCCGCATCCACAGCGGTCGATGTAATGCCGTATTCGCTGGCCTTGGCAATCACGCCGGACGGCTGCCCGTTCGTACCCGTACCCATGAATACGGCCTTATCCATATCGGCCTGAATCGCCGAGCGCATATTGCGCCGGATGGCGTCTTCGATGCCCGCAGACTGCAAGCGTGCCTTGCGGGTAATCGCCATTTGCACGCCGAGCGTATGGTCGGGGCGTAGCGGACGGTCGAGCGTGACGTATTCCTGCGAATCGGCCACGTTGCCGCCTTCGGTCGAGGCCCATGCGGTCGTTACCTTCGACGTATTAACCGGGTATTCCTCGGCCCCGCTGTTAATCGCGATCATGCGTGCGCCCATCTGCGCGGCCACGCTATCGGGAAACAGGGCGTCGATAAGCGGGCGAGTCGTCACCGGGTCCGGTACGGTCGCGCTTGTCGTTTCGGCGCGCTGCTCCAATACCTCGAAGGGAATCGGCGTGCCGGTATAGCCGCCTTTGCTGCGCATTTCCTGCACGACTTCGGCGGTCGGGCCATTCAGCGGGGCGTTATCGCCATTGCCGACGTGCGCGAACACGCTGCGCACCTCGAAGTTACTCAGCAGCTTGTCCCATTCGGAACCTTCGCGGGTTTCCAGATCGGCCCCCGCTGCTCGGCGTTCGCCATCCTCGGCAACCATCGCCGCCTGATACCGGGATTCGTTTACTGCGAACTCGCGGTTCAAGTCTTTCAGGCTGCGCTGTTCGTTTTCGTCGGGCGTTTCGTTGGCGGCCAGTTCGGCAAGATTCTGGCGAATCTCGCTTTGGCGCTTCGCAATCTTCTGAGATTCAAGCATTGATCGACCTATGCGTACTGTACGTCCATACAGTATATCAGACATTCATTCAAGTGAATAAGTGTTTAAGTATTAGGCGCACGAAGACTTTTGATATGCCGCATAAATCGGGCGTGCTCGTCGTCGATTGGTGCCAGGCCCATCTCGATACGGGTCTTTCGGGAATGGCATTGCCGGCATAGGCATTGCAGGTTCGATAGCTCGAACGCTAGTTCGGGGGCGTCACGCACGGGCCGGATATGATCGACCTCGATCCGGCCCCGATGCCCGCATTGCACGCATTTCCAATCGTCGCGCCGCCGGGCCGCTTGGCGTAGTGCCGGCCAGCGCTTGTCACGCTGTACGCGGTCGCTGGGGCCGCGATAACGCTTCACGCCCACGTCAGCCCCTTGGACTGCGTAACGGGGCGATCCATGCGGCGCACGCCTTCGGCAATCGCCAGCGATGCCGCCGATACCGGGTCGATACGGCCCAGGCTGCGCTTTTTCGTCAGCTTGCTATTGCCGCTGTCATCCGTGACCACGACACAATCGTTAATCGCCGATGCCATCAGGCGCGACGGGGCCATACTCACCCGACCATCGAATACGGCTTTCGTGAATCGCGCCGTATCTTCGCCGCCATCCTTGAAGCCATTGCCACGCCAGACAATCGGCACGCGCACGCCCGCCGCGAATAGCGCCTCCTGAAACTCGCCTTTGCGGTAGCGGTCGCCGACCATGCACGCCATCGGCCAGCCCTCCAGCCGTTTGACGATCTCGGCGATGAAGCTATCAGCGGGCACGACCTTTTGCCCCATCGTGACCAGTTCGCCACGCCCGGCCATTTCCACGTAGCCATCGCCCACGGCATCGCGCTGGCCGCGATCTTCTAGCGTCGGGTCGCTACCGAACGCGCCGAACACTTCGAGCCGGCCCGAACTCGGCCAGTACATTGCCGCCGCGCTCATGCTCGCCGTGCCGCCCAGGTCGATGCCGACAATGGCGTGACCTTCCCGCGGGGGCGGTTCGCTGCTCTCGACTTCCAGCCATTCGTCCAGGGTCATCAGCCGGTCGCGCCGTTCGCCGCTTGTGCGCTCGTTTCGGTTGTAGAGTCTGAACTTCGACAGCACGGAACCACCGCGCGCAATCGCCATCGCGGCCTGCGCCTCCAGCCACGCGGGCGAACTGCCGATGCCGTGCTTAGCGCCGGGGTTCGCCAGCAGGATCGACGCCATATCGTCCACCGGCAAACCGGGTTGCGGGCGGTGCTCTTGCACGTAGCTATGCACGGGCGGATCGTCCAGCCAGCGGCTAAAGCTATGCGCGTTGCTGCTCGCCGACGTGCTAATCATCAGCGCCGTACCGTCACGCTTGCCCAACCCGGACAATAGCGCGCTTTCTAGTTCGTCGCCTTTGGCATCATCCCAATGCGCGCGCTCATCCATGATGCAAAGCGTTGGCGACGTGCCGAGCGCGTTTTGCGGCTGCGCTGAAATGCACTTGATTACATGGTCGCCGTCGAAGGCGATCTCTAGCCGCTGGCCGCGCCGGAATGTCAGCCGTTCATAGATTGCCGGGTCGAGCGATAGCGCCAGGCCGGCCACGTAGCTCCAGACGATATTCGCCTGCGCCTGTGTTCGGGCCGCCACGATGATCTCGCGCCGGGGTTGATCGTCCCATGCGCCGACAAGATGCCCAAGCGCCAGGCCGCCGGATATTGCCGACTTGCCGTTGCCACGAGCGACCGACAGCACGCCGATTCGGTTGCCACGCTTCAAACTGCCCTTGATGAATTGGCGTTGAAACGGGGCCAACTTGATCGGCTTACCGGCCTTCGGCCCTTCCGGCACGTTCAACGTCTGGATGAAGTCTATCGCCTTTTTTGCCTTCGCCATCTACCTAACCTCGAAAATCGACATTGATAACCCCGCTCCCGCGACCCTCCCCACGAACAAAAGTCGCGGCATTGGGACCATATAAAACAATCACTTAGTGCGCCGCCGGCATGTTGGCCCAGTCACGCACGGTCCTGACTACCGATGCCAGCGCCACCGCTTTGTCGTTGTTGTCGTCGCATCCGTGATAGATCAGCGATCCAATCGACACCGCGCATAAGTGCGCAAACTGCACCGGCTCGATGTTTCTGGCCTCCATGTGCTCGATTAACGCGGCCAGTTCGTTCTCCATGTGTTCGTCGTCCATTGCTGCCTCTAGTACAGGGGGAGGGTTGTTAGTTACTTAGTGGAGCGATTTGCACCACCCTCATGTCAGGCGGGCGAGTGTTGGCTTGTGCGAGCGCTGGCTACCTCGCTGCACAATCGTTAACTGGCCGATGGCTTCAAGATGATCGCGGGCTTTCAGATAGCGCCGCTTACTCCAGCCCATGATCCGCTCGCCTGTTGCGCCCGGTAGCTCGAACGCTCGGCCTTTGCGGTGCGCGTGTAGTTGGCGCAGCTTGGCTAGCAGTACCAGCGCGTCGCCGTTGTTTAGGCATTGATCGACCAGCGAACTACCGAATACGGCCGTGCTCTCACAGCCCGTCACGAACAGCCGGCCGCCGCTCTTGTACTTCCATACCGAGCGCGCCGCATTGGCGACCTCGCCGGGGCTTAGCGGGTCGGCGAACGATTCATTCAGGGTCATGGCGATGGCCTGTAGCTGCTCATACGTGCTCGCGCTCTGGCCTTGGTATCGCAGGGCGTCGAACAGGAATTGATTGCGCTGCCCGATAGCCGGCCCGTTGCTCGGCTTCGCATCGTTGGCCGCCTTCGGTCGGTACAGATCGGCGGGGATATTGCGCAGCGTGGGCAGGTCCAGCAGATCGTCCAGATCGCCCGCAATAACTTCGTAACGGCCGCGTGTGCCTCGACTCGGCGCGGCCACTGCCTGCCCATTGCCTAGCAGGTCGATACACGGCCAGGCGCGTGTCTGGCGCTTCTCGCCGTTGGCCGCGTAATAGGCTTGCCAGCCGCCCGATTGCGTGCGAACAACAAAAGGCGACGGCCCGTGACGATCCATTGCATCGGCAAACGTGCGTTCGTCTCGCGTGTCCACGTCTAAGAT
>DJIE01000244.1 GCA_002433465.1 Salinisphaera sp. UBA6602
GGCCACCCACATCTGATGCTGGCCAACGTCGCAGGCCACGGTCGTACCGACCGGTGCCCGGTCCGAAAGCGCCCTGACGAAGGCCGGCCCGCTGATCGCGTCGCCGGGCAGCGGCGCGGTAAAACCGTGTCGCGCACGCCATTGCCGGCACTGGCCGCGCCAGGCATCGATAGCCAGCGGCTGGGCATCGAGCGCCTGCGTAAGGCCTGCGAGAATCGTATTCAAATCGCCGCGCACGACCGCGTCGCTTCGGCGCAGCTTGTTGAATTCGGCCGTGTCGATATCGATATGAACCAGGCGCGCACCGGGCGCGAACCCGTCGAGACGACCGGTTGCCCGATCATCCAGCCGAGCGCCCACCACCAGCAGCAGATCGCAGTCGTGCACGGCCCGGTTGGCGGCCTGCGAGCCGTGCAGGCCCAGCATGCCCAGATGGTCGGCACAATCGCGGCCCGGGTTGCCGATGCCGTTGAGCGTATTCACGTGCGGCAGCCCCGCGGTGGCCGCAAACGCCCGAAATTCAGCTTCGGCGTTGGCCCGGCTCACGCCGCCGCCGCTATAGAGCAGCGGCTTTTCGGCGGCACGCAGCAGCGTGAGTGCCTTATCGATCTGGGCCGGTGGTGCCGCGGCCGGTTCGGCCGATCGCTTCGTTATTGAAGGCAGCGCGTGGCCGGCGCCCACTTCGGCCAGCTGGACATCCTTGGGGATATCGATCCAGACCGGCCCGGGTCGGCCCGATGCAGCCAGCTCGAAGGCGTCATCGAGCGTCGATGCCAGCGTGTTCGCATCGGTCACCAGGTAGCTGTGCTTGACGATATCCAGCGTCATGCCCAGCACGTCGACTTCCTGAAATGCATCGGTACCCATCAGCGCGGCGGGCGTCTGGCCGGTGATCACGACCAGCGGCACCGAGTCTCGATGGGCGTTGGCCACGCCGGTGATCAGATTGGTGGCGCCCGGGCCCGACGTAGCGATACACACACCCACGCGCCCGCTGGCCCGCGCATAGCCGTCAGCGGCCAGCGCACAGGCCTGCTCGTGGCGGCAGAGCACGTGGCATACCCGATCGTCGTCCACCAGCGCATCGTAGAGCGGCATGATGCACCCGCCCGGATAGCCGAACACGGTATCCACCCCGTGCTGCGCGAGACTCTGCAAAACCATTTGTGCTGCGTTCACGAAAAAACCGTCCAGATAAAAACCAAAAAAAAGCCCCCGGAACCTTGCGGTGCCGGGGGCCTGAGTCGCGATTGGAATGTGCTGTCTAGATCATCCTTTCGCCCACGTCAGCGCCCCCGGCGGTTACGAGTACCACCAGGGTGAGCGCTACGAGTACGGGGGCGAATACAAACGTCATCGAACTAGAGCCAGAGGATCCATGAAATCGGAAAGGCGGCGAACATAGCCGCGCGCCTTGGTTGCTGTCAATACACCCGTAGCAACGCTCATACGGCCGGTGCGGCCTGACTGCCCGCATGTTCGGGCGCCTCGCCCGGCTTGGGCACAGGCGTCGACAGCGCCGGCATTGCGGCCGGATCCGCAAACAGCAGCAGACGATCGATATCCAGGGCATGGATAGCATGATCCCGGCAGAAAGCATGGGCGGCCGGACTCAGACGACCCGAGGTCGCCAAAATCGCCTTGCCGCCGAACTGTGCCTGCACGAGATCGGCCAGTTCATGGGCAGCGTCTACGTCGACCTGGGCATCGCGGTCATGCCGGCATTGCACTCGCAGCAACTTGTCGCCGTCACGCAGCACGATATCGATACCTTGGCGCGAGTGCTCTGGCATGAATTCAACTTCGAACCCCTTGCGCCGAAACGAATCGGCGACGAGCTGTTCGAACTGCGCCGAGCTCAGCGCCACGATATTCTCGCGAGTGACCGCGGCCGGCGATGGCGGCGGCGCAACGGGAGGTCCCGGCGGACGGATCTCGGCTGCCGGCGACGGTCCGGCCCGCTGTCCCGGCGCGGCGTTTACCGGGCGCGATGCATGCGCGGACTGCTTGCGCCGGCGACGCGATCGACGCCTTCGCGAACGGCCTTGCACATGCCCGCGCCGGCCATGCCGGTCGCGGGCGGCCGATGCCAGCGCGGCACCCACCCACACGAGCAACCACAGCCAGGCCAGCGGCAACAGCACGTCGGCATGAAATGATTCACCCGCCATGCCGGCATGGGACTGCGGCACGACCCCAAGCAGTGGGCCGATCACATAAAGAATGACCGCGAACCCGAAAATCCCAACGCACAGCCGAACCAGCCACGGTCTTGCCGCCCACGTCGCCCGGATGCCCCGATGCGGCCGGCGGCCTGTTTTACGTCGACGCGCCATATCGCCTCCCCCAGTACGATAACGCCCCTGTTCAGGACTCTAGACCGCGGGGTCAGGCGCCGCAATATTGCCGTCACAATACAGACGGATGGCGTTCTGGCGAGCGCGCGGCCCTGCAAATCGGTTGTCGGCCGGGGCGAGCGTGGCGTGGTGTCGCGTCACTCGCCACGACGCTCCTTTTGCTGGGGCACGACCCGCAGATGCGAGGGGTTGTAGCCGATACGCGCCACTCGCTCGACGAGCCGGCTGTAATCGGTGGCTTCGATGGACGGTTCGCTGGACATGATCCAGACGAAGTCGAGCCGCTCGCGAGCCACGATCGTATGGCGATAATCGTCGGAGACGTAGGCGATCACGAACTGCATCTTGATCGGCCAGATGAACTGCATGGCCCAGACCGCGTTGCCGGTATCGGGCACCACATAGCCGGTGGGTCGCATCGTCTTTTGCTTGCCGCCAAAGCCGCCCTTGCGGAAGGTGAAGGTGACGTCCACCCGGTCGTCGCCGCCCCGGCGATAACGCTCCACCGAGTTATGCGCGGTCCGGGTAATGGACGGCGGCTTGTGCGCGATCACATACCAGTCGCGCATGTAGCGGTTCAGATCGACGAGCTTCGCCCGCGGAAAGTCGTCGCGCGGCACGATGCTGCTCGCACTGAAGCCAAACGATCGGTTCATGAACGACATCATGGGCCGCTCCCGGTGGCATCGTCGCGGGTGGGCACCCGGCCGACGGCATGAATATGGAGCGCTTACTATTGGGCGTAGGCGCGCCGGTAGCAATCAGTTGAAATGCCGAGTGGTTTGCGGGCGAACGCGGCAGAGTGCGGGCCGGCACCGTGCCGCCAGGCTAGCGGCTTTCGTTGTCGGTCTGGCCCTTGCTCTGATCTGCCGACGGCTGTGCCTTCACGCAGTCGGCCACGGCATCGAAGTCGAAGCTGCGGTCAAAGCGGTTGGCACAGTACTGCCAGCGGGCACTGGCCAGTTCGCCGCTTTCGCGGGCGAATCTTTCCAGCGCCGCATACTGCTCGGCCATCTGCTGTTCGAGCTTTTCGAAGGTCGAGCGCTTCGGCTCGCCGGTGCCGTTCGGTTCGTTCTCGTCATCACGAGAAAACATGTCGGCATATTCGCCGAACTTCGCCTGTAGATCGTCGCTGAGTTGCTGGGCCTTGAGCTTGAGCCGGGTGAGCGTATCGCCGTTGTGGTCGGCGGCATAGCTCGCACTCAGCGGGCAATCCGAACGCAGCGTGGGCGCCCGGTTCTGCTTGAGCAGGGCCATGCGGTCATTGACCAGTTCCGACTGTGCCGTATCGGCGGTGGTGGTGCTGGTCGGAAACGCATCGCCGGCCAGGAAATCGATACGGTCCTTGCTCTTGGCCGCCCAGACCGCGTCTTCGTAGCCACAGCCGAAGTGGTTCAAATAGCCGCGTACGTAGCCGGGGTCGATACCATCGTTGAGGGCGGCAAAGGACAGGTCCTCGTAGGCTGCTTCATAGCTTTCGCCCTGCTGGATCTGGGCCATGGCGAGCGCGGCCGCGAGCCCCGGGTTGTCGCTTACCGCATCGGGGTCGTCGCGATAGGCGCGCAGAATGGCTTTCTGCGCAGCCGGGGTCTGGTGCAGTGCCAGGGCCGGCGCCATGCGCGCGGGCCCGCTGTACAGCAACGCCACATAGCGTTCGGTCTGTTCGTCGTCCAACGTGGCAAAGCTGGCACAGCCGGTACGCTCTTGATCGGGGCGGGTGTCGTTTGCGTCGCCGCCGGCGCGTACGTCGTCCAGCCAGCGACGTATTTCGGCGTCGGAGCCATCCGCCTGCAGGGCACGCACCCGGGCGATCAACGCATCGCCGGCCGGGCAACGTGCCTGCTCGGCAGCCGCGACCGTGGATTGCGCTTTGCTTTCGGCGTCGACTTGTGCCGCGCTTTCATCGTCGGCGCCGCAGGCGGCCAGGCCCACCAGGCAGGCCAGCACGAGCCAGGCACGGCCAGCGGTTGAATACAGTCTGGAGCGCGGCTTGAAATCCGGCATGGCAGTAGGCTCGAGCGGGTGATGCAACGAATGGACGTTTATCATCGCATGCCTGCCCAGCCCGTCACGCCGGCGGTATCCGCCGCTACGACAGGGCAAAGCGTTTCATGCGCTTACAACGCGAGCGCGGCAGCCGGGACGGGGCAAGCCACGCGATTTGCGCACCACGAGCCGTAGCACCGTACGAGTCAGCCGGCCGCCTGCCATGCGCTGATCGCCTCGATGGGGGCCACCAACTGAATGATATTGAGGGTGAGATTGTCGCGGATCGCGACTAACAGAACGCACTCGATAAGCAGCGCTAGCGCGATGGAAACCCGTACCGGTGCCCAACGCGCAATGGCCAGGCCGATGGCCATGGAAAGCGTATCGCCCAGCGAATTCACGACGCTGTCGCCAAAGTACCCCGCCGCAAGCGCGGTCTGACGATAACGGTCCATGATCAACGGCGTGTTTTCGAGCACTTCCCAGACCGCCTCGATACCGAAGGCCACCAGCACCACCGTACGAAACGGCGCACCGGCCAGCACCCACGTGATCAGCGCATAGAACAGCAGCCCGTGTTCGACATGGGTAAAGCTGTACCAGTCGGTCAGATGCTGCGATGTCTGCGGCCCCGAGGCCGCTCCGTGCCACAGTGCGACATGGCCGCATGCACAGATCAGCGGGTGGCCCATGGCCAGCAGCACGAGGGCCTGGGCACCAATCATGGCCAGTACCGCAGCCATGCAAAGCCGTATGCCGGGCGCTGGCATACGCCGTCCGTCGAAAATCATGGGTCGCGTCGTGCCCCTTGTCGCAAGTCGCACCATTATGCGCGCGGACGCGCCGTTTCGGCCGGTCGCGCTTCACGATGCGTCATGGTGCGGGCTGTAGTCGCAGGCCCAGCGAGCGCACTGCGCAGAACTACGGACTGACCGGGGCGGCTAAGTCTGTTTCGCTAGCGTCAACTTCATTAACGCGAGCTTGTATGAACAACGATCCGATCAATCTGGCCACCTATCTCGAGGGCGCCGATTTCCCGGCCACCGGCGGCGAACTGGCCGGCGTGGCCGCCAGCAACGGCGCGCCCGACGACCTGCTCAAGCAGCTGCGCAGCTTCGAAGGCGATCATTTCGACAACGCCAACGCCGTGGTCGAAGCGCTGGGCGACAAGCGCTCCTGAGCGCAATCGCCCACGGGCGACCGCCGCGTGCCAGGCTGGACGATAGGCGCCTGCGTTACTGAAAAAGCTTGCCCATGCCGGCTTCGTGAAACAGGTGCGAAACGATCATCTCGCGAGCGATGGAATCGTCGGTCAAGGCCCAACCCTCTTCGCGGCGCACCAGAGGCAGCTGGCCTTCGAAGCGCGTATCCGGCAGCCCCGTGGCATCACTGAGCGGGTCGCGATTCATGCGCATGGTGATCGACACCGGGCAATCGTAGATCGCCCCCGTGGGCGGCGCGTCGCCCTGTTCCGCCGGTTCGCTTCGCGGCCGACATTGTTCGTCGTCGATGAAGCGGACCCGATGCAGGCGGTCGGCAAAATCGCTTCGGGTCATCCGCGCGAGCTGCGGCGCCATGCGGCTTTGCGCCGGTTCGTCGAAACGCTGTAGCGATGCTTTCACGGCGGCCTGCACCTCGTCCTCGCTCGGTCCGTGATAAGACGCTCCGCAGGCGCTCAGGCCCACCGTCGCCAGTACGGCCACCCATGCCCAGGCACGGGCTGGCATCGAGGCGCGGGGGTCAGGCCATCGCCGGGTCTGTCGCATGTTTCGACTCACGATTCCAAGGTGTTGCGAGGCGCACTTTAAACGGTTCCCGCGCGCTGTCACCGGTATACAACCCACAATGAAATCGCGTGCCGGTTTCTGGCGCACCGCCTGCTCGGGCCAGGACGGGCGTCGCGACCAGACCATCATTCATCACACTCGGTACTCGCCATGACGCTTCATCTCTACGCACACCGTTTGTCGCAGCCCAGCCGGGCCGCCGAAATCCTGCTGCGCGAGCTGGATATGCCCTATCGCTGGCACGAAGTGGATTTCGCCAACGGCGAAACCTGCGAGTCGTGGTTTGCGCGCGACATCAACGCACTGCAAACGATCCCGGCCCTCGTGGTCGAAGACGAATCGACCGGCAGAGCCGACACCTCGATCGGTGAAAGCCATGCCGTCATGCGGTATCTGTGCCGGGTGGCGCCCAATCGTGAACTCGCCTCGCGCTGGTATCCGGCCGAGCCGCTAGCGGCCGCACCGGTGGATACCTGGATGGCCTGGCACCACAACAATGTGCGCGCCTACGACATGTTCCACGACATCATGAACCTGCATCTGACCCTGCCCATGCTCAAGTACGAGCTGCAGGCGACCGCGCTCAAACCATTGCAGGACGGCCTGCGTGGCAGTCTGGCCACGCTCGATCGCCAGCTCGCACAGCAGGCGGCCAGCCAGCCGACTCTGTGCGGGGGCACACACCCGACCCTGGCCGATCTCACCCTGGCCTGTGAGCTGTATCAGATCGTGGCCGTGGGCTATCGCTTCTCGGGCTTTGCACACGTCGCAGGCTGGCTCGACGGCATGGCACAGCGCCCGCATTTCAGCGATGTTTCGCAAGAAATTTTTGAACAGGGGCGGGAAATTCGCGAACAAAGCGGCGCGTATCTCGATCTTGACGGCGCCTTTAGCTAGCGAGCGCCACCTGTATGGCAGGTGGGCATGCGATCATTACGCATGCACGAATTTTCTTCCCTGGCGCTGCGGCGCGAACTGATCGAAAGCGCGGCCGCGCGCGGCTTCACCCAGATGACGCCGATTCAGGCTCAGAGCCTGCCGACCATTCTGGCCGGCGCCGACGTCCTCGGCCAGGCCGATACCGGCAGCGGCAAGACCGCCGCCTTCGGTTTCGGCCTGCTCAACAAGCTTGTGGTCGCGCGTGCCGAGACCCAGGCGCTGGTGCTCTGCCCGACGCGCGAGCTGGCCGACCAGGTCGGCCAGGCGCTGCGCCAGTTCGCGGCCCCGATCGCGAACGTGAAGCTCATGACCCTGTGCGGCGGCACACCCATGCGCGCCCAGGTCAATTCGCTGGCCCAGCCGCCGCATGTGGTGGTGGGCACACCCGGCCGCGTGCTCGCCCACCTGCGCCGCGAGAGCCTGCAGACCCACGCGCTGCAAACGCTGGTGCTCGACGAAGCCGATCGCATGCTCGACATGGGCTTCATCGACGATATCGAAGCGATCGTGGCCAGCTTGCCGGACGACCGGCAAACGCTGCTTTTTTCTGCGACCTGGCCGGACGCCATCCGCGATATATCGACCCGGTTGCAGCGCGACCCCGAGCAGATCACTGCCACCCAGGACAACCAGCCGCTGCGCATCAGTCAGGTCTTCCACCAGGTCGACGACGCCGACAAGCTCGGCGCCCTGGAACGGGTGCTGGCCGATACCCAGCAACGCCGCAAGGCCTTTACCCAGGCGCTGGTGTTTTGCAATCGGCGCGATGAAGTCGATCGCGTATGCGCCTATCTCAACCAGCGCGGGGTATCCGCGCTGGCGCTGCACGGCGATCGGGAGCAGCGCGAACGCGACGAAGTACTGCTGCGTTTCGCCAATCAGAGCTGTGCGGTACTGGTCGCCACCGACGTGGCCGCCCGCGGGCTGGATATCGCAGCCCTGCCGCTGGTGGTCAGCCTGGACCTGGCCCGCGATATCGACACGCATACCCATCGTATCGGGCGTACCGGGCGGGCCGGCGAAGCCGGGCGCGCGGTGTCAATGTGTACGCCGCGCGAGCGAGAGCGCGCCGAACGTATTGCGGCCGCCGGGGGCTTTCGCCTGAACTGGTCGCGATGGCCACAGACACAGGCGGCGGCCCGCGCCCAGCCGCCCATGGCCACCCTGGTCATTCAGGGCGGCCGGCGCGACAAGCTGCGCCCGGGCGATATTCTGGGTGCCTTGACCGGCGACGGCGGCCTCGCTGGCGACGAGGTGGGCAAGATCGAGATCAGCCCGGTGCGCAGCTATGTGGCCGTCGCCCGGGGCCGCGCGGTTGCGGCACGGGATCGGCTACGCCAGGCCGGCATCAAGAAGCGGCGGTTTCGGGTCGCCGTGCTGGGCGACTGAATGCCCTCCCGTGCGCCCGGGGACTTGACCGCTTATTCTTTGTGCCGGCATCGAATTGCTCATTCACCTGCGCCAACGCCTTGTCGCGTCGGCCCGCGTTGGCTGCCCGGCCGGCCCTGCAGCGGTTTATCAACGCCGCGGCCTGCCGATACAGCTCAATACATGGCGTGACTCAAGTGATCGTTCATGCCGCCGTTGACCCTTCAGGCGTCGCTGCGTGTCCACTCGGGGCGCGGCCATGTCTGCCTTTCGACCGACCTGCTCAGCTGGAAACCGGATTATGACCACGACCGCCGATCATCCTTACCGTCTTGTCACCCGTAGCGACTTCGACGGCCTGGTATGCGCCATGCTGCTCAAGGAGCTGCAGTTGATCGACGACATCAAGTTCGTCCATCCGAAGGACATGCAAGACGGCAAGATCGAGATCAACGATCGCGACATCACCACCAACCTGCCCTATGTGGAAGGCGTGCATCTGGCCTTCGATCATCACTCCTCGGAAACGCTGCGCGTAGGCCAGCGCGATAACCACATCATCGATCCGAAGGCCCCCTCGGCTGCCCGTGTGGTATACGACTATTACGGCGGCAAGCAACGCTTTCCGCGTATTTCCGAAGACATGATGGAAGCCGTGGACCGCGGCGATTCGGCCGACTTCAACAAGGATCAGGTCCTCAACCCGCAGGGCTGGGACCTGATGAACTTCATCATGGACGCGCGTACCGGCCTGGGCCGTTTTCGCGAATTCCGTATCAGCAACTATCAGCTGATGATGGAACTGATCGACTACTGCCTGCATCACGACGTCGACGAAGTGCTGGCCCTGCCCGACGTCAAGGAACGCACCGATCTCTACTTCGAGCAGCAGGCGAAGTTCGAGGAACAGGTCAAACGCTGTGCCAGCGTTCACGACAATCTGGTGGTGCTCGATCTGCGCGATGAAGACACCATCTGGGCGGGCAACCGCTTCATCATCTATGCGCTGTTCCCGCAAACCAACATCTCCATGCACGTGATGTGGGGCTTTCGCCAGCAGAACACGGTGTTCGCCGTCGGCAAGAGCATCTTCGACAAATCCTCGAATACCGACGTCGGCAAGCTGATGCTGGAATACGGCGGTGGTGGCCATGCTGCGGCTGGCACCTGTCAGGTCGATAGCGCCCGCGCCGAGACGGTTCGCGACGAACTCATCGCGCGTATTACCGCCGACGGCTGACGCCGCCCGACCGTGCTTTTGGCGAGGCGGCCGCTCTCGGGAGCGGCCGTTTTCTCTGCGTTGTGCCTGCCCCGGGGCCAACACGGAGCGTCCCCCTGCCTTCTGTTTCGACACGCTAAAGGCCCCGTCCGGCCTGTTAAAGCGCGAGGATCACGCGCCGTTATTCGGTTAACAATCCCCGCACACGCTAGGCCAGGCCCGGGCAATGTCATTCCACTTTCGACAAAAACGCGCCCCCGGCCGGCGATACCACCCGCGTGAAGCAATTGGCTGGGGGCGAACCGTCGTTGCCCTGAGTTGGGCATGCACGCTGCTGGCTTCGGTCGCGAGCGCCGCGCCAGCACAGACCGGGGATTTCGAAGGCGGCGACTGGCTGGTGCGCGCCGTGATCGTTGCTGTGGTTCCCGTGGATGTGACCTCGGATGTCGAACCCATCGGCGGCGAGGTCGATATTCCCTCGTCGATCCAGCCCGGTTTCGATATCAGCTATTTTTTCACGTCGCACTGGTCCATCGAGCTGCTTGGCGGCCTGCACGAACAGGATTACAGCGTGCGCAACTCGGCCTTGCCGGTGGCCAAGCTGGACGTGGGCACGGTCACCTCGGGCACGGTAGCGGCGACCCTCCAGTACCACTTCGTGCTGGGCTCGGCGTTCAAACCCTATGTGGGTGCGGGCATCGATTACACCTGGGCACACGACGTGGAGCCTGCCGAAGGCATTCCAGACTTCGAGGTCGAATCGATCACCAGCCCGCTGCTCAATGCAGGGTTCGATTATCACCTCGGCGGCGACTGGTATGCCGGTATGAGCCTGCGCTATCTCATGCCGCCGACCTATATCTTCGAAAGCGAGCAGTTCCGCACCCGAATCGATATGGCCACGGTCGCGTTCGCCGCCGGGCTCGGCTACCGCTTCTAATGCGTCGGGCCAGCGCGCATGCAACGTGTCCGATGCCGGCCCGCCGCGTGTTCGTGGGCCTGCGCATCGGGCGGGCCATTGGTCGATTGTCATGAACATCGATATCGAAACGCTCTATCTGGCGAGCGTGATCAGCCGCGCGGCGTTTCTGGTCGTGTTCACGACCACGGTGCTGAGCCTTCCCTCGGAACGCTATCTGCGCCACTGGTGGGCAGCACTCGTCGCCTCCACCGCCGGCATGCTGCTCAACATCAGCCAGGCCGAGGCGCTGCAAAATCCAAACCACCCGTTGACGGTGCTCACGATCACGCTGCTGCTCTGCAGCCTGTTGTTCTCGTGGAGCGGGCTGCGGGTTTTCTACGAGCACAGGCTCCACCCGCGGCCATTGCTGAGGACCTTCGCGCTGCTCGTCTGCGCACCGGTAATGACGCCCTTGATCGGCATTCCGAGCCACTATGTCCAGGCCGGCTATTATGCGAGCGCGGCACTGATTCTCCTGCTTTTTCTCAAACGGCTCGTACCCAGACTGGATCGGCAACTGTTTGCGCCGTACGTGATCGGGCTGGCGGTCCTGATGTACTTCCTCGCTCTCGTGCCGCCCATCTTCCAACTGCTGTTCACTCAGAATCCGCTCACCCCGCTGGCCTATAGCGGCCCGGTGATGCTCGTCGACCAGGTCGCCTGTGTGCTGGTCTATTTCGGCTTCATCGCCATGGCCGCCGAACGGGCCAACCTCAATCTCCGGCTCCAGGCAGAAACCGATCCGCTGACCGGCCTGGCCAACCGGCGCGGCGTGGTCAACGCGCAGCGGCGCCAGCGCCGCGACGCCGCGCGCGGTGCGCAGTCGAGCGTTCTGCTGGCCGATATCGACTACTTCAAGATCATCAACGACCGCTTGGGCCACGACGGCGGCGATACGGTGCTGCGAACCTTCGCCAAACGCCTGGGGCAGACCATCCGAACGAGCGACAGCGCGATTCGCTGGGGCGGCGAAGAGTTTCTGGTCATCTTGCCGCGCACCGGGCCTGACGAAGCCGAAGCGCTCGCCCAACGTCTGCGCGAACAGACCGAAGCGCAGCCTTTCGCAGTCGGCGATCAGAGCCTGCAGGTCACGGTCAGTATCGGTGTGGCCACAACCCAGACAGAGGACGCGGATTACGAAGCGGCCATCAATCGTGCCGATCAGGCGCTCTATCGAGCTAAAGGCGACGGCCGCAACCGCGTATGCCGGTTCGAGGCCGCGGCCTCGGCAAACGCGGAACAACCCGGCCACGAACCGACACCAAAGGACACTTAGATACCGGGCCGGTCATGGCCGATCGAAGCCGCCTGCCTTTGGGGCACTGGATAAAAGAAATATTTATTTTCAAACATTTCCGAGGTGATTTAGCGAAACGTTAATATCCGGGCAACACCCTCTTGTCTCATTTTCATACAAGGGGACTGTTAAGCCATGGAACATTGGCACGAACGATATCGACGATCGCGCAGCCTGTTTGCGATGCTGCTGATCCTGCTTGTCGCGCTGGCGCTGACCGGATGCAGCGACGACGACAACGACCGCGTGACCGACACGCCCGCAACCGGTGGCGACCAGAGCGAAGACGACACCACGAACGACACCGAGGCGGCCAACGCATTCACGCTTGCGGTATTGCCGGATACCCAGAAGTACTCGCGTTATTCGCCCGAGCGCTTCGACGCCCAGACCCGCTGGATCGCCAACAACTACCAGGCCGAGAAGATCGCTTTCACGATGCATCTGGGCGATGTGGTCGACCTGGCCGATTCGCCCCAGGAATGGACGGCGGCCATGCAGTCGCTGTCGGTGCTCAACGACAACCCACAAACGCCCTACAGCGTGCTGGCCGGTAACCACGACGTGCTGCAATCCTGGCAGTACGACACCGAGCGCGACCTGGCGGCCGAGCCCTATCTCGACTATTTCTCGCCCGATCAGCAGGCCGCGCGCTTCTCGACGTTCCAGGGCGCCGACCCGACGGGTTTCGGCACGTATCACATCTTTCAGGGTGACGAGCGCCAGTATCTGGTCCTCGCGCTGGACTGGCGTACCGCC
>DJIE01000228.1 GCA_002433465.1 Salinisphaera sp. UBA6602
TTTTGCGCGCGCCTGAGCGGCGTTGCCGCTCGCTTATCTGCATTCAGCAAACGGCGATCGCGGCGTCTTGTCAGACGCGCGCAAAAGACACCGGCGCGACCGTAGATGAATAGATCAGAGGTTCCCTAAGAAACGACCCTTTACTGGTCGTCGCTGTATTCCTCGTCGAGCAGATCGTTGGCCCGCTTGATGAGGTAGGCATGGATCTTGTCGATCTGTGCCGGCTCGAGCACCTCGGCATAGGACGGCATGCCCTTGCTCAGGCGCGCGCCCATCACGATTGCCTTGAACTGATCGTGGGTATCGGCCGACAGACGACGCAGATCCGGCGTCACGCCGCCGCTCGCGGCGTTCATGCCGTGACACTGGCTGCAATGACCGTTCATCAGATCCTTGCCCTCGGCGATGTCCGCCGCGCTTGCCGTCTGCTCGGGCGGTTCCGGCTTGGCCAGCGGCGGGAAATCAGGCTCGGCCAGCTTCTCCTTGCCGCCGATCTTGAAGGTCAACACCTCGGCATACGGGCGCACACCGGCGTTCTTGGACTGGCCGCCCGCAAACGTGGAGAACGCGCCGCCCCAGCCCACCATGAAGGTGACGTACTGCTCGCCGCCGGCCAAATAGGTCACCGGCGCGGCCATCACGCCGCTGTTGGCCGGCGATTCCCATAGCTTCTTGCCATCGGTGGCCCGATAAGCCACCACGCGACCGTCGGCCGTGCCCTCGAACACGAGATTGCCCGCGGTCGAGAGCGTGCCGCCGTTGAAGATGGTCTTGTGCGGTACTTCCCAGACTTTTTCCTGCTTGACCGGATCCCAGGCCAGCAGACCGCCGGTCCAGCGATCGGCCCAGGACTGCATTTCCTCGGCATCGTCGGACATGGCCGCGGCCTTGGTGCCGAGCTGGTAGAAGCCCTTCTGCGGTGTCCATTCCGGGTCCCGTACGTCTTCGTAGGTCACCTCGAAGTAATGCTTGGGGATATAGACCAGACCGGTGTTCGGGTTGTACGACATTGGCTGCCAGTCGTGACCGCCCCAGAAGCCGGGCTGTACGACGACCGGGCCGTCCTGTTCCCAGTACTTGGCGTGGTCGGTGAACACCGGACGCCCGGTTTCCAGATCCACCTTCTCGGCCCAGTTGACCGGCGCATATTTCTCGGCCGAGATCACCTTGCCGGTCTTGCGGTCGAGCACGTAGAAGAAGCCGTTCTTGGGCGCCTGCATGATCACTTCGCGTTTCTTGCCGTCGATTTCGAGATCGGCAAGGATCATGTGCTGGGTCGCGGTGTAGTCCCAGGCGTCGCCCGGCGTGGTCTGGTAGTGCCAGACATACTCGCCGTTGTCGGGGTTGATCGCCAGGATCGACGACAGGAACAGGTTGTCGCCCTTGGCATCGGAACGTGCCTTGTAATTCCACATCGAGCCGTTGCCGACACCGACATAAAGCAGGTTCAGGTCAGGATCGTAGGCCATGGAATCCCAGGCCGTGCCGCCGCCGCCCTGCTCGATCCAGGCATCGCCGTGCCAGGTCTTGGCGGCCATTTCCAGCGCTTCGTTTTCCTGCGGCTTGGCCGGGTCGCCCGGCACGGTGAAAAAGCGCCAGGCCTTGTCGCCGGTTTCGGTATCGTAGGCGGTGATATAGCCGCGTACGCCGAACTCGGCGCCGCTGTTGCCGATGATCACCTTGTCCTTGACGATACGCGGCGCACCGGTAATGCCGTAGCTGCGATCGTGATCGATGATCGTATCGACCGACCAGACTTCCTTGCCGCTGGCGGCATCGATAGCGACCATGCGCCCGTCCAGCGTGCCGAGAAAGACCTTGCCTTTCCATACGGCTACGCCGCGGTTGACCACGCCGCAGCAGAAGCTCGCCGCCTTGGTGCGATCGACCTTCGGGTCGTGCTTCCACAGCAGTTCGCCGGAAGCCGCATCGAAGGCATAGACGATGCTGTAGGCGCCGGTGGTGTACATCACGCCGTCGACCACGATCGGCGTGGCCTCGACGCCGCGATCGACGTCCAGCTTGTATTGCCAGGTCAGACCCAGCTCATCGACGTTCTCGTCGTTGATGTCGTCCAGCGGGCTGTAACGCTGTTCGTCGTAGGTCCGGCCGGTGCTCATCCAGTTGCCGGGTTCCTTGTCGGCATTGATGATGCGCTCGCCGTCGACATCGGCCGGCCCGCGGGCGCCGCTGCCGGTTTCGGCAAACGCCACGGGCTGGCAGAACGCGAGCAACGCCAGGGCGAGCCCGGTATGACGTCGCCAGGCCTGCGACGGGTGGAATCTCTGCGTATTCATATTGTTTTTTCTCCTCGGTGCGTTAGCCGTGCTGCATGTAGACGACGTGCGTCTCCATGAACTCGTAAAGGCCGTGCTTGCCGTCGGCACCGCCGATGCCGGACTTGCGCCGGCCGGCATGAAAGCCCTGCATGGCCTCGAAATTCTCGCGGTTGATATAGGTCTCGCCGTACTGCAGTCCGCGTACGGCCTGCATCGCGGCGTTGATGTTGGTGGTGTAGATCGACGAGGTGAGGCCGTAGTCGGAATCGTTGGCGAGCGCGATGGCTTCATCCAGCGAATCGACGGTCTGCATGGGCAGGACCGGGCCGAAGATTTCGTCGCGCATGATTGCCATGTCGGCGCGGCAATCGGTGAGCAGCGTGGGCAGATAGTGATAGCCCTGGCCCAGGTCGGCGGTCGTACCGCCGGTGACCACGGTCGCGCCATCGGCCTTGGCCTGCTCGACCATGGCCGCGACCTTGTCCAACCCGGCCTTGTTGATGAGCGGGCCCATGTCGAGCTCGGCTCCGGCTGACGGGTCGCCGTAGCGGGTCGCTTTCAAATGGGCGGCAATCTCCTCGGCCAGCGGCTCGGCAACGCTTTTCTCGACATAGATCCGCTCGGCGCAGTTGCAGACCTGGCCGGTATTGATGGTGCGCGAATCGCAGATCGCTTTCGCGGCCAGGTCGAGATCGGCGTCGGCCAGCACGATCGCTGGCGCCTTGCCGCCGAGTTCCAGATTCACCCGCGTCAGGTTCGTCGCCGCGGTCGCCATGATCCGCGAGCCGGTCGCCACGCTGCCGGTGAAGGTGATCAGGCGCACGTCCGGGTGGGCACACAGCGCGTTACCGGTCACTGCACCGCGTCCACCCACGAGATTGAACACGCCCGCGGGCATGTCGGTTTCTGCAACCAGCTTTGCGAACGCATAGGCATTGAGCGGCGTTTCCTCACTGGGCTTGATGACCACGGTATTGCCCGTGACCAGCGCCGGCGCCATCTTGCGTGCGATCAGAAAGAAGGGGAAATTCCAGGGCAGGATGCCGGCCACCACGCCCACGGGCTTGCGCAGCAGGAAGATGCTTTCACCGGCACGATCGCTCTCGATGACCTCGCCCTCGATACGACGCGCCCACTCGGCCATGTAGTCG
>DJIE01000188.1 GCA_002433465.1 Salinisphaera sp. UBA6602
CGTCGTCGCCATAGCGTTCGGCCAGGTAGCGGCAGGTCAGTTGGCCGACAAAGCTCGTCGCCCCGAAAACCACGATATCGAAAGCAGGTGTATCCATAGCTGAGAGCACCGTTTGAACAGATGGACGTAATCTACTAGACAACCGCTATTACCCGTCATTGTCGACGCTGCTTGGCCGCCTGCCGTGCCTCGCGTAAGCTTGCCGCAGCCTCAATTCAGGGTCCGCCATGGTCTCTCAAGACGACTCCTACGATCGCGCTGCACGCAGCGCCGACAACGCCGGTTCCGGCGACGATACGATCGACTTCGGCTACGAACGCGTCGCGCGCGGCGAAAAGCAGCGCCGCGTGGGCGCGGTGTTCGATTCCGTTGCCGACAACTACGATGTGATGAACGACCTGATGTCGATGGGCATCCATCGGGCGTGGAAGCGCTTCACCCTGGAACTGGCCGCCGTGCGCGAAGGCGAGCAGGTACTGGACCTGGCCGGCGGCACCGGCGATCTGGCTGCGGGTTTCGCGCGCCGCGTCGGCCCGAGGGGGCGCGTGCTGCTCTCCGACATCAACGGCGCGATGCTCGCCAACGGCCGCGAGCGCATGCTCGATCGCGGCGTGGCTGGAAATATCGATTACTGTCTCGCCAACGCCGAGAAACTGCCGTTTGCCGACAACAGCTTCGACTGTGTCTCCATCGGCTTCGGGCTGCGCAACGTCACCGACAAGCCGGCCGCGCTTGCCGAAATGCAGCGGGTCACCCGTCCGGGCGGCCGGGCTATCGTGCTGGAGTTTTCGAAGCCGGCGGTGCCGGGGCTGGACAAGCTTTACGACATCTACTCGTTCTCCGTGCTGCCCTGGCTGGGCAAGACGGTGGCCAAGGACGAAGCCTCCTATCGCTATCTGGCCGAATCGATTCGCATGCACCCGGACCAGGGCACGCTCCAGTCGATGATGGAAACGGCCGGGCTCGTGCGCTGCGGCTATCACAACCTCACCGGCGGCATCGTCGCCGTGCATCGCGGTTACGCGCCCTAGCGCGCGCGCTGCGCGCCGCCATTCAACAGGCCCGGATTCGTCATGACGGACTCTTCTCTGCGAAGCCTGCCCACGCCCGCGCTGGGCGCGGCCGAGATCGCGCTCAATCGTTATCTGGGCAACGACCCGCGGGCACTCGCGCGCTGCGAGGACCTTGCCGGACATTCCCTGGAGCTGCGTTTTTCCGATCTGCAGCTACGGCTCGTATTCATCGCCGAGCGCCACGGTATGCAGCTGCGCGGCGTACCGGATACACAGGCAGACGTCTGCCTGACCGGCACCTCGACCGCCTTCGGGCGCATCCTGTTTTCCGGCGGCCGCGAAGGCATTACCGGCGGCGGTCTGCGTATCGAAGGCGATGTCGGCGTCGCCCAGCGCTTTTCCGATCTGTTCGCCAGCGTGGATTTCGACCTCACCGATGTCATCGACGCCCGGCTGGGGCCGGTGCCGGCTTATTTCGTTGGCCAGGGCATCAAGCAGGTCCGGGCGCTGTTTTCGCGCGCGGCCCGTGAATTTCCGGAACAGGCGGCCGAGTATCTGCGCGAGGAAACGCGCGACGTGATCGGTCCCTGGGAACACGAAAAATTCGCGACCGAAATCGAAACGCTGCGCGACGATGTCGAGCGGCTATCGGCGCGGGTAGCGCGTGTGAGTGAGGGGAGCCGCTGATGTTCGATCGCAGCCGGCGCATGCTGGAAATCATCCGCACCGCGCGCCGCTACGGCCTGGGCGAACTCGCTGGCGATGCCGCGCCCACCTGGTTGCTGGGCAAGCCGCGCGCGTTCGACGAGCCGCTGAATGTGCGCCTGCGTCTGGCGCTCGAAGAGCTGGGGCCGGTGTTCGTGAAATTCGGCCAGACGCTGTCCACGCGCCGCGATCTGCTGCCCGAGGGCATGGCCGAAGAACTGGCCAAGCTTCAGGATGAAGTGCCGCCGTTCGAAGGCGCCGAAGCACGACGCCTGATCGAAGCGGCCTACGGCCATTCGCTCGACCAGTTCTTCGAGTATTTCGAAACCGAGCCGATGGCCGCGGCCTCGATCGCGCAGGTACACCGTGCCCGCCTGCATGCACGCGACGGCGAAGCGCAGGGGCGTGAGGTGGTGGTCAAGGTGCTGCGCCCGGACGTGCACGAACGCATCGGCCGCGACGTGGCCGTGCTTTACCGGCTGGCCGGTCTGGCGGCGCGCTTTCACCCGGAGGCCAAGCGCCTGCGGCCGGTCGAGATCGTGGCCGAGTACGACCGCATCATCAACGACGAGCTGGATTTGATGCGCGAGGGCGCCAACGCCAGTCAGCTCGGGCGCAACTGGGCTGGTTCCGATCTCATCGTGCACCCGGAAATCCATTTCGACTACAGCACCGAAACGGTGCTGGTCATGGAGTATATGCGGGGCGTGCCGATCGACGACGTCGACACGCTCAAAGCGGCCGGCGTGGATTTCAAGGTGCTCGCCGAGCGCGGCGTGGAGATCTTTTTCAAACAGGTCTTTCGCGACAATTTCTTTCATGCCGACATGCACCCCGGCAATATCCTGGTGCAGCCGGAAGTACCGCATCGGCCGCGCTATGTGGGCCTGGACTTCGGCATCGTCGGCTCGCTGACCGTGGACGACCAGCGCTATCTGGCCGAGAACTTCCTGGCGTTTTTCAACCAGGACTATCGCAGGATCGCCGAGCTGCACGTGGAATCCGGCTGGATGCCGGCCGATACCAGCATCGAGGAATTCGAAGGCGCGATCCGGACCGTGTCCGAGCCGATCATGAACAAGCCGCTGGCCGAGATTTCCTTCGGGTTATTTCTGGTACGCCTGTTCAAGATTGCGCGCCGCTATCGTTATCAGGTCCAGCCGCAGCTGGTGCTGCTGCAAAAGACCGTGCTCAACGTCGAAGGCCTGGGCCGCGATCTCTACCCGCAGCTCGATTTGTGGGCCACCGCCAAGCCGGTGCTCGAGGAGTGGATGCACCACCGCGCCAGCCCGCGTGTGGCCGGCGAGCGGCTCAAGAACCAGCTGCCGCAGATCATGGACAGCCTGCCGCGCATGGTGCCCACGCTCATGAAGCGCCTCGATGAAGGCACCAATCCGGCCGCGCGCGAACTCGAACGCGCGCTTACCGATATCACCCGCGAGTTGCGCAGCGCGCGCCGGGCCATGCGCTGGACGGTGGTCGGCACCGGGCTGGTCGTTTCCGGGGTGCTGCTGGTGATCTATCCGCCCGTGCCGCTGTGGGTCGGGATTGTCGGCGGCCTGGCCGGACTGGCCTGCTGGGTGCAGGCCTCGCGCGGCTAGCGCGCTAGCGCATGCGTGCATCGGCGCTCGAGCCCGGGGCGGTCGACGACCGGCTCTGGCTGCGCGTGGCCGATGCCATCGACCGGCCGATTCTTTTTCGCTGGCAGGTCGAGGCCTATCGCGCCCATATCGAAGCGCTCTGGGGCTGGGATGAAGCCTGGCAGCAGCGCGACTTCGAGCGGCTGTTCGCTGCGCTCACGCCGCGGGTGATCATGCAGCGTGCCGGCAACGACAGCCGCGCGGCCGGCTATATTCAGACCCAGCGCCGGAGCCAGTCACTGCATGTGGCCAATATCGTACTCAGGCCGGACCGGCGCGGGCAGGGCATCGGAAGCCGTCTGCTGCGCCACGTACAAACGCAGGCCGAGCAGGCGCGCTGTGCGGTCACGCTCAAGGTGTTTCGCTGCAACGAGCGGGGGCGGGTGTTCTACGAGCGGCTGGGCTTCGAGGAAACCAGTCGCAACCGGACGCATTTCGTGCTTCGCTGGGCGCCGGACGGCGTCGATGAGAGTTTGTAATGGGATGGCTGGATAGCACGCGCCTGCAGGGCGACCACGTCGTACTCGAGCCGCTGGCGCACGGGCATGTCGATGCGCTGTGCACGGCCGTGCTCGACGGCGAGTCCTGGCGGCTTTGGGTGGCCGACGTGCCGAGTCCGCAGCAGATGTGCGCCTATGTCGAGACCGCGCTGGCCGCGACAGAACAGCGTGCCTTCGTGGTGCGCGAACACGGCGGCGAGATCGTCGGCACCACGCGTTTTTATGGCGTGGATGCGGGCAATCGTCGGGCGTTGATTGGTTACACCTGGTATGCCGCGCGTGTACGCCGTACCGCGATAAACAGCGAAAGCAAGTATCTGCTGCTGTCGTATCTGTTCGACGACAACGACGCAATCGCCGCGGAGTTTCGTACCCACAGCCTGAATATCGCCTCGCGCCGGGCCATCGAACGACTGGGCGCCAAGCAGGACGGGCTGCTGCGCAGTCACCAGATCCGTGCCGACGCCAGCCTGCGCGATACCGCGGTCTATTCGATCATCGCCGCCGAATGGCCGGCCGTGCGCGCGAACCTGCGATCACGCCTGGCCGGCGCCGCCTGAGCGCGCCCGGCGCGCGCACGCGTTAGCGATTGCGCAGAATGTGCAGGCCCTTGAGCAGGTTGAGCGCTTCGTAGAGCGGATAATCGGTCTGGGCCAGATCGCCGCTACCGGTGGCATCGTTCGACGGCCCCGGCACGCGCTGGTTGTCGCGGGTGTCGTTGGACAGGGCGCCGGCCAGGTCCGCCTCCGAGAAGGGGGTGACGCTGCTCGATTCCGCGGCGGTGACGTTCACGTTCTGTATGCCCACGTCCGGCTCGATGCCCTCGGCCTGAATCGAACGCCCGCTGGGTGTGTAGTAGCGCGCGGTGGTGAGCTTCAGGGCCGCCCCGTTGGCTAGCGGCACGATGGTCTGCACCGAGCCCTTGCCGAAGGTGCGATTGCCCATGATCACGGCCCGGTTATCGTCCTGCAGCGCGCCGGCGACGATTTCCGAAGCCGAAGCCGAGCCTTCGTTGACCAGCACCACGATCGGCGCGCCGTCGAGCATGTCGCCCGGGGTGGCGGCGAATTGTTGATCGGTGTTGGGCGCCCGCCCGCGGATCGAGACGATATCGCCGGCGTTGATGAACGTATCGGCCACGTCCACGGCCGAGTTGAGCACGCCGCCGGGGTTATTGCGCAGATCGAGCACGATGCCGCGCAGCGGGCCTTCGGCCTCGTCCTTCAGGTCGGAAATTTCGCGCTTGAGGCTGTCGCCGGTCTGGCTGGAGAACTGGGTGATACGCACATAGCCGTAGCCGCGGTCGAGCATGCGCGACTTCACGCTCTCGACCCGGATCACGGCGCGCTTGAGCGTGACCTTGAACGGCTCGTCGCGCTCTTCGCGCAGGAGGGTGAGCGTGACGTCGCTGCCGGCATCGCCGCGCATGGCCTTGACCGCGTCCATCAGGCTCATGCCTTTGACCGCCTGATCGTCGATCCGAATGATCAGGTCGCCGGCCTGGATGTTGGCCTTGCTGGCGGGCGTGTCGTCGATGGGCGCGACGACCTTCACGAAGCCGTTGGCCATCTGTACTTCGATGCCGAGGCCGCCGAACTTGCCCGAGGTGGAGATGGAAATCTCCTTGAATTCCTCGGCGTTCAGATAGGCCGAATGCGGGTCCAGGCCGTCGAGCATGCCGCGGATCGAGTTTTCCAGCAGCGCCTGGTCGGAGACGTCCTCGACATAGCCCTGCTTTACCCGGTTGAGGATCTCGACGAACGTACGCAGTTCGTCCAGCGGCAGGCCCTGGGCCTCGACGCTGTCGTTGTTGCCGGCATTGCCGCGATCGGCCAGGCCGCCCTGGGCAACGCTCACGATCACGCCGATGACCACGCCCAACGCAATCAGCAGCGAGCTGCGGGTTTTCGATCGCATGAATCCTGACTCCCTGGGACGACCCCACCCGCACGCGCGAATCACGCGTCGATAATCAACGACAGATGCGGGAATAATGCTGCGCAAAAGATAGCATATCGCGGGCTCGCCCCGGTTGCCTTACCCGGCCAGCCAGCTGGCCGGATTGATCGGCGTACGCCCGCGGCGCAGCTCGAAATAGGCGCCGTTCTGGCTGTGCCCGCCGCTGTGTCCGGCCTTGGCCACGGCCTGGCCCTGCTCGACGCGGTCGCCGACTTCCACATAGGTGCTCTCGGCGTGGCCGTAGAGCGTGTAGTAGTCGTTGCCGTGATCGACGACCACGATCAGCCCGTAGCGGTGCATGTAGCCGACATAGACCACTCGCCCGGCGGCTACCGCACGTACCGGCGTGCCGGCGGCAGCGCCCAGCCATTCGCCCTGCCATTTGAGCGGTCCGCCGGCCTTGGTGGTGCCAAAGCGCGCCAGCACCGGGCCGTTGACCGGCGGCTGCATGCGTCCCTTGAGTTGCCCGAAGGGCGTGTCGTCGGCGGGCTCGGGCGGCAGATCGGACAGCTGGGTGCGCAGCCGGCCCATGAGGCTGCGCAGGCGCTGTTCGTCGGCTTTCATTTCGGACAGCGTGGCCTGCTTGTTCGATAGCTGGCTGTCGAGCGCGGCAATGGCCTGTTCGCGCTCGGCCTGGTTGGCCTTGAGGCTGGCCAGGGTGGATTCACGCGTTTCGCGCTGACGGCTGAGTTCTGCCTGCTCGTTTTCGAGCGCGTTCTGGCGCACGGCCAGATCGGCGAGCGCGCTGCGCAACGCGGTTACCTGCTCGGTACGCGCGTTGGCGAAATATTCGTAGTAGACCAGCATGCGGCCCAGCTTTTCCGGCGACTGGCCCGACAACAGCAGTCGCATCTTGTCCATCTGACCGCTGGCATACGCCGCGCGCACCTGTTCACGCAGCGCGTCCAGCTGGCTGCCGAGATCGCGGCGTTCGCGATCGCGGCGGCGGGTGAGGTCGGCCACGCGCTCGCGCGCCTCGGCAATCTTGTCGTCGAGTTCACGAAGGCGCTTGGACGCGACGCTGATATCGGCTTCGGCCTGGGCGAGCCGGCTCGACAGGTCGCTGCGCTGGCTTTTGTCCTGGGCGATCTGCTGGCGCACGTTGTCGATGCGATCGCGTAGCGCATCCAGCTCGGCGCGCGTACTTTGCGAGCGCGCATCGCCGCTCTGGGCCAGACCGGGGCTGGCCACGACGATAGCGAGCAGGCAGACGCCAGCAAGAACAACAACGCGCATGCGACTAGTGTATGGGTCTGCTGCGAAGTCGTCATGCCCCGTATGGCCGGCCGGCGTGCGCCGGTCCAAGCGGGTGCTCGGCGGTGCCCGGAGGCGGTTATCGGCGTCGTCCGCCACCCGTGGGCGGCGAACGGAGCGCGCGGTATGCAATAATCGCGGCGCGACGCGCAGCTTGCGCATCTCTCGATCGTGAATTTACCGGCCCGCAGCGGCCGATTGGGACCGTACACGCCATGAATCTGGAGCAGATACAGGAATTCATCACCAACCACCCCTACCTGTGGAGTGCGTTGGTTCTGGTGCTGATCGCGCTGGCGGTGAACGAGGTGTTGCGCACCGTCAAGGGGCACAAGCCGATTCCCGCCAACGAAGCAGTGCGGTTGATGAACACCGAGGATGCCATCGTGGTGGACACGCGCTCGGCGGCCGATTTCAAGAAAAGCCATATCCTCAACGCCAAGCATGTTCCGATGGCGGGTATCGAGGAACGCGCCAAGGAAATCAGCAAGAACACCGATCGTACGATCATCTGCTATTGCGGTATCGGCAACGTCGCCCCGCAGGCGGTGGCCAAGCTGCGCAAGCTCGGCTACACGCGTGCCTATGCACTCAAGGGCGGCATCAATGCCTGGCAGGGCGACGGCATGCCGGTGACCAGCAAGTAGCGCTGGCCCGGGCGACAGTAATTCAAGGCAACGAGGAGGCGAGATGGCAGAGGACAACGGCCAGCAGGCTAGCGAAAACGGCGAGGCCCAGCGCCAGGTCGCGCTGCAGAAGATTTATATCCGTGACGCATCCATCGAGGTGCCCAACGGTCCGCGCGTGTTTACCGAGCAGTATCAGCCGGAGGTCAACGTCGACCTGAATACGCGCATCGAGAATCTCAGCCGCGAAACGCACCAGGTCACGCTGACGGTGACGGTCACCGCCAAGCAGGGCGAGCGCACCGCCTATATCGTGGAGGTGCAGCAGGCCGGGGTGTTCCAGATCGACGGCTTCGACGATGATGCCGAGCGCGGCCACCTGCTGGGCGCCTACTGCCCGTCGATCCTGTTCCCCTATATTCGCGAAAGCGTGGGCGACATGGTGCAGCGGGCGGGTTTTCCGCATTTTCTGCTGCAGCCGGTCAACTTCGATCGGCTCTATGCCCAGCATCAGCGCAGCGAAGGCGGGCCGACCGAAGTCGGCGACGCCACGCATTAACCCGTCATGAGCGCTGCGCGCGAAGCGACCGGCCGCTGTATCGCCGTTCTGGGGGCCGGCTCCTGGGGCACCGCGCTGGCTATTCAGCTTGCGCGCAACGGCAACCGGGTACCGCTTTGGGCGCGCGACGCCGATGCCATCGCCGCGATGGCGGCCGACCGCGAGAACCGTCGTTATCTGCCCGGTTGCCCGTTGCCCGAGTTGCTCACCCCCGAAGCGGACATGACCCGGGCCGTCGCGGCGGCCGACGATGTGCTGGTGGTGGTGCCCAGCCATGCGCTGCGCGAAACGCTTGAGCGCCTGGCGCCGCTTCTGGGCGAACACCGCCGTGTGATCTGGGCGACCAAGGGGCTCGAACCCGAGTCGGCCAAGCTGCCCGATCAGGTGGCCGCGGAAACGCTGGGCGTGGACCGCGTGACCGCCGTATTGTCGGGGCCGAGCTTTGCCGGCGAAGTCGGCCAGGGCATGCCCACGGCCGTGACCATCGCCTCGCACGACGACGTCTTTGCCCGCGACATGGCCGGGGCGTTTCACGACGGCGTGTTTCGCGTGTACACCACCCGCGACGTGATTGGCGTGGGCGTGGGCGGGGCCGTCAAGAACGTGCTGGCCATCGCCGTGGGCATATCCGACGGGCTCGGCTACGGCGCGAATGCGCGTGCATTGCTCATCACCCGCGGCCTGTCGGAGATGATGCGCCTGGGCGAGAAGATGGGCGGTGAGCGCACCACCTTCACCGGTATGGCGGGGCTGGGCGATCTGCTGTTGACCTGCACCGACGACCAGTCGCGCAACCGTCGTATGGGCCTGGCCCTGGCGGCCGGCAACGATGTCGAGGGCGCCCAGCGCGAAATTCAGCAGGTCGTTGAAGGCGTGCGCGTGGCCCGTGAGGTCTATCGCATCGCCCAGCAGCTGGGTGTGGAAATGCCGATCGCGACCCAGGCATTTCGCGTACTGCACGAAGACGTCGCGCCGCGCGATGCGGTGCGTAAATTGACGGATCGACCCTTCCGGTCCGAAAAAGACTAAAATATGACAGTCGGCGATGGCTTGTCCTCGCCGCTGCGGGTCTCATGACCGCACCAAGTATTCATCACAAGACGACCGCGCCATGGCGAACTGGGTAACTTTCGGCCGTTTCCTGCTGCTATTCGTACTGCTGGGGATCATCTACTCCGGCGTGCCCGTATTGCAGCTGGTCAACGCGCCCCTGACCGTGCTCATCATCGCCCTCGACGGCGTCGATGGCTGGGTCGCACGCAAGTACAACGAAGAGTCGCTTTTCGGCGCCACTTTCGATATCGCCATCGATCGTATCGTGGAAACCGTGCTTTGGGTGGTGCTGGCCCATCTGGGCTTCATCGGCGTATGGATTCCGCTGCTGTTCATCATTCGCGGCAACCTGGTCGACGCCATCCGTAGCAAGGGGGCGGCCTCGGGCACGGCGGCTTTCGACATGATGCAGTCGCCAATCGGGCGTTTTCTGGTGGCCGGGCGTTTCATGCGTGGTTTCTATGCCGTGCTCAAGGCGGTGGCCTTTGCCTGGATTCTGTTCTGGCAGCCGTTTCCCTTCCTGGCGCCGGAGTTCTGGGCCAGCTACGGCTGGTTCTGCGTGGGCGTGGGCACGGCGCTGGCCTGGGCCTCGGCAGCGATCTGTATCGCCCGCGGTCTGCCCGTGATCATCGAGTTCTGTGTTAACGAGCGCCCCGGTGCGCCAACGGGGCACAGCTGATGCGCCTGGTATTGTTCGATATCGACGGCACGCTCGTGCCGGGCGCGAGTTCCGAGGCCCGTTTTGCCCGCTATCTATGGGATCGCCGCGCCCTGGGGCTGCGTCAGTTGCTGGCGTTTGCCTGGTTCTGCCTGCGCTACTTCCCGCGCTACGGCCGCCACGTCATGCAAAAGAACAAGGCCTATCTCAGCGGGCATGGCAAGTCCGAAATCGCGGCGCTCGCGCGCGACTTCGTCGCCGAACGGCTGCTGCCTTCGCTGTATGCGCCCGCCGTCGAGCGGCTGCGCGCGCATGAGGCTGCGGGCGATCGGGTCGCTTTGCTGTCCGGCACGCCGCAGTTCATCGCCGATGCGCTGGCCGACGCCCTGGGCGTGGAATATGCCCATGCCTCGCTGTGTGCCAGTAGCGGTGACCATTACACCGGTGCGCCGCCGGTGCGCCATCCCTATGGGCCCACCAAGATCGATGCGGCCGAGGCGCTGGCGCGCCAGACCGATCTACCGTTAGCCACGGCGGTGGCCTTTGGCGATTCGATCACCGACGCGCATCTGTTTCGCGTGGTGGAGGAGGCCGTCGCAGTACAGCCGGACAAGCGCCTGAGCGAAGCCGCTGAAGGCGCGGGATGGGAAGTGCTGCTCGACCGCATGACCGCGCCGGGCAAGGCCGAAGCGCAGGAGCACGAGCCGCGGTACTGAGCCGGCTCGAAATCACGAGCGACCCGCACATAACACAGTGCGCGTATTATTCGCTCGTCGCGCCGCGGCTCTCGCGCGCCCTTAACGCACGAGGATTCACCAACCGGTGCATTTCCATACGGATTCGCTTGCGATTATCGCGATCGTCTTCTTTTTGACCGCGATCTTGCCGATCAAGCTAGCCGCGAGCGTATTCGCAGCGCGCAACGACTCGTTCGGCGCGGCATTTCTAACCCTTCTGGTCGCCATTCCGTTCGCGTATGTAGGGCAGGCCTATCTGGGCCTGGGAATATTCGGCGCCTATCTGGGTATGGCGTTGGCCTGTGCGGTGGTACTGCGTACGAGGTTGAGCGGCGCGCTCGTCATTCCGCTGCTGGACTGCATCATTCTGCTGGGCATCGTCCAGCTGCTATCCGGCGCGGGCGTATTGGGTTTTGGTTAGCCGCCGGCGCGGCTTTGTCGGCCAGTACGCGCTCGGTCCTAGGCAAAACCGAGCTGGCGCCATGCCTCGAAGGCGATCACCGCTACGCTGTTGGATAGATTCAGGCTGCGATTGCCGGCCTGCATGGGCAGATAGACGGATGCTTCCGCGCCCTCGACCAACGCCGGCGGCAGGCCCCGGGTTTCGCAACCGAACAGCAGCGCATCGTCGGGCCGATAGCGAATCTCGTCGTAGCGCGTGCTGCCCCGCTTGGTAGCCGCAAACACGCGGGTTTGCGGATGGGTGGCGCGCCAGGCGTCAAAATCGTCCCACTCGTGGATGACCGCGCGTTCGCGATAGTCCAGCCCGGCCCGGCGCATATGCTTGTCGTCGATGGAAAAACCCAGCGGGTGAATGAGGTGCAGCGTGGCGCCGACGTTCACGCACAGGCGGATGACGTTGCCGGTATTGGGCGGAATTTCGGGTTCGTGCAGAACGATATGCATGCGTGCGTGTTTTTCAGTCGGCTGGTTTCAGGGTGTCGCAGTTCCAGCATTGCTGGAACTGGGCGTCGAGGTATTCGCCGCAGTGTGGGCATTGCCAGGGGCGGCCGTCGTTGAGCGCACCGCGCTCGAAATCCGCGATGAGCGCGCGCGCTGCGTCGTAGTCGTGGGCTTCATCCACCCAGACGCTCGGATACACGTTGGCCGGCAGCTCGCCCATGCCGCCCCATAGGTGCTGGCTGCGCACATGGGCGGCAATCCCGTGGTTGACCAGTACATCCTTGGCGATCTCGGCATTGACCGGGTCAGCGGCCAGATAGACTTCGCGGGCGCTCATGATGCCGTTTGTCGGCCCGTGGCCGCCGGCCGCGCAGGAGCAATTGACTTGCGCCCGGGCTTTGCTAATGTGAGCCGACCGTATTTGATGGGGGTTTGGATCATGAGCGTTTTCTCTGCGCGCCGCGCGCTGATTGTCGTAGTGGCCGCGCTGGGGCTCGGCCTCGCCAATCCGGCTGCCGCCATTGATGATTATGCCGAGCCCGGCACACCGTCTGCAGCTGCCATGGGCGTGGATATGCTGCTGGTGCGCCCGGTCAGCCTCGCCGCGACGGCGGTGGGCACCGGCCTGTTCGTGGTCTCCCTGCCGTTCTCTTTGCTGGGCATGAACACCGGCGACGCCGCAGATCGGCTCGTTGTGGAGCCCGGCAAATACACCTTCGTACGGCCGCTGGGCAACTTCCAGGCAAGTAGCCCCGAGCGTTGATCAGCGGCCCGCTGGCACGCGCGCCGGTACGATTGTAAAAGCCGGCCTCGTTCGAGGCCGGCTTTTTTTATGCTCCAGCGTTGTCCTTGGCGGCGCCGGTTTTCGCCTGCCCCGGCACAGGGTCCGATGGTCGGGCCCTCGCATGGGCATTGGCCAACGGCCTAGTTGGGCGAGAAGTCGTCGAGCAGGCCACCGGGGACGACGGCGATCTCTACGCGGCGGCCATCGGCATCGTCGCTGCGCTCGCCGGCGCGGATTTCGATCTTGCT
>DJIE01000268.1:0-7511 GCA_002433465.1 Salinisphaera sp. UBA6602
CGGGACTCGTGCCTGTCACGGTTGCCGTCGCCGCGGGGTTGTTACACGTGCCGCCGGTGACGTTCAGGCCCGCACCCTGCAGGGTGTTTCGCGCCTGATCAACCGAACCGCTGACTGCGGGGACGGTCACACCCTGTCCGTTGCTGGGATAGATCGTGACGACCGTGCCTCCCGCAACCTTGCCGCCGCCGGGATCCTGCTGGGCGACAATTCCCGCACCCTCGGTCGAGTTGACCGCGTCGCCGACGATGACTTCGAATCCGGCATCCTCGAGCGTCTTGGTCGCTGCCTCAACGCTCTGGCCGACCACGTTCGGCAGGTCATAGAGGACGGTCTTGGTGAGGTTCGGGTCGGGCGCGGGGAATCCGTCCCCCCCGTATAGCGCGTTTGCCGCCCGCAGGATGGGCTTTGCAACCGAGTGGCGAGTGTAGAGGTGGTTCCACGGCCAGCGGCTCACGTCCGCGTCACCGACAGAGTTGCCGACCCAGACGGCGGTCGTAACATTCGTGCTCGACCCGACCAGCCACGTCTGCTTCGCCTCGTGCGTACCGGTCTTGCCGAGGATGGGCGTACCGTCATACGGATTGGACGCCCGACCCGAACCGTTCGTCATAACACCCTGAAGCGCGTACGCGGCGGTCGCGGCGACGTTCGGTTCCAAAACCTGGGTGCAGGACGCTTCCGGCAGGGCTATCTCGTTGCCGTTGGCGTAGGTGATGCGATCGATGGCCTTGGGTGTGCAGTGCACGCCGTTGTTCGCGATCGTCGCGTAGGCCGATGCGACGTCGATCGGTGCGATGTTGTGAGGACCGAGGACGGCGAACGGCACCCGCACCTGCACGGGCTCACCGTTGCCGAGGGTCACTCCCATCTTCGCCACGGTGTTCTCGATGCCGCAGAGGTCGAGTTTTGACGCCATCGCAAGGAAGCCGGTGTTGAGCGAGTCGGCGGTGAAGCGCATCGGCGTGCCTACGTAGCCGGAACTCTTCGCGAAGTTGTTGATGAGCGTCGTGTTGTTCGTAATGTCGCCGTAGCAGCTGTTGCGGAATGTCTTGAATACCTGGACGTTTCCGTTGAGAACCTCGTTCACGGAATGGCCCTCTTGTAGCCACTGGAGCAGGGTGAAGACCTTGAAGGTCGACCCACCCTCGAATCCATTCGAGTTGCCGTACTTCTGGTTGCCGGCGTACACGAGGGACGAGTAGTTGGCGTCATCCTTGATCGTCTCGCTGAAGTTCGTGTTCTGCGTGATCTCGAGGATGCGACCGGTCTTGGTCTCGATGCTCGTGGTCGCAGCGCCGAGGCGTCCCGTGTCGGCGTTCGTGTAGCCCTCGATCGACGTCGGTACGTTGTCGACCATCGCCTGCTCGGCAGCGGCCTGCAGGCGCCGGTCGATCGTCAGGTAGACGTTGAGGCCACCCTGTTTGAGGAGCTTCGTCCGTTCTTCCTTCGTTGCGCCGAAGGCCTCGTCGTTCTCCATGATGCCGCGCGCATACTGGCAGAAATACGCCGCCTTACCGGGGACGACCCCACAGCCGGTGTCGGCCGGAGTGATAACAGGGACAATCGGTTCGGCGACCGCCGCGTCGTGCTCCTCCTGCGTGATCTTCCCGTCGGCGAGCATCCGGTTCAGGACGTAGGTCTGCCGTTCCTTGGTCAGTGAATAGCCGTCTGCCGCGCTGTTGATTGGATTGCCGTCCTTGTCGGTCCAGGACCCATCCGGCCTGTCGAGGCGGTAGAGGTTCGGTGTCTGCACCATGCCGGCAAGCGCCGCGGCCTGGCCGAGCGTCAGATCGGCGGGGCTCACGCCGAAGTAGTAGTGTGCGGCGGCACCGATGCCGTAATTCTGGCCGCCGAAGTTCGCGATGTTGAGGTAGCCGAGCAGAATCTCGTCCTTCGAGTACTTCTGCTCGAGGGCGATCGCGTACCGCATCTCTTGCAGCTTGCGCTGGTAACCCTCGACGCCGCTGGCGACAGTCGCATCCTCGAAACAAGCGATCTTCGCAGCGTCGATCTCTTCCTGCGTCATATCGGCGTCCTCGCCGGTGCCGACCTCGGCCTCGCACTTCTGGATGAGGATGTTCTTCACGTACTGCTGGCTGATGGAGGACCCACCACCCTGCGAACCGCCGGAGATGACGGCGCGAGCGGTGCCGACCAGGTCGACGCCGCCGTGGGAGTAGAAGTTCTTGTCTTCGCTCGAGAGGATCGCGTTGTACATGACAGGCGCGACCTCATCGAAGGTCACCGGGTCACGGTTCTGGTCATAGAACTGCGTCATGACCTCGTACTCACCCGTGTCGGGGTTCATCCAGTAGAAGGTCGTCGGCAGCATCAGCTCATCGATCTCGAGCGCGCTGGGAAGATTGTCGAAAAGCGTGATCGCGCTCGATGCTGCGGCACCGGAAAGGGCGATCGCCGGCGTCACGGTGGCGGCAACGAGGACTCCTGCCACGGCGCTGAGGCCGACCACACCGAGCAGGCCGCCGAGCACGCCGCCAGCCGTTCGTTTCGTTTCAGGCATAGGCTTGATGCTAAGGGAGCTTCCTGTGCGAAGGCTCGACAGCCTCGCGCGTGCCCGCGAGGTCGAGGCTGGAGGGAAGCATCCGTTCCCCCGCCATCACCGACCACCCGGGAGCCCCGATGATCACGTGGGAGTACATGACCACGCCGCTGCTGATCCACAACACCGCTGCGATCCTCAACAACTGGGGCAAGCAGGGGTGGGAGCTCGTGCAGGTGGTCCCGGGCCCCGAGGGCGGTTTGGTCGGATACTTCAAGCGTCCCACCGGCGGCGGAGCAGCCAACGCCGGCCTCGATGCGGCAGCCGTTGCCGCCCAGCAGTTCGGAGAGTGACCCGATGAGCGTTTCCGCCCGCCTTGCAGAGCTCGGCATCGATCTTCCCCAGATCGCCCCGCCCGTCGCGGCCTACATCCCCGCGAAGGTGCACGGCGACCTCGTCTACACCGCCGGTCAGCTCCCCTTCGTTTCGGGTGCGCTGCCGGCCACCGGCAAGGTCGGTGACGGCCACGGGCTCGTTCCCGCTTCGGATGCCGCATCCTATGCGCGTCAGTCCGCGCTCAACGCGATAGCTGCCGCAGCCGCCGCCGCGGGTGGCGTGGACAAGCTCACCGGCGTGCTCAAGGTGACCGGTTTCGTGGCATCAGTCCCCGAGTTCACCGGGCAGCCGGGCGTCATCAATGGCGCGAGCGAACTGCTCGGTGAGGTCTTTGGCGACGCCGGGCGCCACGCGCGCTCGGCAGTGGGCGTACCCGTGCTGCCGCTGGACAGCCCCGTCGAGGTCGAGGTCGTCTTCACCCTCGCCTGAGCCGCACGGGCGAACGAATTATCGCGGGGTAAGACGATTCGGTTCCGAAACGTCCTACCCCGCGGGTTTCGCCTACCCCACGGATGCCGAGCTCAGCGAACCTGCGCCGAGATCACCGACATGACGGCGGTGTCGGCGAGGGTCGTGGTGTCGCCGACCTCGCGGCCCTCTGCCACGTCGCGCAAGAGGCGGCGCATGATCTTGCCCGACCGGGTCTTGGGGAGTTCGCCGACGATGTAGATGTCTCGCGGGCGGGCGATCGGGCCGATCTGTTCGGCGACCCAGCTCCGCAGCTGCGCAGCGAGGCCCTCGGGGGAGTGCGCCTTGAGGAAGCTCTCTTTGAGGATGACGAACGCAACGACCGCCTGACCGGTGGTCTCATCGGATGCCCCGACAACTGCCGCCTCGGCGGTGGCTTCGTGTGCGACCAGAGCCGATTCGATCTCGGCCGTCGACAGGCGGTGACCTGAGACGTTCATGACGTCATCCACGCGGCCGAGCAGCCACACGTCGCCGTCTTCGTCCAGGCGCGCGCCGTCGCCGGCGAAGTAATAGCCCTGATCGCGGAACTTCTCCCAGTAGGTTTCGACGAACCGTTCCGGGTCGCCCCAGATGCCGCGCAGCATGCTGGGCCACGGTTCGGTGAGCACGAGCAGCCCACCGTTCCCGTTGCCGACGTGTTCGCCGGCCTCGTCGACGACATCCACGCCGATTCCCGGCAGCGGCACCTGTGCGCTTCCGGGCTTGGCCTCAGTGACGCCGGGCAGCGCCGAGATCATGATCGCGCCGGTCTCGGTCTGCCACCAGGTATCGACGATCGGACATCGCTCTCCGCCGATCACCTGGTGATACCACATCCAGGCCTCGGGGTTGATCGGCTCGCCGACCGTGCCCAACAGGCGCAGGCTGTCCAGCGCATGCCGCTGCGGGTATTCGTCGCCCTGCTTCATGAGCGCGCGAATCGCGGTGGGCGCGGTATAGAAGATGGTGACCTGATGGGTATCCACCATCTTCCAGAAGCGATCGGCTTCCGGATAGGTCGGCACGCCTTCGAACATCACCTGGGTCGCGCCACAAGCCGTGGGTCCGTAGGTGATATAGGTATGCCCGGTCACCCAGCCGACGTCGGCCGTGCACCAGAACACGTCGCTGTCGTTGAGATCGAATACCCAGCGACAGGTGCAGATCGCGCCCAGCAGATAGCCGCCGGAGGAATGCTGGATGCCCTTGGGCTTACCGGTGGAACCGGAGGTATACAGAATGAACAGCGGATGCTCGGCATCCACCCATTCCGGCTCGCACTGGTCGGCCTGGCCGTCGACGGCGTCGTGCCACCACAGGTCGCGGCCTTCGGCCATGGTGACGTCGGCACCGGAGCGCTTGTAGACGATGACCTTTTCGATGCTCTTGCAGCCTTCGGAGAGCGCCTTGTCGGCGGTTTCCTTGAGCGGAATGAGCTTGCCACCGCGGTAGTTGCCGTCGGCGGTGATCAGCATCTTGGCTTCGGCGTCGTCGATACGATCGCGCAGCGATACCGCGGAGAAGCCGCCGAACACCACCGAATGAATCGCGCCGATACGCGCACAGGCCAGCATGGCCACCGCCGCCTGCGGAATGTTCGGCAGATAGATGACCGCGCGATCGCCCTTGCCCAGACCGTTGGCCTTGAGTGCGTTGGCGAAGCGGCAAACGCGGGCATGCAGCTCGCGATAGCTGATGTGTTCGACCTCGCCATCGTCGCCTTCGAAGATGATCGCGGTCTTGTCGCCGCGGCTATCCAGGTGCCGGTCGAGGCAGTTGTAGGAGACGTTAAGCTCGCCGTCGGCGAACCATTTGAAGAACGGGGCGTCAGATTCATCCAGAACCTGATTGAACGGCGTGTGCCAGTCGATCTTGTCGCGTGCCTGATCGGCCCAGAAGCCTTCGTGATCGGCCTCGGCGGCCTGATACAGAGCGTCGACGTCGGCAGCCTTGAGCGTGGCGCTGTCCAGAAACGCCTGCGGCGGATCGAACTGTCGATCCTCTTTCAGAACCGATTCGATCTTGTTATCAGCCATGGAGTCTCCCGATGCGTAGTTGCAAACACGAATCAGCATACGCACTTGCAAAGCCTGTCTGCATAAGACGAAAGGCGCATGGAGCGATACGTTCGCCAAACCGCAGGGCCGCATCGGTAATAATAATCGTTCGCATTTGGGCTCGGTTTGCTGCATACTCCCGCGCCTTGTCGCGCAATGCCTTTAACGTCCCACAGTCGAGAAAACTGTCATGACACCCGATAGTTCCGCGGTCTTCGATCTGGCCGGCCTGATAGATCTGTTGCGCCTCGGCGGCCCGGTAGTGGCCGTACTGGTGGCCATGTCGGTGATCGCGCTGGCGATCATCCTGCTCAAGTGCTGGCAGTATGCGAGCGTGCGCGTGGGTAAACGCCGCTTCATCGCGCCCGCGCTGGACCAGTGGCACAGCGGCGACCGACAGGGCGCGATCGCCGCCCTCACCGACGAGCGCAACCCCATTGCCGACACGCTGGGCGTGGCGATGCGCGGGGTCAACGCCGGCGCCAACGTAACGGTCGTGCGCGAAGAGGCCGCCCGCGTGGGCGCGCGTCATCTCAGCCAGATGCGCAGCTATTTTCGCCCGCTCGAGGTGATTGGGTCACTGGCCCCGCTGCTCGGCCTGCTGGGTACCGTCATGGGCATGATCACGGCCTTCCAGCAGCTGGCGAACGCCGGCAGCCAGGTGGACCCGTCGGTGCTTTCCAACGGCATCTGGGAAGCCCTGCTCACCACTGCGGTGGGTCTGGTGGTGGCGATTCCGGCGGTGGCGGCGCTGAACTGGTGCGAACGCGTGGTCGAACGCCTGCACGAAGACATGCAGGACACCCTGACCCGCTTCTTCACGCGGCATGAAGTCGGCGCCTTCAATCAGGCCGATACGAAGGCGCAGACAGCGCAGACGAGCGCCAGCACACAGTCGTCCACCGCCCACGCCTGAGCCAGCGCCATGCATATCGAAACACTCGAGCGGCGTACCCATTCGATCAGCCTCACGCCGCTGATCGACGTGGTGTTCATCCTGCTCGTGTTCTTCATGCTGGCCACGAGCTTCACCGACTGGCGGCCTATCACCCTGGCCACCGGCACCAGCGAAGCGGCGCCCGGTGAAACGCCGCCTGCGGTAGTGCGGGTGGACGCGGACGGCACCCTGCACTACAACGGCAGCGCCAGCCGCGATACGCGCTCGCTCGCCCAAACCCTGAACGCCGCGATCGAAGCCGGCGATGTATCGGCCGTGATCGTACAGCCCGAGGCCGAGGCCACGCTCGATGTCACCGTCGGCGCGCTCGACGCGCTCGCCGGTGCGGGGGTCGCCCCCATGTCGCTGGCCACGGGCGCCAAGGCGGATCGGCCATGATCGTTGCACCGCCCAAGCGGCCGCGTTCCACCGAAGAGAACGTGCTGCCGCTGATCAACATCGTTTTCCTGCTGCTGATCTTTTTCATGCTGGCCGGGGTTCTGGCACAGAACCCGCCGTTCGAACTCACGCCGCCTGCCACGGCCGATACCGAGCAGTCCACCCAGCTGGAAAACCAGGTGCTGGCAGTGGCCGCCGATGGGCGTCTGGCCTTCGGCGGCAAGCCGATCGAGCGCGAGGCGCTGGCCGATGCGCTGGCCGGCTGGCCGGACGACAAGCCGCTGCAGATCCGTGCCGACGGCGGCCTGAAGGCCGATGCCCTGAGCGGGCTGTTCGCCACCCTGCGCGGCGCCGGCATCGCCGAAGTCAACCTGCTGACCCAGCACAAAGACCCATGAAACGCATCGGCCTGCATCATTGGGTGATCGTGCTCGCGATCGCCATCGCCGCGCATGCCGCGCTGTTCCTGCGCTTTCAGCTGGACGACACCATCACCACCGCGAACACGGGCGCGGCCGGCGTACGCATTGCGCTTGCCCCCACCCAGGGCGAACCCCAGCCCGAGCAGGTCGCTGCCGACGCGGTGGAACAGCAAGAAGATACGCCCGAGCCAGAGGCGAAACCGGAACCCGAACCCGAACCGAAGCCAGAACCAGAACCGGAGCCGGCCCCCGAGCCAGAACCCGAGCCCGAGCCGGAACCGCAGCCCGAGCCGACACCGGTACCGGAGCCGAAACCCAAGCCCCAGCCAAAGCCCGAGCCCAAACCG
>DJIE01000268.1:7840-12884 GCA_002433465.1 Salinisphaera sp. UBA6602
CCCAAACCGCAACCCAGGCCCGAACCGCGGCCGGAGCCCAAGCCGGAGCGGCGCAGCGAGCCCGAGTCGCGCACGGCCAGCAGTAGCGCACGGCGAGACGCGAACGCCGAGGCCGCCGGCGGCCAGGACCGGACCAACGCACCGGCCAAGGCACCACAGACCGCCCAGACCACCCAACAGGGCACGACTGGCAGCGTATCGGACACGCCGCCGGACTATCGTGCCGAGCTCGGGGCCTGGCTGCAGCGCTATAAGGACTATCCGCGTCGTGCACGACGGCTGCGCCAGGAAGGCACGGTACTTCTCTATTTCGTCATGGACCGCAACGGCCACGTGCTGGACTGGGAGATACGCCAGAGCTCGGGCCACGAACTACTCGATGAAGCGGTACGCGACATGATCCGCAAGGCCGACCCTCTACCGGCCCTGCCGGACAGTGTATCCATGCAACGGCTGGCCCTGACGGTGCCGGTGAGGTTTCAGCTGCGCTGAGCGCTGTCGCCGCAGCGATCAGAGGCCAGACCGCAACGGCCAAAGACCACCACGACGATTCGTGGTGTTCAGCGCCCGGGAATCGATAGCTGCAACTTACCGTGCAGCTCACGGCTCGCACGCCAGTTCGGATAGACAACCCAGGGCCGCAACGGTCGGATCAAAGCGGCCAGCGGCGCCCGCCCGATCGATTGGCGTGACTAGCGCTGCTCGCCGGCTGCCACCGCGGCCGAAAGATTGCGCTTGAGCTCGTTCGCGTCGTAGACCTCGGCGCCCTGCTCGGGCACTTCATCACCGAGCTGGATTTCGAGCACCGCCTCATAGCGCGTGCGGCTCGAACCGCCGGTCGAATACCCGATGCTCGTGCCCCAGGCCGGGTAGCCCCAGCCATAACCGATGCTCGTGCTCGGCCCGCCGCCGTAGTTGCTGGTGACCGGGGAGGTATCACGCGAGACGATACGAAAACGCGTCGCGCCGTGGTCGACGGCCAAGTCCGCGGCCCGGAACAGGGCAAAATTCTCGACCGTTTCGCGTGCCATGCCGTAGTCGCCGGAAAAACTCACGCGATAACGATCGGCGGTCAGCTGCGTATCGCGATAGCCGTAGCCATCGGCCGTGGGCGCGGCGCGATAGGCCGGACCGCTGGCACAGGCGGCCAGGAGCGTGCTGCAGAGGATGATCGACAGTAATCTCGTGTTCATAGCGTCAATATAGCGCCGATTGGTCCCGGCGGATGCAAACATTCAACGATATTTCACCCGGCCCGGCCCACAGGTCGCGCGCGTGCCGACCGTGCAAAACGCGAACCGTCGAGCTATGATCGACTCACGACCGAACGGCCGTTCAGCGCAGCCGAGGCATCGGTCCGGGTTATAAACAAAATCGATAATTCGAGGGGAGACCATGAAAACATTTGCTTGGAAGCGACCGCTGGTCGCAGCCGGCGTATCGCTGTGCCTGGGCGTTGGCCTGATCGGCTGTTCCTCCGATAGCAGCGACGACGACCGCAGCAATAACCGCGATACCGGGCCCAGCGCACTGAGCGACAGCCAGATCAGCGCGCCCGATGGCCAGCTGTCGGCTAGGGTACAGACCACCACCGGCGGCGTACCCCATATCACCGCCGACAACCTCGAATCGGTCGCCTTCGGCTCGGGTTATGTTCAGGCCCGTGACAATATCTGCCTCATCGCGGATTCGATCGTGCGCGCGCGCGGCGAACGGGCGATGTATTACGGGCCGGGCGAGAATCTCAGCCCACAGCTGCCGATCGGCATCAACATCATCACCGACTTCAGCTACAAGGCGCTGGGGCTGTACGAAAAAGCCCAGGCCGAATTCGATGAACTCTCGGCGCCCTCTCAGGCCATGCTGCGAGGTTTCGCTGCGGGCTATAACAAGTATCTGGGCGAAACCGGCAACGGCAATCTGCCCGCCAAGTGCAACAGCGGACCCTGGGTACGCCCGATCTCTGCCACCGATGTCTATGCCTACTATCAGCTGGTGGCGCTCTATGCGAGCGGCGATCAGTTCACCGGCGGGCCGATTTTCCTGGCCGTGCCCCCAGAAACGAACCCGGGACCGAGGCCGGCCGGCCAAGCGGCCACAACAGCCCAGTCGTCGTCGAGCCTTGCCAGCGCCGATCCGGCATCGACCGACGCTTTCGACGCTCAGGCGCTCGCCCGGTTCGCGCGTGCCGCCACCCCGGAATCGATTGGCGCCAAGACCGACTTCAACGATCGAGGCATGGCCAGCAACGGCTGGGGCATCGGCTCGGAAATGACCGAAAACGGTAAGGGCGCATTGCTCGCGAACCCGCATTTCCCCTATACCGGCAATCGGCGCCTGTACCAGATGCAGCTCACCGTGCCGGGTGTCTACAACGTCAACGGCGCCGGCCTGATCGGCATCGTGATTCCGCTGATCGGCTTCAACGAAAATGTCGCCTGGACCCATACCGTATCCAAAGCCCAGCACTTCACCCTCTACGATCTAACGCTGGATCCGAGCGACGCCAGTGGGATGACCTATATCAAGGACGGCGAGCCGAAGAAGATCGAGTCGAAGACACTGTCGATCCAGGTCGCCAACGGTTCGCCCACGCCCACGATGCTGCAGCGCGAGTTCTATTTCTCGGAATACGGCCCGATGCTCGCCGGCAACGTGATCAACGCAAACCTGCCGGCCTGGGGCGGCGAGTTCGCCGGCCGCGCATCGGCACTGACCTATCGTGACGCCAATACCGAAACCGCCCGCCAGGTGGTGGACCAGTGGCTGAACATGGGCCGAGCCTCCAACCTCGCCCAGTTCAAGAAGCCGTTCGAGGCTTGCGGCAGCGTGCTGTGGGTGAACACCATGTACGCCGACGACTCCGGCCAGGCCTTCTATATCGATGGCACGTCGGTACCGCAGCTTTCCCAGGGTGCGCTGCAGGCGTTTCAGGCGCGGGCGACGGTGAACCCGGTGGTCGCCGGGTTGTTCGACGCCGGCGTGACCCTGCTCGACGGCAGCCGTTCGCTCAATGACTGGATCGATGGCGACTGCGACGGGCGGGTGCCCTATGCCGGCGCGCCCAAGCTCGAGCGCCGCGACTATGTCCAGAACTCCAACGACAGCTACTGGGCAACCAATCCGGACGCTTTCCTGACCGGCTTTTCGCCGCTTTACGGCAAGACCAACAGCATCCTCTCGCCGCGTACGCGCATGGGCCTGAAGATGCTGGAAAACCCGACCGACCCCGGCCGCTCGACGGTGGCCCCGGCCGGAAGCGACGGTAAGTTCACCGGCGAGGAGATCATCAAGGCGCTGTATTCCAACCGTGCCTACTACGCCGAAACCCTGCTCGACGAACTGCGCACCCGCTGTACAAACGCTGGCGATACGGCCATTAACACCGGCTCGGGCAGCCGCTCGGTTGCCGCGGGCTGTGCTGCGCTGGCGAACTGGGACGGCGTCTACGACGTGAACAGCACCGGCGCCCACGTGTTCCGCGTGTTCATGGCGGACTACAACCCGACCTACCCGGCCCAGTTGTCGGTGGACTTCGATCCGGCCAATCCGGAAACCACGCCGAGCACGCCGAATGCCGCACCCAGCGATCCGGCCCAGGATCCGATGCTGGCCTCGCTGGCGCGTGGGCTGAGCCGGCTCGACCAGGTAAATATCGCGTATGACGCACGCCTGGGCGATGTCCAGCGCGTGCAGCAGTCGGCCGGCACGCGGCCCAACGGCACGCCTGCCCCTTCGGGCAGCCCGATCGAATGGCACGGCAACCAGAACCTCGAAGGCGGCTTCAATATCGTGCTCCCGGACGTCAACGCAGTGGAAGATGGCACCCGCTATCCGCGTGTGGCCCCGGCCGATACGCTGGCCAATACGGGCAGTCTGTCGAGCGAGCCCAACGAGGGCTGGTTGATCGGCTATGGCACCAGCTGGCACTTTGGCCTGAGCTTTGGCGACAACGGCCCGCAGGGTTATGGGCTGGTCAGCTACAGCCAGTCCGATGATGCCGAGTCCGACCATTTCGACGACCAGGATCAGCGGTATTCGAACAAGAATTACCGCACGCTGCTTTATCGCCAGGCCGATATTACCGCCGATCCCAATCTGGAAACGGAAACCATCGAAGCCACCGTCGACACGCAATAGTCGGTGACATGGCCCGGTGCGCAACAGCGCGCCGGGCTTTTTTCGGGGACTTTTACCGTATCCGCTCAGTACCCCGTCCAGGTACGGCCCCGGCTTGGGCTTTGCGCATGGGGTCGGCTAGAATCGCTGCCCTGCCCGCTCGCGCTGGCCGCGGGTTTTTCCGAATGCCCGGTAAGGAGACAAAGTGAACATTCTGCTGGGTGTATCGCGCGCGATCGACGGTTTTTCCACCTTCGTCGGCCGCCTGATGTGGTGGCTGACCATCGCCATGGTGCTGCTCGGCGCCTATAACGTGATTACCCGCTATCTGGGCCAGTATCTCGGCGTGCAGCTGTCGGCCAACGTGTATCTCGAGCTGCAGACCTATGCCTTCGATCTGATCTTCCTGCTGGGCGCAGCCTATCTACTGCGTGAAGACGGCCATGTGCGTGTGGATATCGTCTACAGCCGGCTGGGCCCACGGGCCCGGGCGTGGATCGATATCTTCGGCACGCTGTTCTTCCTGGTGCCGTTCTGCGTTTTCGGGCTGTATTTCTGCCTGGGCTATGTCGAACGCTCCTGGGCAGTGATGGAACAAAGCCCCAACCCGGGCGGGCTGGCCCGCTACCCGATCAAGACCGTCATGCTGGTGGCGTTCGCGATGCTCATCCTTCAGGGCATTAGCGAGCTGATCAAGAATATTGCCTATCTGGCCCGCGAGCCCGGCTTCGCCGAGAACGAAGCCCACCGCGCCACCCAGGAAACCGAGGGCCTCTAGGCCAGCCGTCCATGCGCGCATACCCCGACTACAGGCTCTGACCGTGGATTACCTCGCTCTCTGGATGTTCGCGACCGCGATCGGCCTGTTGCTGATCGGCTATCCCGTGGCCTTCACGCTGGGCGGCACGGCCGTGCTGTTCACCCT
>DJIE01000017.1:0-346 GCA_002433465.1 Salinisphaera sp. UBA6602
CGGCCATGTCGCCGCTGGGCTGGTCCAGATCCACGGCTTCGAAATCGGGCGCGAGTTCGCTGGGGCTGACCCCGCTATGCACCTGTCTGGCGCGCCGCACGGCGGCCGCGACCGCATCGGCGGCCTGCTCGACCTGATCGCGATAGAGGTCGAGATTGTGTTCGTTGAATAACTGCGCCCGGCGGGCGATGTCGTCGAAATCCTCGGGTGTGTCGGCTTGCCGGGTTGCGGCTTCGTTCGAGGTGCGCATGGCGCGGCCCTCCTTGTCGAGATAAAAACGCACTGCGTTCATACACGCCCGTGCACGAACTCCTTCCCCTCGCTTTTATTTCGATGCGTCGGCGGC
>DJIE01000017.1:667-10647 GCA_002433465.1 Salinisphaera sp. UBA6602
AGGCCCGTCGCTGTCGCGACGGGCCGAACGCGTTTTTTCTAGAACTGATAATCCAGCGTGGCAATCACCTCGCGGGCATAGCCGTAGTAGCAGTTGTTGGGGCTGAAGCAGGCCTCGACGTATTCCTTGTCGAACACGTTGTTGGCATTCAGCCGCAGGGTGGCGCCGTCCAGCGACGGCGCGAACTCGCCCAGCTTCACGCTGACCATGGCGTCGGCCAGGGTGTAGTCGGGGACGGTCAGCTCGTTCGCGGTATCCGCATAGCTTTCGCCGACGTAACGCACGCCCGCGCCCACATCGATGGCCGGTGTCAACTCGTACTTGGCCCAGGCGGAGGCGAGATCGTCCGGCGTACGGGTGAACGTATTGCCTTTAATCACGCCCAGATCCGGGAAGTTGTCTGCGTATTCCACGTTGCTGTGCGAATACGAGGCGAGCACGTTGAGTCGATCGGTAATATCCGCGCGTGCCGACAGCTCGATGCCCTGGGATTCGACGTCGCCTACGCTATCGAAGCGTGCAGGACTCACCTGAAAACGCTGCTGTACGTTTTCCTGGGTCAGGTCATAGACCGCCAGGGTGAACATCGCATCGACGCCCGGCGGCTGATACTTCAGGCCAGCTTCGTACTGGTGGCTTTCAACCGGTTTGGCCACATCGCCGTTGAACGGCGTATAGGCGCTCGGGTTGAACCCTTCGCTATACGAGACATACGGCGAAAGCCCCCACTTCGACTGGTACAGCAAGGCCGCACGACCCGTGAATGCATTATCACTGCGATCGGTGCGTTCGCCGCTGGTGCCGTCGACATACTCGCGCTTGAGATAGTCCTGACGCCCGCCCAGCACGACATGGAAACGGTTCCATTCCATCTGATCCTGCAGATAGAAGCCCACCTGACGGGTCTTTCGATCATTGGCCGGCGCCAGGCTGTCGTCGTCGACTATGCCGGGCCCGCCATAATTCGGATTGAACGGATCCAGCGGTGTCGCCTGGAAGCTCGTATTCGGCGGGTACTCGACCGAGTTCTGTCGTTCTTCGTAACCAAACCCGGCGACCATACGGTGCTCGATATCGCCGGTATCGAATTCCACTTCACCGTAATTATCGAAACTCAGGGATTTGAGGTTTTCTTCTGCACGAGAGAAGTAACGCGTGAGCGTGGCCGGCGCATCGGTCGTGTCCGGCGTGAACCCGTTCTGATAGACCTGCTTGAGCGAGGTATCGACGTCCGCGTAGCGACCTTTCGAGGTCAGGGTGACGTTGTCGTTGACCTCGTGGTCGAGCTGATACGAGAACAGGTTGATATCGCGGTCGAAATCTTCGTAGTTGCGTGCGCTGTCGACCCATTCGTCGTCCACCGTGCGGCCGAAGCGGTCGTCCTTCACGCTGATGTCGTAGGGCACGGAGCCGTGGAAGCCGCCTTCCGGATCGCGCTGGACATAGGCCTGCAGCAGCAGCGACGTATCGTCGGCCAGATTGAAGCTGACCTGCGGCATGATCGTGAAGCGTTCGCGCTCGACCACGTCGTACTGCGTATCGCTGGTCTCGCCGCTCACGGTCACGCGATAGTTACCGATCTCCGGGTTCGGCAACGGCCCGGTCAGATCCAGTCCGGCACCGTAGGTGCCAAAGCTGCCGCCATAGATGCTGACCATTCGTCGCTGCTCATCGAGCGGTTTCTTGGTCACGTAATTGACCAGCCCGCCCGGCTGGGCGCGACCGTAGAGCGCCGACAGCGCACCCTTGATTACGTCGATACGTTCGATGAAGAACGGATCGATCTGGATATTGGAATACGACCCCGGGTCGTTGGCCAGGCGCAGGCCGTCCATGAAGGTGTTGTTCACGTCACCGCCCGGAAAGCCGCGCAGTGCGATCGTCGTCTGTCGCGACGAGGAACCGGCCAGCCCCGTGAACACGCCCGGCGTATAGCGCAGCGCGTTGTTGACGGTACGCGCGCCCTGGTCTTCGACCTGCTCGCGCGGCACGACATCGATGGCCTGCGGCGTGGTGATCAGCGGCGTATCGGTCTTGGTGGCGGCGCGCGTGGCATCGGCGGAATAGCCCACCGTGGGCGCGTCCGCGCTGTTGATTGCCTCGCCCTCGACCATCAGCGGTGCCAGCGTCTGCGACCCCAGGCGCTCGTTGCGCTCGCGTTCCGGCGACGCACCGGCATCGATCATCGGCAGCGATTCCGTCTGCGGGTCGCCCGATGCGCCCCCGGCGGCTTGCGCCAGCGCAATCGACGGCAACCACGACATGCTCAAACCCAGCGCGCTGCACACGGCAATACGTGTCCACACGCGACTGTTCAAGCGCTCGCGCGCCCCATTGAATTCAAACTTGGACATCCCCCACCTGCTCCCTGACGAAATGAACACGGACTCCGCGCCAGCAATAGGACACGAATTTTAATGAGAATGATTTTCATTTATAAATTGATCGACGTCAATTCCTTTGCCCCATAAGGCACGCATTAAAAACCCGGCACCGCTTTTCGCGTGTGCCGGGCTTGGTTTGTATCGCGGCGACGAATACGGGCAGACCCGCCTTCGTCGAGCGCTTGGCCGTCAGGTATTGAGGATCACGCCGCCGTTGAGGTGAAGCGTCTGGCCACTCATGTAGGACGACTCCTCGCTGGCGAGATAAACATAGGCAGGGCCGATTTCGCTGGGCTGTGCGGCACGCTCCATCGGCACCTGGCCGCCGAAATGCGCGGTCTTTTCGGCATCGAAACTGGCCGGTATCAGCGGCGTCCAGACCGGGCCGGGGGCGACCGCGTTGACGCGAATACCGCGGCCCACCAGCGACTGTGCCAGCGAGCGTACCAGCCCCTGAATCGCACCCTTGGTGGCGGAATAGTCGATGAGCGTGTCGTTGCCCTTGAAGGCATTGACCGAGGAGGTCGCGATAATCGTATCGCCCTCGCCCATCTGTACCGACAGTGCCTTGCACAGATAGAAATGGCTGAAGATGTTGGTCCGAAACGTGCGCTCGAGTTGGTCGTCCGGAATCTCGGTGATGTCGTCCCAGTCGTACTGCTCGGCTGCGTTGTTGACCAGAATATTCACGCGCCCGAACGCCGCGAGCACCTCGTCGGCGAGCTGATAGCAGAACGTCGCCTCGCCCACGTCACCGGCATACACCTCGCAGCGCGCGCCGCGGGCCTCCACCAGGCGTTTCGTCTCGGCTGCGTCGTCGTGCTCTTCAAGATGCACGATCGCCACGTCGGCGCCCTCGGCAGCGTAATGTACCGCCACCGCACGGCCAATGCCGCTATCGCCGCCGGTAATGAGAGCGACCTTGCCCTTGAGCCGGTCACTGGCACGATAGCTGTCGCGAATATATTCCGGCTGCGGGCGCATGGCCGATTCGTCGCCGGGCTGTTCGGACTGGGATTGCCTGGGTTGTTTCTGATCGCTCATGGCGGCAGAACTCCTTGGGGATAAGACGCCCCGACTCTAGTTCTGCCTTGCGGCTGCAACCATCCGGTTTAATGCCGAGACCACGGCACGACTGGCCGCCCTGCGGGCAAGCCCCGGCCAGGAACACGATCCCCGGCGCCGTTTGACCGGCGCCGGGGTCGGTGCCCGTCAGCGTGTCGGGAACACGCTGCCGCCGTGGATCGACGGCCCGGCCAGCTGGAAGTTCAAAAGACCGCTATCCACCCGGGCCTTGGCCGGCAGCAGACCCAGCGCGGTCGCCGACAGCTCGAAGGCGTTGGTGTTTATGACCGAAATCACCAGACGCCCATTCTGCTGGAAGCTGACCGGGCCGAACACGTTCACCTCGATCGCCTGCTGGGCGAGCGCGATACCCTGCCCATCCGGCGCGTTCGCGGTCAGCCGCAGCGCGGCGGCAAAACAGGGCGCATAGTCGTAGCGCTGGCCGCTGATCGTGCCCTGGCAACGCTCGACGATATAGCCGGTCTGCGGCCGAATCCGGCCGGTGCCCGGCAACGGCTGATAGCGCAGCAGAATGCGTCCGGTCTGCAGTTCGGCATTGGGGATTCCGATCAGATCCTCGAGAACGAGATCCACGATTTCGCGCACGAGCGTGCTGTCTTCGATCGCGTCGCCGGCATCGCCGAGCAGATCGGCCAGGGAGCGGCCGATATCGATGTTATCGAACAGGTCGCGGAAATCCCGGTCCAGCACGCTGCCGTTGGGCAGCAGGTCAAGCAGGCGACCGCGCGGGTTGAGGATATTGTCGAAATCCAGCGAGCCATCCGCCATATCGCCGTCGAGCACGCCGACGACCGCCGTCGACAGCCGATCCACGATCTCCTGCATCTCGGCGGGGGATCGGGTGGCCTGCAAGGTGGCCATCGACTGCACGCGCCCCTGCTCGTCGACCAGCCCCAGTTCGTCGATAAGTTGTTCGATCGCGTTGCCCACGATACTGACGAGCTGTTCGCTACCGAGCGTGAGTCCGGTCAGATCCGTGAAGCCACCGGGCGGCAACGATACCGGCACGCAGCTCGACGATGTGGCCACCGGGCTCTGGGTGTCGTCCACGACGTTGGTCAACGAACTGGCACAGCTAGCTACAGCCGGGCCGATGACCACCGGCCGGCCCTGCGACAGATAGGCGTTGAAGCGATCCTCGGTCGGCGTGGCCGAGATCGGAATACCCAGCGATGTAAGCAGGATCTGGGCGCGATTGCCGGGCTGCTCTATCTCGCCCGTGTCGAACTGGCCGTTGCCGTTGCTGTCGGCGGCCGGCAGCGTGTCAAACGTCGCGTAGTAATCCTCGCTGGCTGTCGTCGCCTCGAAGGGCATGACGATTGCAGGACCACCCGCGGCGTCACCGGCCGCCGAAGCGGTCGACGAACCCGAACCGGTCAGCGGATCGGTATTGAGCGCGTAGCCATCCACGTCCACGACGGTCGAGCGGCAGTTGTCGCCGCTACCGCAGATCACCAGCGCGTAATACGAGCCCACGCTAAGCGCCTGACTCGGCCGTACGCTAAACCCGTTGACCAGCTCGGCGTCGCCCTCGGCAAACGCAAGAGCTGCGTCCACCACGCCCAGGCACTGGCCCGCCTCGCTCATGCGCTGCAGGGCAACCGTGGCCGCGCTGTTGGCACTGGGGCCGGCGCCGGCCAGACAGCCGTCGGCGAGCACCACGCTGTCGCGGCGTACCGGCTTGGAAAACCCGGCCTCGATGGCCTTGTTGGCCGGGAACACGAAGATGCCGAGATCCGAACCGCTATCGCCCACGCAACGCCCGCTGGTGCCGGACGCATCGCCGCCGGTCAGGGCACAGGGCAGGCCCGGCGTGAGCGTGGCGACATAGGCCGGCGCAGGACTGGTGTCCACACGCGGTGCGGTGTTGAAACGAATACGCCCGGTCGAGCCCGTGCCGTTATCGAGGATCAGCGTATTGTCGGCGAAATCGCGTACCCGATCGCTGCCTTCGTTGAGACGAATCTCGTACTCGGTCGCTGGCTCGAGCGGCGCAACCGGATCGATGACGATCGAAAAACCTTCCGTTCGATAGTTCGCTTCGATCTGACGGCCATCGCCGAACAGGGCCACGCTATCGGCATTCACCGACCGCGGCTGCACCGGCGAGTCGAGCAGCAGCGCCGGACTGTCCTGCACCGGGAAACTGTTGAGCGCGGACGTGCCGGCTATACCGGTACAGGCGCTCTCGTCGAACGACGTGGTCGCGAGCGGGCCCGATGCCGCAAAGCCCGGATTGCCGAACGCATACAGGCAGGCGCTGGGCGAACGCGCGATCAGGCGCGGCGGCGTTTCGTCGGGCACGACCTGGTCGCGCGGAAAGAGCGGATTGTTGGTCAGCAGCTTGAGCGCCAGGGTCAGCTCGAAGTCGACGTTGGCCTCGTCGGTGCGATTGACCGTAATGGGGAACGAGCCGATGGTCGCGATATCGATATCGCCGTCGAGCTGCGGTATCGCAAGCCCGGCCGCCTGCACGTTGAGCACGGTCTGATTGATCACGCCGTTGGCGAGCACGCTGCGGGCATATTCCTGGAACGCGCTGGTCCCCGGCTGGCCGGCCGCGGCCTTGAGCAGCGATCCCAGCGCGACGTCGAAGCGCAGCCGTACGGCGATCGGCGCTTCGATGTTGGGGAATTCGTTGCCCATGATCGATACGTTGACGTCGCTGATGAAGTTGACGTCGATCGGCCCGCTCGGGTTGATGGGCGTGGGCACTTCGCCGCCCAGGGCCAGACGCAGCCCGGTGGTCTTGAACGACTGGCCGGCCCGGATCGTGCCCGGTATCGACGAGTCGAGGCCGTCGATGGTGGGCAGCGCAATGGTGGCTTTCAGCACGTTCTGAATGCCGCGGTAGTCCGGATCGGCGACGTCGTTGGCGCTGACCACCGGCAACAGATTTCTGCCGACCAGTTGTGAACCCAGCGAGACGGCATTCACCGCCCGGCCGTTGAGCACGTTGTCGGGCAGATTGGCGGCATCGGCCGCGGTCGGGGTAATCAGCAGGTTGGTATCGAGTGTGTTGTACGCCGGATTGTCGAGAATGCCGCCGCCCACCGCACGCACGCGGCGATTCACCGAACCGCTGGCCAGGGCATTGCCGAACACCGAGCGGATATCCGACGTCCAGCTGATCTTGTAATCGCCGCCGACGAGATCGTTGACCGGATCGAACACGATATAGCGACCGAGGGCGGTGACGTTCGCCGGGGTAACGACGCCCGACGGGCCGCGCACGATGAAACTATCGGCCGTGACCGTGGCCGGATCCACCGGTTCGGACAGCACCACGCGAATCGGATTGAAGCCCACGAATACCGAGGTGGTCTCGAGCTGGGCGTTGTATTCGCCCGGCGTGACTTCCTGAACCTTGAAGCCGCTCGCCGCCGGCCGCGAGCCGTCGGGCCGCGTGGTGAACCCGTACAGCACGTTGCCCGGGTTGAATCCGGTATAGCCGCCGTCCTGCCAGCCGCCGTCCAGGCGCTTGGTCGCGACGACGCGATACTGGGTATCCGGCTTGAGCGGCCCCTGGGTTTCGATTCTGAGAATACGCGGCTGATTGTCATCGCGAACGACGGTCAGCGCCGGGCCGATACGCCGACCGGCGGCATCCCGCAGCTCCAGCGAATCGCGCGAGGTATCGGGCAGATCGCTGGCGAATTTCACCACCAGCTGGCTGTTCAGCGGCACATCGGTCTGGCCGTTGTACGGGAACGTGAAGGCCAGGCCACGCGGCATGATGGAATGCAGCGTTTCGGCATCGCTGCGAGCGCTGGCACCGCCCGCGGTTATCGGGCTGGTCGATGACGAACCCGAGCCGCCACCGTCATCACTTCCGCCGCCGCTGCCGCCACAGCCGGCCACACTCAGACCCAGCAGCAATGCTATGCATAGCCGGCTGCCACTCGTACGTTTCGCAAACCCGATGATCGCCATGGTCCCCTCCCCGTTATTGTTTTCGCCTCACGCCGGTCGCCGATAACGACCACCGCGCAAGCGCCCCAGGAGGCTGTATTTACTAAATGCCGAGCGCGGCGCGCAACCGCAATCCATGGCAATTCAAGGCCTGCCGCCGCGCGTGTGCGGCAAGCCACTGAAACAGTGAAAATTATTATTTTCTCAACTGGCCAACATTAATCTGCTTATGGGCCGATAGAGTCCTGTTGGCCGCCGCACGAGGCGATTACTGCGCAAACGCCAGCATCCCGGCAGCGGCCCAACCTAGCGCGTGTCCGCACCAGACATGATGTGCTATTGCACGCAGGGTCGATGACCAGGCCCTGGCGATCCGGCGTTATCGCTCGTGCGGCATGCCCATGCCGCACTCGCAATGCCTTGCTACCGCCTGGTCATCGTGCGCGGCCTTAATGTTGTGGCGGCCGCCCTACGCAAAGATCGCGACATTCTGGCGCCCGACAATCACCGGCTTGCCGGCGCTGTTCCATACATGCATGGCCTGGGAGGAGTAACCGTCGGCGCTGTGATTGGCCACGCTCTGGCTCAGCCACCAGCCGTCCTCGGTTGCCGGGTCGTCGTCAAGCACGTCGAACATCCAGGTCATGGTGCTGATCGGCGCGATCTCGGAGAAACTGGCCATCGCGGCCGGCGGCAGTGCATCGGCCAGCGCCGCCAGGCCAACCACCACCGGCGCGATTTCGCGGTCGCGGTGACGAATCCAGACGACATATCGTGGATCGTCGGATTGGGTGACCGGCATCGAGCCACCGGCGAAACGGCCTTCGAAATGCTGGGTGAAATTGGGCGCGGTCTGCCCGGGGCGCTGAAAGAACGAGTCGCAGGCATCGGGCGCGGCGACTGCGGGCGCATCGAGATGCGCATGGGCAACCCGCGAATCCCGTGCCTTGCCGAAACAGAAGGTGGCACGGGCCGCCATCTTGTCGTCGCTGAGCATATCCACGGTGATGAACGCGGTGGACTTGCCTTGCCGCACCACGACCGGGCGCAGGGTGACATCCGGGCCGGCCGGGCCGATGAAACTCAGCAGTGCGCTACGCAGCGGCGGCAGCTCCGAGCCGTGCTGGTCGTAGATCGACTGCAGGCACAGCGCGGCGGTCAAACCACCATAGATAGCGCGCCCCTGCAGCCAGTCATCCGGCACATGCACATGGCATATGTCGTTCTCGCAGGTCGTGCTGGCCAGCAGCTGCGACAGCGGCGTGCGCGTATCGGCATCGGTCATCTTCGTAATCCTTGTGAATACAAAGCATGAAGACTAGCGCAATACGCCGGCGTATGGGCAAATGACGGCCCCTCAGGCACGACAGGCGAGCAACGTCTGCTGCAGGTCGGCCAGCGTGGGAAAATAATAGTCGGGGTCTTCGGCCACGAGTTCCTCACGGCTGCCGTAGCCGTAGCCGACCGCTGCGTTTGCCACCCCGTTGTGGCGCGCCCCGATCAGATCGAAGCAGCGGTCGCCGATCATCAGCGCATCGGTCGGGTCGATGCCCTCTTCGCGCAGAATATGCGCGATCAGGGCGTGTTTTTCGGTTCGCAGGCCGTCGAGTTCGCTACCGTAAACGCTGCAGAAATAGCGATCCAGTTCGAAATGCTGCACGATCGGGCGCGCATAGAACCACGGCTTGGAAGTGGCCACGAACAGCTGTCGGCCGCTGCTCTTGAGGGCGCAAAGCAGTTCCACGATCCCTTCGTAGAGGACGTTCTCAAACATGCCGATACGCCCGAAACGCACACGGTAGTCGTCCACCGCGGCCTGTGCCTGCTCGGCGCTGAAACCATAGAACTCGATGAACGACTGCTTGAGCGGCGGCCCGATGAAACATTCCAGCCGGCCCAGATCGTCGACCTGAACCCCCTGGCGTGACAACGCATACTGTACGCAGCGGGTGATGCCTTCACGCGGATCCGTCAGCGTGCCGTCCAGATCGAACAGCAAAACCTTGTGACGCATAATTCAAACTCTCCTACCCTCGCACCTCATGATCGACCATGCGCGCCGCCCCCCAAACGGCGCCTGTACGGGATATGCAAGAACCCGGCCGTGTCGCGACGCTGGGCGCCGATCAGCCTTATTGTCGCGTGCGTTACCGCCCTGTTGCTCAGTGGTTGCGCCGGCCTGCGCACGCCAGGCGACGTCTATCAACGCGGCGAGGCCGCCTATTATGCGAGCAGCTTCGACGGCCGCCGTACCGCGAGCGGTGACCGCTTCGATTCGAGGCGCCTGACCGCGGCCCATCGACGCCTGCCCTTCGGCAGTCGCGTCGAAGTCACCAACGAGAACAACGGCCGCAGCGTTATCGTGACCATCAACGACCGCGGACCCTATACGCGCGGGCGCATCATCGACCTGTCGCGTCGCGCGGCCGAAAAGATCGACATGATTCGTAGCGGCGTAGCACCCGTGACGCTACGCGTGTTGGACTAGGGAAGCTCTGAATAACCTCTCGCGGTTCGCGTTCGAGTCTCACAGACGCCTTGCAGCGGCATCTGTGAGGGCTAACCGCTGAGCGGCCAATGCTTTGCGCGCTTGACCGG
>DJIE01000028.1 GCA_002433465.1 Salinisphaera sp. UBA6602
TGCGCGGCTGCGACCCCAAGAAGATTCTGCGCCGTGGCGCGGAGATTATCGATGCCGCGCAATTGATGCAGGGTAAAGGCATCGAAGCGCATGGCTTGAAAATAAACTGGTCCGATCTGGTTGCACACAAGCGTAGTTTTACCGACAAGATGCCGGATACCATCGAGAATGGGCTCGAGAAGAACGGCATCACGACGCTTCATGGGCCCGCCCGGTTCGTGGCTGATAATACAATCGAGATCGAGGGTGCACGCTTCCAAAGCCGCTACTTCCTGGTCGCGACCGGCGCCATACCACGCCCCATCGACATTCCCGGCGGTGAGTACCTGATCGACAACGCCCAGTTCATGGCGCTCGAAGCGCTACCGGCACAGCTGCTGTTCGTAGGCGGCGGCTATATTTCCTTCGAATTCGCGCATATGGCGGTGCGGGCAGGCAGCCAGGTCACGATCATCGATCGCGGCGACCAACCCCTCAAAGCGTTCGACCCTGATCTGGTGGAACAACTGGTGGCACGTAGTGTCGCGGCAGGCATCGATTTCCAACCCGCCACGACACTGAAATCGATTGAGGAAACCGCCGATGGCTTCGTGGTTGTCGGCGAGCAGAATGGCAGTGTGAAGCAATGGACCGTGGGCCGAGTCGTGCATGGCGCCGGTCGCGCGCCGGCCATCGACGCGCTCGATCTACCGGCGGCGGACATCGATGCGGGGCGGCACGGCGTGGTGGTCAACGAATATCTGCAAAGCGTTTCCAACCCGGCGGTCTATGCCGCGGGTGACGCGGCCGATACGATCGGCCCACCGCTGACGCCAGTCGCTGTTTTCGAGGGTAAAGTCGCCACCTCCAACATGCTCAAGGGCAACCATACAACCCCGGACTATCGCGGCGTGCCCAGTGTGGTGTTCACCATCCCGGCACTGGGGCGCGTGGGCATGCTTGAATCAGAGGCCAGGGACGCAGGCCATGATGTACGCGTTAAGTTCACCGATACCAGCGGCTGGTTTTCCAACCTGCGTATCGGCGAACAACATGCGGCGGTCAAGATTGTGGTCGACAACACGAGCGATGAAATCCTGGGCGCGCATTTGTTTGGTCCCGAGTATGCAGAACTGATCAATATTTTCGCGCTCGCGATCAAGCTACGCCTGAAGGTTTCGGATCTGAAAACGATGGTGCCCGCCTATCCGACAGTGGGTTCGGACTTGGGCTCTATGCTTTGAATCTGGCGGCGTTAAAAAAAAATGTTTGATCCTGCGTGAAGAACGTCAGACGCGAGGCTTAGCGTACGATTTTTTCCGTTTCGTGAGTTGGCCCCAATAGGATGCTACCACCACCGAGCACTTCAAAGTTTTCCACTAAGCTACCGTCGAGGCCGGTACTTCAAGAACATACCGGCATTTCCTTCGCACGCGCTATACAGACTCAATTAACTAATATCGGTTGGCCGTTTCATGAATTGCCAGCAACCGCGAGCCAAAATGGAAACTCGCCGTCGGTCCCGATATCCCTCACGACACTGTGTTTCGCAAGATCAATGACCGCTACCTTGTTTTCGCCGGTAACGCCGACATAAAGCCAACGTCCGTCGGCGCTCGCGCGCACGCCATGTGGGCCTTGACCGACGTCGATAGTTGCAACCTTTTCGTAAGTCTGGGCATTGATAAGAACGACGCTACGGCCGCCGATAGCATCGGTGGCCACTAGACGACCACCGGGCACGACATCGATACCGCCGTGGCTTGGGCCGATATCGATCCGTGCCAGCACTTCGGCACTAGCGATGTTGACTACCGCCACATGCCCGATGAAGTCGCGTACCCAAAGGCGCTTGCCGTCGGCCGACAAATCAAGATTATGCGGCTGAGCCATGCCGGCGACCGGTATCTCACCGGTCTTTTGCAGGCTCTCCATGTCGATCGTGGCAATCGCGCCGCCACCTTGTAACGTGACGTATGCCGTCGAGCCATCGGCGGAGAATTTTGCATTGTGTGGTGTTTTTCCGACCTTGATCTTTTTGATCAACTTTCCGGCTTTGAGATCAAATACCGCAGCGATCCCGGCGCCTGGAACGATAGCGAGGCCACGCGTTCCGTCAGGCGAAATTTTAACGCCCTGAGTCGGCTGACCAAGGTCGAAAGTCACTCGCTTACGGCCAGTCGCAGTATCCAGAAGATAAACCGCACCGGTATCTATATTGCCGACCAGCAACTCGCGGCCATTCGGGCCAATGGCATCGTAATGTGCGCTGCCTATATCCGACCATCGCCTGTCTGTCCCCAAACCCTGGACCGCGCTGCTGTTTTGCAACGTCGCGTACACCGGCTCGGGCACGGCCGTGGTAAGCGAGACTTGCGCCTGTGAAGGCTTGCTTGGCGCCTGCTTGTGAGACGTTGTCGATTCAGCGCTACCGGCGCCATCCAACCCAAGCTCGCTGCGCGCGTTGTGTACATCCTTTCCAGAGAGCTTTGTCTTGCGTGCCGTGGCGATCTCGGCGGCGTCATAAGCCTTGAATCCGGACGGCAGTGACTCGTTATTGTCCCAGGCCGTCAACACATAGTTAAGCACCTTCGCGATGTCGGCATCGTCGAGCGCAGCACCCCAAGCCGGCATCTGTCCGTTGTAGGTCTTGCCCTCGATCGTGATCCGCCCGTTCAGCCCGAACAGCAGCACATGGGCCAGGTAGTCGCGTCCGCCGTCGGCCGCCAGCAGCGCGGGCGTGTGTCCGGCCTGGGGCGGAAAGGCACCCGGAATACCGGCGCCGTTGGCCTGGTGGCAGGCCGCGCAGTTCTGCGCGTAGATCTTGGCGCCCTGCGAGTCGCTGTCAGCCGGGGCCACGGCCGCATCTGCCGCATTTGTCTTCGATTTGTCGGCGCCATTGGGCTTGGAGTCGCCGGCCGAATCACCACCTTGCGTGTCGTCGCTATAGGTGTTGTTGCCGATCGTCTCCGGCGTGTAGTGCGCCTGCAGATAATCGATGATCTCGGGCCCCGCCTCGCTCGGGATATATTGCTTGGCGCCGAAGGTGTTGAGCATTTTGTGCACCGTTTCGGCCCATTTTTCACTCGGTAACGGCGGCTGCATGCTGATATAGGTGGTGTTGTGGCACACCGAGCAGTAGGCCTGGACCTTCTGCTTGCCTGCCCCGTCGGCGAGCGCCGGCACATAGGTTGGCCAGGCGCCGTTGATGCCGTAGCTGGAGCCGGTATCGAAGCCTTGCGGCTGCGGCTGGTCGACCTCGCCAAGACGGCCGGTCTCGTACTGGCCCTCGCTGACATAGTCCGGCGCGTTGAGATTGGCACCGGCTTCATCGGATTCGTAGGCCCAGGCGGCCGAGGCAAGCCCGACCAGCGCTACAGCCAGTCCCAGGCCCGCGAAGAAATCGCGTTTTGTCATCATGATGTTTCTCCCCTTGTTTAAACGGCCGGTCCGACGGTCAGCGTCTGGGTTTCGATCTTGTTCCAGAGATAACCGCCGGGATTCCACAACCCGTGATCCGGCTGCACATGGCCGGCGGCGTCGGTCGCGCGCACGGCGAGCTCGTATTCGCCGGGCTTGTCGGGCGTGAATACGGCATGCCACTCGCGGAAGCTGTAGGGGCCGTGGTCCGTGCCGAGTGTGGCGGCCTGCCAGTGCTTGCCGCCGTCGGTGGAAAACTCCACTTGGGTGACCGGCCCGGTGCCGGAAAACGCCACGCCGCGTGCGGTCACTGGCAGGCCGGCCACGGCCTTGGTGGCGCCGTCGGGTGTGGCGATAAACGAACGCACCGGCAGCTCAGCCACGCCGATCGGCACCATGTTGACCTCGCCCTTGGCCACCGCCTCCGGCGTGGTCGCGCCATCTTCGGTATCCGGAATCTTGTAGGCCTTGGCCATCCAGAAATTGGTGTCCTCGTGGTCGAGCACACGGATCCAGGTCACGTGCTTGACCCAGTAGGTGGCGAACTTGCCGGGAAACACCATGCGCACCGGAAAGCCGTTGAGCATGGGCAGCGGCGCGTCGTTCATGGCATAGGCCACGATCGCCTTGTCCAACACCGGATCATCGATATTCCAGGACTTCAAAAAGGCATGCGAGCCGTAGCCGGCCGGGCCCTTGCCGAAATCCAGCCCCTGGAACTGGATCTGTACTGCTTTGTCGGTGATGCCGGCGGCGTCCAACAGATCGCGCAGACGCACACCGGTCCATTTGGCGTTGGCCATGGCGCCGTTGCCCCATTGGCCACCGCCCACGCGCGGCGTGAAATAGCTGCGACTGTTGCCCGAGCACTGCAGCACGGCCGCCACGTCGTGCGGCTCGTATTGGCCGAGCAGATCCGCGAGCGACAGCGACATGGACTTGTCGACCTGGCCGGAAATCTCCAGCCGCCATTTGGCGAGATCCACATGATTGGGTTCGCCCGGCAGGTGATAACGCACGAACATAGCGTCGTTGGGCGTAAACGCCCGGTCGAAATAGGCACGCGGGGTCTCGATCTGCACCGGCCGGTCGGTCAGCCGCAGCAGCGGGCGCTTCTGCGGATAAGCCACGTAGGGGCCGATCGAATTCCAGTGCGGGTTCGCCTGCGGGCCGATATAGGCCGGCATGGCTTCGCCGGTCTGGCTCGACACGGCCGCCGAAGCGCGACCCGGTCCCAGCCCGATGGCTGCAGCGCCGAGCACGCCCCAACCCGCGCCACGCAATAGCGCACGGCGCTGCAAGTCGGTTGTATTGTGATCGTCTTTCATGATTTTCCTCCCTTTTATATTGCTCGTAGCCTTGCCGGCTTCTGTTTGCGCCGACGGCACATCCGCGTCCCAATGAAGCCGCCTACGTTCCACGCCGGTTCGCTGCGTTACCAGCGTCGATGTCCGGTTCTTGTCATCGCCAATCCATATTCTCACTAGGGCGTGTTGCCGTTTCGCGCTAAGTTATTGATTGTAGGAAAGGCAGGCTCGTATTGTGGTGTTACCAGCAACACAACGACGAGCCTGCGATGGCCCGACAAATACTCACAGATGAGCATTGGTCCAAGCTCAAACGTATTTTGCTTGCCGAATCGATCTACGACAAATCGGATTTACGTCTGACGGTTGAAGGCATGCTCTACCGAATGCGTACAGGTTGCCCTTGGCGCGACCTGCCCGAGGTCTTTGGCGCTTGGAACGCGGTCTACAAACGCTTCCGCGCCTGGTCTCAGAGCGGGAAGTGGCGGCGGATTGCCAACGCGCTGATCACCGACCCTGATCTGGAATGGGCATTTATCGACGGCACCTATGCCAAAGCCCATCAACACAGCGCGGGGGCGGTCGGTCCGGACCCGCAAGCCATTGGCAAAAGCCGAGCGGGTCTGACGACCAAGCTGCATCTGGCGGTCGATGCCTATGGCTTACCGGTCGAGTTCAGAATCACCGGCGGTCAGGTCCATGACAGCGTCGTGGCGCCGGTACTGATCGCCCAATTGACGGATGCACAGGCGATCGTCGGAGATAAGGGATATGACAGCTTGCGCATCCGAGAGCAGATCGAGGCCCAAGACAGTCAATGCGTGATTCCGAGAAAGCGCAACTCGGTTCAGGGCAACGATTATTTGGACCGAGGCGCGTATCGTGATCGGCATCTCGTAGAAAACGCGTTTGCTCGATTAAAACAATACCGAGCGCTGGCTTGCCGCTTCGATAAACTGAAAAAACACTACGAAGGCGTGGTCGCCATCGCCTGCGTGCTCCTATGGCTACCCATGTGAAACGGCAACACGCCCTAAAGCCTGATCTTATCTTTCTGGCTTTTTAGGCCCCGCGCCGACCACAAACGTGCTCGTGGGCTGGGCCTGCCTCTGTCTTTAAGCATTGGTCATACCACTGCGTTAGGCATGATGTAATACGTCACATATATGATCGCGATCGCAATCTATGCACCATAACCCGAATTATGGCGCGTAGAGGGGTGCTGCTAAGGATGCGGCGGGTGGTGGTCGTCTCTGAGGCGAAATTGGACAGACAACTAAAGTTGCTCAATTCACACAACTAAAAGTGCGGAATTTGGTAGCAATACTGCTCAATTTTTGTTCCATCGGCCGTGACTGCACTTCGCTGGACGTTATGTTGGTAATCGTCGCTCGGTAGCGCGATACATGTGGCCTACCAGTAACGCTGCGATTTCGCGCAGCCGCGCGGTCAATCGAATGAACTATCCTCGGCATCCGATAGACGATGTCGTTCCATCGCCTTCGACCAGTCGGCGTCATCCGCGTGCAGGTAGAGGCCCGTGGTCTCGAGCTTTGCGTGGCGCGCGCTCTTGTTTAGAAACCGCAGCTCGATCGCCCGGTCCGCCTGATGAGTAATGGCGGTATGCCGTAGCCAGTGCGTGGTGGCCTGATCGAGTTTCGCAGCTTGTGCGCTGTTGGTCTGGGCCAAGCGCAACGCTGCATTACGGCACGTCTTTTTGACAACGCGATACACCATGTCGGCGCTGATGCCGCGGTCTCCTTTCAAGTTCAATACCAGTGGTGTTTGTTCGCCGAACGCCGGCGTCGCGCTCAAGCCGTTGAATTCGCGATAGCGTGCGAGTGCCGTCATCGTATCTGTATTCGCCGGAATTCGTGCGGAAACACCACCCTTGCCGCGGACATGCCACCACCAGTGACCGCGTCGCACTTCGAACGCGCCCATGGTGCTGTTGGCAAACTCGCTAACTCGGGCCCCCAGCAGGTAAAGCATTGAAAAGATATACCGGGTACGCGCCCGCCGCGCGGCCTGCGTTGTCGTACGCGTCGGCATCGCCTCGATATACGCCAACACGTGTCGCCATAAGTCGGCCTCCAGGAAACGTTCCACCTGTGTCTTCGATGAGCGGCTCTTTTTTAACCGGTGCGCATCTCCCCGGGCCAGCGCGAGTGGATTGCCGGACAAGTAACTCGCCGCCACCAGATAGGAAAACATGGCATTGAGGATTGTGAGCGCCTGCGCCTGGCTGTTGGGTTGCAACGGACCACGAAACGGTCGCCAGTCGGCGCTGGTTCGCGCCGCGCGGCCGCCGCACCACGTCGCCGCCGGCGTCGGTTGCGCGAGAAACGCTTGATAAGCGCGCAGGTCTTCGCGCGTGAGATCCGATACCGCGCACTGGCGCTGATGGGCTGACCACAGCACGAGCCGCTCAGCCTCTTTGCGATAGCTGCGAAACGTCGCCGGCGTATCGGCGAACTCGGCCAGCCAGACGGCTATTGCTTCGAGGTCGTTGACCGCCGCAATCTGGACACGATCAAGCGACGCCCGGTTGCGCCCGTACTCGCCGGCCAAATGCATCGGTACCGACCAGCTCCGATTGTGTTCCGCAGGCGCTAAAACCCTGTGTCAAACATCGTGCCAACCGCCCTATTTCACGCTTTTAGACATTCGTGATTATAGGCGTAATCACGAACGGTGTCGCAAGTTTACGAGCATGGGTAGCGCTCGGTTTCCGCGGTTGCAGGAACACGCAATAGGTGAAATACTTACGAGGTTTCTCGTTGCTAACAACGCGAATGAAAGAAGTCACTGCCATCCAATTTACGCAAGATCAGATGCGCACCCTCACTGGCGTATCAGCCGAAACTATGCGTCATTGGAGAAAGACGATCCCTTACCTATCTTCAAAGACGGGAAAGGCAGCTCGCTTTAGCTTTACCGATCTAGTTGCGCTCGCGGTTACGAGCGAGTTGGTGAATTCGTTTGGTATTCAGATAGCTAAAATGAACGCTGGAGTAAATTCGCTGTTCGTGTTGCTGGGTAGTCAGGGTGTTGGTTCGATAAATGGCATGGTTGCCTTCATTACTCCGACGGAAGTGACGTTAAGTGACGTAGACTCATTCGATCCCAGCCCCAGCCGGACACCGAAAACCCCAACGATCGCGATCCCATTAGCGCCTCACGCCAAGAAAATTCAGCAACAAGTACTACCTATCGTAATTCCTGCCCAGCAGACTGAGTTGCCATTTGCGCTCCAAGCCGTACGGAGCAAGCCTTGAGTGCTACAACTCTCGAAGAAGTTTTGGCCGGTACTGGATACTTCCCTGATGGCGAGCCGGTAGCGGCATTGCAGCTCGGCGCAGATGCGCGAAATTTCCGCCGTGGTCGCGTATTCATGCCCGATGCCCTGTGGCGCAGCCCTTCTTCACTCACCGTCTATTTCAAGTTCGAGCAATCTCCGCCAAGTGACGACTTAGTAAGTCAGTGGCGACGCGAGGTTTGGAACGAAGGATTCGCCCCGCTACTCTGGGTTATCTCTCCCGAGCGCGTTGACTTGTATAACGGTTTCAGCGCGCCTGTAGAGGAAGGAGATGCACAGAGGCATTTAATTCGCAGCTTTGAGAATATCGACGCATCGTTGTGTGCGCTCGACGCGTTCGCTGGCCGACTTGCCATTGAGACAGGCCAATTCTGGGCTCAAGCACCGACGATCAATCGCAAATCCAGTGTTGATCAGAAACTCTTGTCGGATTTGTTATTTCTCGAACGTAATCTAATTGCCAGCAATCTCGCACAAGGCACGGCTCAAGCTATCATTGGGCGCGTTATTTTCACTCAGTATCTGATCGACCGCGAAATTGTTAGCGTACCGCGCTTAAAAAAGTTGTGTGGGCATACTTCCCTACCGTCTATTTTGCGTGATCCCATAGCCACGGGACAGCTTTTTTCTTGGCTCGCGCACACTTTCAACGGCGACATGTTCCCGCAGTCGTCCGTGGCGACAATGCCAGCACAGCATCACTTAGTGCGCGTTGCTGAATTCCTCGAAGCCGTCGACCCAGAAAGTGGTCAGCGGAGTTTGTTTCCCTATCAGTTTGATGTGATTCCAGTCGAGCTCATCAGCTCCATCTACGAACAATTCGCCCATTCCGATCCAAGTGCCAGAACCAGCGGTGCGACAGACGCTGTAAAGAACGGTGTTCATTACACTCGTTTGTCTGTAGTGTCGCTCGTCCTCGATGAGGTGATGAATGGATTGACAGGTAGGGAGACTGTCCTTGATTTGACCTGTGGTTCAGGTGTCTTTCTTGTGGAAGCGTTGCGTCGCCTAGTTTACTTACGTGCCGATGGTCGGCCGTTAACACGCACGCTAATCCGTTCGACACTCTACAAACAGGTTTACGGCGTTGATCTTAGCGAAGCCGCTGTTCGCGTAGCGGCCTTTAGCCTTTATCTAGCAGCTCTAGAACTTGATCCGGACCCACAACCTCCCCTTGCGTTGAGATTCAAGCCTTTGATCGGCAGGACTTTGCTAATTGGAGACGCTCGGACTGTAGAACAAAGCGAACACGGCAAACCAATCCTGACTTCGCCAGCCGGCCTGAAACAGTTCGACCTTATTGTTGGCAATCCACCTTGGAGTTTCAAGGGCCGTATCGGGACCGAAGCGCGACGCAAGACACGTAAAGCTAATATCCCCGCCCAACCGCGTGGCGAAGGCCTGGATTTCGTTGTCCGCGCGATGGAATTTTCACATGAAAACACGCGGTTTGGCGTAATTCTCAGTGCCATGCCATTTTTCAGTCGAAGCGGCACTGGCATAGCGGCAGCTCAGCACGTAATGCGGGCGCTTGCCCCCATTACGCTCGTCAATCTCTCAAGTCTTTGTGAATGGCTTTTTGCGACCGCCACTATGCCAGCGGTTGTGCTGTTAGCACGGCATCGTCCGGAGCAGCGCCCGGATTGTGTCACTGTCGTGCAAATTCCATGGACGCCAAGCGGCTCCAGAACGCATTCGTTCGAGGTGGCTCCAAGCGATGTGATTCAACTTTCGATGCGTGAGATTGAAGCGCAGCCTATTAAATTGAAGGCAGCTTCAGTCGGGCGCAGGCGAGATATCGCATTGGTCGATTCACTGACTTCGTCTTATGCGAACTTAGGTACTCAATTCGCGAAATTGAATACCGAAATGAATGTTGGTCTGATTCGCGGACTAGAGGTCAATCAAACGCGGGATGCAAGTCGACTGAAAGGCTTAGGGCTACTTCAAACCCAAAACATTAAACCTTTTCATATACCGGATGACCTGCCATTGTTCAATCTGTCCAAAGCCGAACGGCCGCGGTCACGTGACATTTACCGGGCCCCCATTCTGATTGTTAAAGAAACGCTCAGCGCAGGAGCTCGGCCCTTAGTAGCTGTAGCAGATCGTGATTTAGTATTCACTAATGCGTATTTTGGCGCCAGACTACCTGCTGCCGCCCGTCAGTCAGCGCATTTGCTGGCTACTATTTTGAGTTCATCGTTTGCGGCTTGGTTTTTCCTGATGGCTGGTTCGGAGTTCGGTATTTGGAAAAGACGTTTGCTGCAAAACGATATCGCGCTCTTACCTGTTCCAGAATTAGCGCCCGCATGCGATTCAGATGCGGGCAAACGACTGCTGAAAATCGAGAGGACGTTGCAGCGTAGGACCGCGACACTCGAAGACTTCACAGCTCTCGACGAAGCCGTTTTTGAGCTCTACGACCTCGACGAGGCCGACCGCGTAGTGATCCGTGATGGTTTGTTTCGTGCAAGCTGGCAATGGCGAGCCGGGCGGGAGTTTTCAGTTTGCCAGGCGAATGTGCATGAAGAGGTATGTAGGTACACCGAAGTTTTTCTTGGCGTCATGGATGGATGGCTATCCGCACGAAATGAGCGCCACATGCGTGCCGAAATTTTTGATCTACCGTCACGTTCACCGCTACGGGTTGTGCGCTTTGTTCTAGAAAAACGCCGTGGCGACGCGAATATCGAATTCCTACCTGTTTTCGAAGAACTGGGTGGCGTTCTTGCTCGGATTGGCGAGCGAATGAAAGTGAAAATTGCTACGGCGCTCAGTGCCGAGCGAGAGTTACGGGTCCATGGACGCGACGAAGTCGTTATTATCAAACCCGCGGCCCGCCGCTATTGGATGGGCATTTCTGCATTGGAGGATGCCGATGCGGTGGTCGCGGAAAGCATTAAGGGGGCGCGCGCTTGAGGATTCCATACGAAGCCCCGGCTCCCTTAGGTAAGGAGCCTATTGAACTCGCGCCGGAAATCGCTTCAGCAATATTACTTACACTAGCTGCAGGATGGCGAAGGGCTCAAGCGTTCAGCGATGTCAGCCCGCTAGCCGGCGAAGTACTAATGACCGAACGCTTGCGTGATGGCATGCGCAGCGCACTGAAGTCCCAGAAGTATCCTTGGCGAAAGACTTTAATCGTATTACCTGGAACAGAGTCTCGGTCCAGTAAACAGGTACGCATACCCGACGGTCGTACCGATATACCGCTTATGCTGATTGAGGTTTTTTTAAGGACTGAAGAGCATGACCCGCATGCGATTATCGAATGCAAGCGTATAGCCGCGTCGGATACAGACTTGTGTAGACAGTACGTTGTCGAAGGTATGGACAGATTTGCGACTGGCAAATACGCAATTAACCACGCAATCGGTTTTATGGTCGGCTACGTCCTCGCCGGCACCGCAGACGAGTCGGCGGACGGCATCAACGCATACTTATCTCGTAAAAGCAGAAAAACGGACTCGCTAGTATCGGCGGATATGAGTGTCGAGGCAAAGAGTTGGATAAGTCGACATCGACGCCCAATACCTTCTAAGCCGATTCAACTACATCATGCACTTTTAACATTTGCAGGCGGAGAAAATTGAACTAGCAAACACCAGCTAACGGGACACTTAATGGCTCCGACCACCCCCAACCATCGCCATTCACGTGCAGCACAAGCACCCGCCAACTGAGCTGGACCCCGGAATTCGGACAGAGCGTTAAGTGATGATCTGCCCCACAATGGCCGAACACGGCCAAGGAGTATTTATGCGACGCAAACGCCGCAATCACTCATCGATCTTCAAGGCCAAGGTAGCGCTGGCCGCCGTTTAGGGCGATCGCACGCTCGCCGAACTGGCTCAGGAATTCGATGTCCATCCGAACCAGATCACACAGTGGAAGCGCCAGCTGCTCGAAGGGCAACCGAGACGTTCGACAAGGGGTCAACGAGTTCGGATAGCCAAGCGCAGATCGACGCGCTGCATGCCAAAATCGGCGAACTGTCGATGGAGAACGTTTTTTGGAGCGTGGGCTCGCGCGCTTCGACCCGAAGCGCGGCGGGCCATGATCGATCATCAACGCAAGAAATACAGTGCCGAGTTGAAGGCGCAACCCCGGCTATGACGGTGTCGTCAAACGCTCGGATTGGTGCCCGTTACACTGGTGTTAGCGCGCGCGCGTCGGCGACTTGATCTCTTCGGCGAATCTGGCGGCTGTTGCCCCTCAGATAGACCTTCAATGATGGGACAATCCGGCCGATGATCGCCGCGGCAATGTTCAGCGAGATGCTGCAACGTCTCCCGCATAGAATTCAGCGCTTCGATCTTGTTTTCGAGTTCCGTAATGTGCTCTAGGGCCACAGCCTTGACGTTGGCGCTGCTGCGACTACGGTCCCGCCAGAGCGATACTAGCCCGTGCATCTGCTTGACGGAAAAACCCAGGCCTCGCGCCCGCTGGATAAACTTCAGGGTCTGGATGTCGCCATCGGCATAGACGCGATAGCCAGATTCGGTACGGGCCACGGGCGGGATCAGGTCCACCCGCTCGTAGTAGCGGATCATCTTCGCGGATAGTCCGGATGCTTCGGCGGCTTGTCCTATGTTCATGATCGCCTCCTATCTCGGATATGGCTCGTCCGGTCAGGCTTCGACAGCTGACCAGTTTCCGCGGTGGGAAACACGTCAGTGTGCAGTTTGTTGGCCCCAAACCATGTCGGCTCAGCAGGCCCTGCGCCAGCATCATCCATGGCGGGCTGCCCGGCGACATAGGCTTTCTAACCGTCGAGATCGGCCGAACCCTGGGCGATGGACATCCGTTACCAAGCCGGTACGCCGCCCGCGAGGTCTTGCGTCTCGGACAGCGCCCGCGTGACTCCACGTTAGCACGGCTTAGGTTACGCTCGGCATACGCGATGTCACGCTCTGCAAACCACGTTTTCAGAGCGTGACAGTCAGGACAGTTCGGGACCGTGTAGACGGTCACGGCGGGTGACGATCCAGCGGATGGACGGAGCATAATGGCCACCTCCTCGTTCGGCCGCGGCTACCGGGCAGCCGCGGTCGTGGTGGCGGGGCTTTGCGATGCCGGGGCTTCCTCG
>DJIE01000033.1 GCA_002433465.1 Salinisphaera sp. UBA6602
CGCGGCGCGCTGGTGCGGGTTCTCGCCGTAGCGCAGATCCTGGCGTTTGGTATAGGTTGCCGCAAAGCGTGCCGGCAGAACGTCTTCGGCTTCGCTGTCCGGGGTGCTGTCGTCGCCCTGCAGATACTCGGCGATGGCCCGGTCGTAGCCGGCGGTATGGTTGAAGCCCTTGGCAGCCAGACGGCGACGCGTGGCCGTGCTCGTGCCGCCGTGGGCGCCCAGGTCGTCCAGCACGGCGTCGTAGTCGGCGGCGTCGACCACGAGGGTGACATAGGCGTGGTTCTTGGCCGCCGCGCGCAGCATCGCCGGGCCGCCGATATCGATGGTTTCGATCGCCTGATCGCGCGGGCAGTTCGGGTCGGCCACGGTCTGTTCGAAGGGATAGAGATTGACCACCACCAGGTCGATAGGCGCGATGTCCTGCTCGGCCATCACCGCGTCGTCCTGACCGCGACGCCCGAGGATGCCGCCATGGATCTTCGGGTGCAGCGTTTTCACGCGCCCGTCCATGATCTCCGGCGCGCCGGTGTGGGCAGCGACATCGACCACGTCCACGCCGGCTTCGCGCAACACCCGCGCGGTACCGCCGGTGGACAGGATTTCGACGCCGTGCTCGGCGGCCAGCCTCTTGGCGAAGGCGGCTACGCCGGTCTTGTCGGAAACACTGATCAGGGCGCGGCGGATGGGGGCGTGTTCGGTTGCGGTCACGTTGGCCTTTGTCCGTTAAACGGATTGTTTCGGTTCAAATAAAAACACCCGCGATGCGGGTGGTAGCGTTCATGCCGTTGTGCGACGGCCTAGCGATCGAGGGCGTAGTTGCGCAGCTTCTTGCGCAGGGTGCCGCGATTGATGCCCAGCATTTCCGCGGCCCGCGACTGGTTGCCCTGGCTGTAGTCGAGCACGCGCTCGAGCAGCGGCTTCTCGACCTGTTCGAGCACCATCTGATACAGGTCGCGCGGCGGCGCGCAGCCGTTGAGCGATTCGAAATAACGATCGAGACTGGCGCCGACATAGTGACTGAGCGGCTGGGCAGCGTCGGAGTCGGTCTTCGGCATTCGAAACGGGCGCACTGGCAGGGACAAGGCGCAAAACTATAACGGCATTTACCGCCCAGAGAAAGACGACTTTCGGCTATTCGTTATCCAGCCCCGTGGCGCCAGCCGTTCAGGCGCACCCAGTCCTCTTCCACGGCCGGCTCGGCGAACTCGAATGCGCGATCGTAGGCGTTCCTGACCTCTTCGATCTGGCGTGTGAGCAGTCCGGACAACACCAGCGGTGCCCCGGGGGCAGCATGCGCAGTAAGCGTGGGCGCGAGGGCGATAAGCGGCTTGGCCAAGATATTGGCCAGCACGATATCGAAGCAGCGCTCGCCGATGCCGTCGAGCGCCGGGGTATGGATGCGTTCGAGTACGCCGTTGCGTTCGGCGTTTTCCTGCGTCGCCCGCAATGCCTGCTCGTCGATATCCACGGCCGTGACCGAAGCCGCACCCAGGCGGGCCGCGGCCACCGCGAGAATGCCCGAGCCGCAGCCGTAGTCGAGCACATGCCTGCCGGCGAGGTCGGCTTCGGCCAGCCATGCCAGGCACAGGGCCGTGGTCGGGTGGGTGCCGGTACCGAATGCCAGGCCCGGATCCAGGCGCACAATGATGGCATCGTCGTCAGCCTCGACCGGCGCGTTGTGGGGCGCGATCCAGAGCCGTTCGCCAAAGCGGATCGGCGGATGCTGGGCCAGCCAGGCGCTGGCCCAGTCCTGATTTTCCAGCCGGTCGCTGCGGATGGTCGCCGCGTCGCCCAGGGCCTCGCGCAGCGCGGCCTCGATCGGCTCGGCCAGCGTGCCGTCGGTGAACAGGCCGGTGATGCGCGAATCGGCAAAGGCCGGCTGTTCGTTGGGCGTGTTTTCCACGGTGATGTCGTCGCCGGCGTCCAGAACGGTGACGGCCTCGGCGTCGAAGCTTTCGAACACCGCTTCGGCCAGCGCCGCGCGCGGCGTTTCTACCGTGATCTGCAGCCAGGCTACCGGGCCACGCGCTTCAGCCACGGCCGCTTTCTTCCTTGAGCTTCTTCTCCAGCCAGTGGATCGACACGCCGCCCGCGATGTGTGCCGGGTCGTGGATGATGCGCTTGTGCAGGGCGATATTGGTGTTGATGCCCTCGACCACCATTTCAGAGAGCGCCATGTCCAGACGCGCGGCCGCGGCTTCGCGGGTATCGCCGTGGGCAATCAGCTTGCCGATGAGGGAGTCGTAGTAGGGCGGGATGCTGTAGCCGGCATAGATATGCGAATCCATGCGAATACCGGGGCCGCCGGGTGCGTGGTAGGCCTGGATCTTGCCCGGCGACGGCACGAAGGTTTCTGCGTGCTCGGCGTTGATGCGGCATTCGATGGCATGCCCGCGCAGCACGATGTCTTCCTGCTTGTAGCGCAGCTCATGGCCGGCCGCGATACGCAGCTGCTCGGCGACCAGGTCCACGCCGGTGATCATCTCGGTCACCGGATGCTCGACCTGAATACGGGTGTTCATTTCGATGAAATGGAACTCGCCGTTTTCGTACAGGAACTCGAACGTGCCGGCACCGCGATAGCCGATTCGCTTGCAGGCATCTACGCACAGCTTGCCGATATGTGCCCGCTCTTCCGGAGTAATACCCGGCGCGGGCGCTTCTTCGACCACCTTCTGGTGGCGGCGCTGCGGCGAGCAGTCGCGCTCGCCCAGGTGGATGGCGTTGCCGTGATTGTCGGCCAGTACCTGCACCTCGATATGCCGCGGCAACTCGAGATACTTTTCCATGTAGACGGCCGGGTTGCCGAAAAAGCTCGCGGCTTCGCGGCGGGCCATATCGATGGCGCCGGCCAGGGCCTTGGCCTCGTAGACCACGTGCATGCCGCGCCCGCCGCCGCCGCCGGCGGCCTTGATGATGACCGGAAAGCCGATCTTCTGGGCCAGCTTGCGGTTGGCGGCATCGTCGGCGGTCAGCGGCGCGCCGGAGCCGGGCACGCAGGGCACGCCCGCGGCCTGCATTTCCTGAATGGCCGAGGTCTTGTCGCCCATCAGGCGGATGGTTTCGGCACGCGGGCCGATGAAGGTGAAGCCGGACTGTTCCACGCTTTCCGCGAAATCCGCGTTTTCGGACAGAAAGCCGTAGCCGGGATGAATCGCGCTCGCGCCGGCCACTTCGGCCGTGCTCATGAGCGCGGCCATGTTCAGGTAGCTCTTGGCGCTTTCGGCCGGGCCGATACACACGGCTTCTTCGGCGAGCAGCACATGCTTTTGTTCGCGGTCGGCAGTGGAATACGCCGCAACTACAGGCACGTCGAGCTCGCGACAGGCGCGCAGAATACGCAGCGCGATCTCGCCGCGGTTGGCGATGAGGACTTTGCCTAACATGGGCGCCCCCTTATTTGACGACGAACAGCGGCTGATCGAACTCGACCGGCTGGCCGTTTTCTACCAGCACGGCGCTGACCTCGCCCGAGACTTCCGCTTCGATCTGGTTGAGCATCTTCATGGCTTCGATGATGCACAGCGTGTCGCTGGGCCCGATACGATCACCCACGTCGACGAACGGCTTGGCGTCCGGCGCCGGCGCGCGATAGAAGGTGCCGACCATCGGCGAGCGCACGATATGGCCTTCCGGCGTATCGTCTTCTTCCTCGGCTGCGCTGGCGTCGTTGCCACCGCCGGCTGCGGCGGCCGGCGCGGGCGCCGGCGCTGCCGGTGTGGCCGGCTGGGGCGGGGCAGCCGGCACGCTGCCCGGCGCCGGATAGCGGCCGATACGGACCGATTCTTCGCCTTCGGTGATTTCGAGTTCGGCGATGCCCGAATCCTCGACCAGCTCGATGAGCTTTTTCAGCTTGCGGATATCCATGGGGTGCTATTTCTCCTCGGTGGTCTCGGCGGCGCGCGCCATTGCGGCATCCAGGGCCAGGCTGTAGCCGTGCGCGCCAAAACCGGTGATGGTGCCGATTGCGATATCGGCGATATAGGAATGGTGGCGAAACGCTTCGCGTTGCGCGGTATTGGACAGATGGATTTCGATACAGGCCAGCTGCGTGCCCAGCAGCGCGTCGCGCAGAGCAATGCTCGTATGCGTGAACGCGCCGGGGTTGAACAGCACGCAGGCAACGTTCTCGTCGCGTGCGGCGTGAATGCGATCGATCAGTTCGCCTTCGTGGTTGGACTGGTAGCAGGCCAGGCTGTGGCCGTGCTCGCTGGCGCGGGCGGCCAGCTGCTGCTCGATATCGGCGAGCGTGTCGTGGCCATAGACGTCCGGCTCGCGGGTGCCGAGCAGGTTCAGGTTGGGTCCGTTGAGCAGCAGAAAATGAGCCACGCAGGCCGTCCTAGTATGGCGATGGCTGGAGTCTGCCCCAAGGGAATCGGCGTTACAACCGAAAAGAAAGGATTTTCGCGACCGTTCGCTGCCGTATTGTCGGTAATTCGGCGACGTTCACCCCAGCCGGGCCGCATCGTTGCGGCCGTTCGGCGGCGTTTGTGCCCTGGACTCAGTCTTTGGTGGCAGATGCCCCTTTTTCGAGCAATGGCTGCACGATATCGGACAATCGCGCATGATCCAGCGCACCCGCTATACGGGCGACCACGTGTCCGTCTCGATCGACGATGGCCGTGAACGGCAGTACGCCGGCCGGCGCATCGGTCGCGGTATAGCGATCCTGAATACGCGCGCCTTCGGTGGCGTCGGCCAGCACCGGATAATTGATATCGTAGCGCTTGGCGAATTCGCCCGCGGCCTCGGCTGTATCGACGGCAATACCCAGAATCTGAAGGCCCCGGTCGCCGTATTCGCGCTGGGCGTCGATGAGCATGGGCACTTCTTCGCGGCAGGGTTTGCACCAGCTCGCCCAGAAGTTGAGCACTACCACCTTGCCGTCGTAGTCGGCCATGGCATGCGGTTGGCCCTCGAGATCGACGAGCGTGAAATCGGCACGGTATGGCGTGTCCTCGGCGCTGTACCAGTAAAGCAGGCCCGCCGCGGCGGCAACGGCGACCAGCACGAGGAGCCCGAGGATATTGGCCTTACGGCGAGTCATGGCGAACGCTCCAGACGGTTCAGACGGTTGATGAACCCGGCCGGGTCGATGGTGCCGATCAGGCGCTGGTCGGCGGCTTCGCTGCCGTCGGGGCGGTAGAACAGCACCGTCGGCGGGCCGAATACGTCCAGTTCGCGCATGAGTGCGCGGTCGGCGCTGTCGTAATCGGTAACGTCCACCTGCAGGGCGACGACGTTGGAAAGCGCTTCGCGTACCTCCGATTCGGCGAACAGGCCGTGCTCCATCTGTACGCATTCCACGCACCAGTCGGCATAGAAGTCCACCACCGCGGCACGACCGTTTTCGCGGGCGTTGGCGAGCGCTGCCTGGAGCTGATCGAGATCGGCGACGCGGGTGAAGGGCGAATCTGTCGCCTGCGGCGCGTCGGTGCGCGCAGCGCTCGGGCCAGCCGTCAGCGGTGCGAGCGGGCGCAGGGCGGTGGCATTGCTTGCCCCGGCCAGCACCCCCAGCGTGGCGGCCCCGGCATAGACGAACAGCAGGAATACCAGGGCACGCAGAATGGCCCGGCCGGCACGCGCTGGCGGGTCCAGCGTGGAGAGATAGCTGCCATAGGCCAGCGCCAGCGCAGCCCAGCCGGCCAGGCTGACCGCGTTGGGCAGAATACGGGTGAGCAGCCAGAGTGCGACGGCCAGCAGAATCACGCCGGACAGAACCTGCACTTCCTTCATCCAGGCGCCGGCATGGGGCATGAGCCGGGCGCCGAAAACGCCGATGGCGATCAGGGGCACGCCCATGCCCAGACCCAGCATGAACAGCGCGGCACCGCCGAGGAGCATGTCGCCGCTGCTGGAAATATATAGCAGCGCGCCCACCAGTGGCGGCGCGAGACAGGGGCCGGCGATCAGCGCCGAGAAAAAGCCCATCAGCGATGCGCCGGCGATGCCGCCACGGCGGGCGCCGATGGCGCTGGCACGCTGGCGGATCGGTGCCGGCATCTGCAGCTGGAACAGG
>DJIE01000013.1:0-2115 GCA_002433465.1 Salinisphaera sp. UBA6602
CAGGCATACGCCCTTGGGTTCGTTTCGCACCTCGGCCGAGGTGCCGAACATCAGCAGCGTGGGCCGCTTGCGTTCGGGCTTCATCCAGCCCTTGAGATGACGAATTGCATGGTTGGCTTCCATGACTACCGGCAGGATCTCGGTGATATCGACTTCCGGCGCGGGCTTTGCGAAGTCCGCATGACAGGCCTTGTAGATCTGTTCGCTGCGATCGAACATGGCCTGGCGCAGGCGCTTGATCTTTTCGATGCGTTCGGCCGCCGTGGATGTGCGCAGCGACAGCGCCTTGACCTGCTGGGCCGCAAACAGCCGTTCGGTGCGGCCGTGGTCGGCCTCCGCGGGCGCGGCAGCAGCAATATTCTCTACGGCGGTACTCATGTGAATTCTCCTGTCTCGACGCCCCGGATACCGAAGCGTTGCTCGCATTATTCGAATGTTATGTCAGGTTCTTGTCATGGCGGCCAGTGCAAGCGCTCAAGATTCCGTCGCCATGTCCAGGCGTCGGGCCGCGCGCTTGGCCAGCTCGGGCGCCCGCGCATGGGCCTGGAAGAAAATGTGCGCGAGTACGCGGACCACGCGTCGATGATCGCGGGTGCTGCGATGGCCCAGCGGCAGCACGATCGCCTCGATAAGTGAAATGAAGGCCCGTGCCATGTCGTGCGTCGAGCCTTCCACGCTCAGGGCCTGGCTCGCGCGGGCTTCGTCGAGCAGCTGTTCGATCGCTTCGGACGCCTGGGCCTCGAAGGCCTCCTGTACGGCAATGGCGGCCTCGACGTCGGCGGTGCTGGGCTTGAGCCAGTAGCCGGCGATGCCCTCGGCCAGGCGCGGGTCTTCTACCAGGTGTTCCAGGCCCGCGAACATCGCGAATATCTGTTCCACCGGATCGGTTTCGTCGGCCACCGCGTCGAATACGTGCGCCTCGAAGATGCCGATCAGGCGCTGCATGGCGTCGGCATAGAGCGTCTGCTTGCTGTCGAAGTGCCAGTACAGGGCAGCTTTGGTCACCCCGGCTTCATGCGCCATACGCGTCATCGACACGCCGTCGTAGCCAAAGCGGCCGAACGCGCGAAAGGCCGCATCGCAGATGCGCTTGCGCGTTTGCCCCGGGTCCGTGTCTACCGGTTGTGCCATGTTTTTTCGTCGCTGACGAACCAAAACACGACGTTAGCACAGGCTATTGACTAACCGGTCGATTAATTAATAGAGTTACAGCGAGCAATGTAATAAACCGATCGGTAGGGTGCAAGCGCGTCGCCGGTCGTGTCCATGCCGTTAAAGCGAGGAGATCGCATGAATACAATGACAATGGCCGAAGCGCGGGCCCACGACCGCAAGCGCTGGCTGTGGCCCATGGGCTTCGGCATCATCATCATCGTGGCCGCTCTGGCGCTCACCGGCTGGCTGACGGGCCAGACCTGGCTGATCTTTGCCGGGCCAATCGTGGTCTACGGCGTGGTGCCGGTGCTCGACCTGCTGATCGGCAAGGACAGCACCAATCCGCCCGAGCGGGTGCTCGATATCCTCGAGGACGACCCGTTCTACCGCTACTCGACCTATATCTACGTGGTCGTTCAGCTCATTCTGTTCGTGGCCGTCTGTGCCATCGTCGGCACCCAGGATCTGACCTTCTGGCAGTGGCTGGGCTTTGTCAGCACCATCGGCATGCTCTCCGGTGTGTCCATCAACACCGCCCACGAACTGGGCCACAAGAACACGGCCATCGAAAGCTGGCTGGCCAAGATCGCGCTTGCGCCGGTGGCCTACGGGCATTTCTATACCGAGCACAATCGCGGCCATCACAAGAACGTGGCCACGCCGCACGACCCGGCCAGTGCCCGCATGGGCGAGCCGTTCTGGCGTTTTCTCGTGCGTACCGCCGGCGGCAGCGCGCGCTCGGCGCTCGACATCGAGAAGACGCGCATGGCACGCAAGAACCGCAGCTTCTGGAGCGTGCATAACGAAGTGCTGCAATCCTGGGCCATGACCGTCGTGCTCTGGGGCGCGCTGATGTTCGCCTTCGGTATCGAGCTGCTGCCGTTTCTGGTGCTCCAGGCGCTGATCGGTGCCTCGCTGCTGGAAGCGGTGAACTACGCCGAGCACTACGGCCTGCTGCGC
>DJIE01000013.1:2500-2942 GCA_002433465.1 Salinisphaera sp. UBA6602
CACATCGTGACCAACATCTTCCTGTTCCACCTGCAGCGCCATTCCGATCACCACGCGCATCCGACCCGGCGCTACCAGTCGCTGCGTCATTTCGACGAAGCGCCCCAGCTGCCCACCGGCTATGCCGGCATGATCGTGCTGGCCTATTTCCCGCCGCTCTGGTATCGCGTCATGGACAAGCGTGTCGTGGCCCACTATGACGGCGACCTGCGCCGCGCCAACCTGCAGCCGGGCAAACGCGAGCGTTTGCTGGCCAAGTACCCGCCGCCGGCCACGTCGGCCGATGCGTCTGCCTAGCGCGATCGCTGCGTAATCAAGCAATCGCCGTCGTACGGCGGTTTTGGTAGCCTTGAATTCCACCGAACGGGCGCCGTTGCCACGGCGCCCGAATTTGCTCCAGCGAAATAATTAATAAAGGACGTTAGATGAAGAAATGGCAATG
>DJIE01000269.1 GCA_002433465.1 Salinisphaera sp. UBA6602
CGCCAAAGGCGTCGGCCATCAGATCGTGCCAATCCGCGCTTCGATAGGGCGTGAACGACTGCGCAACTTCAATGAATGCGCCAAACAGAATCATGATCACGATGACGCGGAGATAGTGCGGCGCCAGGAGGTTGGCGAACCAGCCCGATAGCAGTGCGAATGCAGCGAAGTGCTCGAACTTGTCGAAATGCTGCACCTGGGCCTGCGGCGGATTCGGCATCAGGCAGGCGTAGACGAGCACCCCGCAGCCAAACAGCCCCAGCGCGAGCCAGAGCCGACCCAGCGCATAGTCCTGGCGCAGGATGGGCACTACCGGCCCTGCCCGTTCATGCCGCGGCCGTCGACCACTTCCACGTCATCGGGAATATCGAGCGTGAAGCGCGACGCATCGAGCTTCGGATTGAGTTCGATATCACTAAACCGGATATGCGTGGTCTGGCCCAGGTTATCGTCCAGTTCCATGACGCTGGGCACCTGATTCTTGAGGCCAAGGCGCACTTCCTGAAAATCGGTATCGTCGGCGCGCGGGGTCAGGCGCACCCAGCTCATTCCGTCGCGCTGACCGGCCGAGGCGATATTGAATGCGTCCTCGAGCGCCGCGCCGCCAGTGAGCAACAGCGCAGGCGTGGCCTGGAGGGTGGCATCGATACTGCGAATGGTGACCTGGGCGAGGTCGACGTCGTAAAAGCGGAACGTCTCGCCGTCGCTGACGATAACCTGCTTGTACGGCGCGGTGTATTCCCAGCGAAAACGATCCGGACGCGACAGCAGGAACGTACCGCTGGCCTGTTGCAGCATCTGCCCACTGTCGTCCTTCTGCTCTTGCTCGAACTGGGCGGACAGGCTGTCGACGTTGTTATAGAAGGCTTCGAGATCGCCCACGCCATCAGCGTGCGCGCTCACCGCGGCGCAAAGCAGGAGGAAGGCAACGAGAATTCGGCGCAGAGGCATTGCAGCGCTCTCCTTGATGGATATGAAAGGGGCGAAGGATGTTTTAGAGCATGCTAGGCCGCGGCCATGAATCACGCCTGAACTCTGCGCGACATACCGTTTGCAGAACAGATCGACCGATGCCGACGAAAATTCAGTCCTCTGGCGGCGGCGGGGCCAGTACTTCACGTCCGCCGCTGCCCTCGGCAGCGCTGACGATGCCGGCGTTCTCCATCTGTTCGATAAGTCGCGCGGAGCGGTTGTAGCCGACCCGCAGGCGTCTCTGCACATAGGAAATAGAGGCCTTGCGCGTCTTGGTGACGATCGCCACCGCCTGATCGTAAAGCGGATCGGCCTCGGCGTCTTCCTCGTCATCGGCACCGCCCTCGCCGTCGGCACCGCCGCCTTCCAGAATTTCGTCGATATAGTCCGGCGCGCCCACTTGCTTGAGATATTCCACCACCTTGTGGACTTCGTGGTCGTCCACGAATGCACCATGGACACGGGTGGAAAAGCCCGTGCCGGGCGGCAGATAGAGCATATCGCCGTGGCCGAGCAGGCTTTCTGCGCCCTGCTGGTCGAGAATGGTGCGGGAGTCGATCTTGGAGGCCACCTGAAAGCCGATACGCGTGGGGATATTGGCCTTGATCAGGCCGGTGATCACGTCGACCGACGGCCGCTGCGTGGCGAGGATCATGTGCAGACCGGCCGCACGGGCCTTCTGGGCGATACGGGCGATCAGCTCTTCGACCTTCTTGCCGACAACCATCATCATGTCGGCCAGCTCGTCGACGATGATCACGATTGCCGGCATGGGTTCGAGCGTGGGCACCTCTTCACCGGCCTCGGCCTGATCGTTGGACTGGGCGTTCTTGAGAATCGGATCCTCGATCGGCGTGCCGGCCTCGATCGCCTTGCGCACTTTCGTGTTGTAGCCGGCCACGTTCCGCACGCCCAGCGCGGCCATGAGCTTGTAGCGGCGCTCCATCTCGCCCACGCACCAGCGCAGCGCATTGGCGGCGTCCTTCATGTCGGTGACCACGGGCGCGAGCAGATGCGGAATCCCCTCGTAGACCGACAGCTCGAGCATCTTCGGGTCGATCATGATCAGGCGGACCTGCTCGGCGGTGGCCTTGTGCAGAATCGACAAGATCATGGCGTTGACCGCCACCGACTTGCCGGAGCCCGTGGTACCGGCGACCAGCAGATGCGGCATCTTGCCCAGATCCGCGGTCACCGGATTGCCGCCGATATCCTTGCCAAGCGCCATGGTCAGCGGCGACTTGTTGCCGCTGTAGAGCGGCGATTCCAGAATCTCTCGCAGCGCCACGATCTCGCGGTCGGCGTTCGGGATTTCCAGGCCCACCACGGACTTGCCCGGGATGACCTCGACCACGCGCACGCTGGTCGTGGACATCGCCCGCGCCAGATCCTTGGCGAGATTCGAGATCTGGCTGACCTTCACGCCCGGCGCCGGATCCAGCTCGAAGCGGGTGATTACCGGCCCCGGTTCCACCGCGACGACCTTGCCCTGCACGTTGAAGTCCGCCAGATGCTGCTCGAGCTGCTCCGACATGCGCTGGAGCACGCTTTCATCCTGGTCGTTCTTGCTCTCGCGCGCCGGATCCAGCAGCGCGGTCGGCGGAATCGGGCTATCGCGCTCCGGATCATAGGTGGGTACGTCAACATGCTCTTCGATCGGCAGATCCAGCTGATTCGCCTTGATCGACTTCTTCGGCTTCTTGACCTGAACCCCGCTCGCAGCCGGCGCGGGCACGGGCGCGTGCTGCGCGCTGTCGCCGTTATCCAGCGACGGCGCCACGCGCGATTTCTTCTTCTCCTTGGCTGCCGGCTTTGCGGGTTCGGCGGCCTTGCGCTCGGCGCGGTTGGCCTGCCAGGCGCGCAGCCGATCGAGCGTTTCGGTAAAGCCGCCCTGCAGTATCGTGAGCACGAAGTGGCCGGTGCGTTCGGTGACCACCAGCCAGGAAAAGCCCAGCCCCACCGACAGGGTGATCACGAATACTGTAATCAACAGCCAGGCCGCGCCGAGTTTGTTGATCACCCCGGCGATCGCGCCCGCGCTGGCCGCGCCCAGAATGCCGCCGCTGCCCTGGGGCATGGCCGCGTTCTGGTCGCCCAGGGCAAGCCACGCCAGACCGCAGCCGGACACCAGCCATAGCAACAGCGCTCCCGCCCGAATGCTGCGCGAGAACACGTCGCTTCGTTCACGCTCGCTGTTGGCGAACACCAGCCAGCCGCCGTAAAGCACCAGCCAGGGGAAGATGAAGCCGAGATAGCCGAACAGGCTCAGCAATACGTCCGCAAACCATGCCCCTGGGGCGCCGAACAGGTTGCGAATGGCGGTGCCATCGCCAAGGCCCGACCAACCGGGATCGCGCGGGCTGTATGAAACCAGCGCGGCCAGCAGAAACAGCGTGATTGCCGCCGCGCCAAACAACACGGCTTCGCGCATGAGACGGCCCAGCCGCTGGCGGTAGCGGCTCGGCGGCGCCGGCGGCGTATTTTGCTCGCGCGCCTTGGCACTGGGCTTAGGCCCTGCTTTACTGGCTTTGGTTTGCTTGGCGGCTGCCTTTGCCATCAATAGCCCTTCACGGCCGTGTATAGAACACGAGGTTGCCAATCGAACAAGGCGCGATTGTACCCGACACCAGCCTTCCAAGCGGACGCATATCTCGAACACCTGCGCGCAGCATCTTGAATCGGCGCGATTTGTGCACCACTTATAGAGCCCGTCGGAGTCGTCTTGCACGCATGCGCCAGACAACCCGAGGCCGTAACGATCCATCAGCGGAGTACGTCATGTCCGTACATCACTTCCTGCTCACCCAGGATGGCGCGATCGAAGAATTCAGCGAGGACGAGGCCGCCGAAGTGGCCGAGGGCCGCCGCGAACTGCCCCAGTTCGCCGACAAGCGCCTGCGCTATGTTCAGGTGGCCTATGATGACAAGGCCAACGAAAACGGCGAGATTCATGTCAAGACGGTGGGCGCGATCGTGAGCTTCGACGACGCCGGGCGTCTGCGCGAAGCCGGCAGCGCGGACAACGAACAGGACAAACTCGATGCGTTCGAGCACGATGCCTGCGTACAGTATGCGCTGCGCGACACGCTTGGCCAGCGCTACGCCCTGAACTAGGGAAGCTCTGCATAACCTC
>DJIE01000205.1 GCA_002433465.1 Salinisphaera sp. UBA6602
CAGCACCACGCCGGTCAGCGGCAGCGCGTCACTGAACGCCTTGGCCGTGTTGGCAGCATCCTGGCCGGTCATGGCATCGACCACGAACAGCGTCTCAGCCGGGGTCAGCGCCTCGTTGAGGGCGCTGATCTCGGCCATCATCTTGTCGTCGATACCCAGCCGGCCGGCGGTATCGACGATGAGCACGTCGTAGAAGCCCTTGCGCGCGGCCTCCATTGCCGACTGCGCGATCTTGATCGGCTTGTCGCTCGACTGGCTCGGATGAAAATCCACGCCTACATCGTGGGCGACCCGGGCGAGCTGATCGATGGCCGCCGGGCGATACACGTCGGTGGAAACCACCAGCACGGACTTCTTCTCGCGCTGCTTGAGATAGCGCGCCAGCTTGCCGGTGGAGGTGGTCTTACCCGCGCCCTGCAGGCCGGCCATGAGCACCACCGCCGGCGGCTTCACGCGCAGGTCGAGGCTTTCGTTGGCCTCACCCAGCAACGACGTCAGCTCGTCCTTGACGATCTTGATGAGCGCCTGCCCCGGCGTGAGGCTGGTCATCACCTCGTTGCCCACCGCGCGGGCACGAATATCGTCGACGAACTGCTTGACCACGGGCAGCGCCACATCGGCCTCGAGCAGCGCCATGCGCACTTCGCGCAGGGTGGCCTTGATGTTGTCTTCGGTCAGCCGGCCGCGGCCGCGGATGGTCTGAAAACTGCGATTGAGCCGATCACTCAGACTGTCGAACATGCACGCGCTCGATCGATGGAACCATGAAGGCACCCAGTATAACGTCGCAGGACGCGGCTGCATTCCAAACAACGATCAAGCCGCAACGATCGCGGCCCGCCCGACACGAGAAATACGGCACAATGGTCCTCATGGCTTACGAGTCCCCTGCACCATAAATGGCACTGGTCGTACTGGAAGTGCTTCTTGCCGCGCTGCTCTACGCGGGCGCTGCCGCTGCCGTATGGCGTCACCTCGCCCAGGGCGCGCCCTACTGGCATGTCAGCGTACTGGCCGGCCTGGGGCTGGCCGGCCAGATCGGCTCGCTGGTTCATCTGAGCCTGCATTCCGGCATGCTGGTCATCGGGCTGGGTACCGCGCTGTCCCTGTTCGCCTGGCAGGCGGCGTTGCTGCTGTGGCTGTTTTCGCTGCGTGAATCGGTGGGCGCGCTGGGCCTGGTGATCTACCCCTTTGCCGGACTATGCGCGATTGCCGCGCTGCTCGTGCCGGACTCGCACAGTGCCACGGAAGCGCTGGCCTGGCCGTTGCAGCTGCATATTCTGCTGTCAATACTCGCCTACGGCCTGCTCACGCTGGGTGCGGTGCAGGCCATCGTGCTCGCATTGCAGCATCGTCAGCTCAGACGCCGACCGCCCACCGGCATGTTCACCCGATTGCCGGCACTCCAGACCATGGAAATGCTGCTGTTCCGGTTGATCGGCGCAGGTTTTTTCCTGTTGAGCCTGGCCATTGCCACCGGCGCGCTGTTCATCGACGACCTGTTCGCCCAGCATCTGGTCCACAAGACCGTGCTGTCGCTGGTCGCCTGGGCGTTCTTCGCGGTGCTGTTGTACGGGCGCTGGCGCTACGGCTGGCGCGGACGCCTGGCCGTACGCGGCGCGCTGGCCGGCTATGCGCTGCTCGTGCTGGCTTATTTCGGCAGCAAGTTGGTGCTGGAGCTCATTCTGGGCCAACATTGGTAAAGCGCATCGTACCCCGTGCCGATCTTGGGCACGCGAGACGCGCATTCATTTGATTCAGGGCTGACTTCTTGGACGCCATTTCTCTGCCGATACTGTTCGGCATACTGCTGCTGATGCTCGTTTTATCGGCCTTTTTCTCGGGCTCGGAAACCGGGCTGATGACGCTCAACCGCTACCGCATGAAGCACCTGGCCAAGACTGGCCACGGCGGTGCGACGCGCGCAGCGCATCTGCTCGATCGCCCGGATCGGCTGATCGGGCTGATCCTGCTGGGCAACAACCTGGTCAATATCGCCGCGTCTGCGGTGGCCACGGTGATCGGCATCCGCCTGTTCGGCAACGTCGGCGTGCTGGTGGCCACGGTCACGCTCACGGTGTTCGTGCTGATCTTTTCCGAGGTCACCCCGAAAACGCTGGCCGCGCTGCATCCCGAGCGCGTGGCCTACCCGGCCTCCTATGTGTACGCGCCGCTGCTGCGCGTGGCCTGGCCGGTGGTCATGATCATCAACTGGGCCGGCAACGGCATTCTGCGCCTGTTCGGGGTATCGGCAGACGATGCGGCCGCCCATTCGCTGTCTTCCGAGGAACTGCGCACCGTGGTCACCGAAGCCGGCGCGATGATTCCGCGCCGACACCAGCAGATGCTGTTGTCGATTCTCGATATGGAAAATGCCACGGTCGAGGACATCATGGTGCCTCGCAACGAGATCGTGGGCATCGATATCAGCAAGTCCTGGGCCGAAATCCTCGAGCAGCTGGTGCATAACCAGCATACGCGGCTGCCGATTTTCGACGGCTCCATCGACGAGCTGGCGGGCATCGTGCACATGCGCCGCGTGCTCGCACTGATCTCCGAAGACAATCTCGACAAGGACGCCCTGCTCGGCCTGGCCCGCGAACCCTACTTCGTACCCGAGGGCACTCCGCTCAATCAGCAGCTGCTCAATTTCCAGAACCAGCAGCGCCGGATCGGCTTCGTGGTCGACGAGTATGGCGATATCCAGGGGCTGGTCACGCTCGAGGATATCCTCGAAGAGATCGTGGGCGAATTCACCACCGACCCCGCCACGCGCGTCAAGAACGTCTATATGGACGGTGACGACAGCTATCTGGTGGATGGCACGGTCACGCTGCGTTCGCTCAACCGCGCCATGGGCTGGAAGCTGCCCGTCGACGGGCCGAAAACGATGAACGGGCTTATCACCGAGCATCTGGAAACCATTCCGCAGCCCGGCACCAAGCTCAAGGTGGGCAAATACGTGCTGGAAATCGCGCAGACGCGTGCGAACCTTGTGCAGACGGTACGGGTCAAACCGCCCAAGCGCAGGCTGCGCCGCGCGGCGGGCGAGGATACGGGCCTCGACGAGGCCGCCGCGGACCGCGGCACCGACAAGGCCCAGCGCTAGCTTGGCGTGGGCTTCGTCGGCTAGCTGATCGCGTCGATCGCCTCGCTCAGGCGGGCGACGCCGACCACTTCCATCTCGCCGACCCGCTTGCTGCGCGGCGTGTTGGCCTTGGGCACGATCGCCCGGGTAAAGCCGTGCTTGGCCGCTTCGGCCAGGCGGTCCTCGCCGCCCGGTACGGGGCGAATTTCGCCGGCCAGACCGATCTCGCCGAAGATCACCAGCCGCTCGCCCAGCGCACGATCGCGAAAACTCGACAGAGCGGCCAGCACCACCGCCAGATCGGCCGCGGTTTCGCTCACCCGCATGCCGCCCACCACGTTCACGAATACGTCCTGATCGCCGAGCGGAATACCGCCATGGCGATGCAGCACCGCCAACAGCATGGCCAGGCGCTGCCCGTCCGGGCCAAGCGCGACCCGGCGCGGGTTGTGCAGCTGGGATTCGTCCACCAGCGCCTGCACCTCGACCAGCATCGGCCGCGAGCCCTCGCGGGTGACCATGACGGCGCTGCCGGGCACCGCGGTTTCATGACGCGACAGAAAGATCGCACTCGGGTTGGTGACCTGCTTGAGCCCACTGCCGGACATGGCGAACACACCCAGCTCGTTGACCGCGCCAAAACGATTCTTCACCGCCCGGATCACGCGAAACCGGCTGGAGGCCTCGGCTTCGAAGTAGAGCACCGTATCGACCATATGCTCGAGTACACGCGGCCCGGCAATCGTGCCTTCCTTGGTGACATGGCCGACCAGAATCAGCGCCGTGCCGGTCGCCTTGGCAAAACGCACCAGCATGGAGGCCGACTCGCGTACCTGCGACACGCTGCCCGGCGCCGAGGTGACCGCCTGCGAAAACACGGTCTGTACCGAATCGATCACCACCAGCTTCGGCGCCTGTGGCTTGGCCAGGGCCAGCACGCGTTCCACGCAGGTTTCGGCCAGCACCGCCAGCTCGGCCTGATCCACGCCCAGGCGCTGGGCGCGCAGGTGCACCTGTTCCAAGGATTCCTCGCCAGTGACATACAGCGCCGGGATCGCTGCGGATAGCTGGGCGAGCACCTGCAATAGCAGCGTCGATTTGCCGATGCCCGGATCGCCGCC
>DJIE01000187.1:0-11741 GCA_002433465.1 Salinisphaera sp. UBA6602
CAGGCGGCCCAAGATCAGGCGGCCTTGTCGGCCTTGTCCTCGGTCAGGATGGTGTAAAGCGTGGCCGGGTCGGGGTTCGACCGCAGCTTGGTGCAGATGCTGGTGTCGCGCAGCGTGCGGGCCACCAGTGCCAGCGCCTTGAGGTGCTCCACCCCCGCATCTTCGGGGGCGAAGAGGGCAAAGGCCACATCGACTGGCTGACGATCGACCGAAGAGAAATCAATCGGTTTGTCCAACAGCACGAAAGCACCGACAACCTTGTCGATCCCGTCCATCCGCGCATGGGGCAGGGCGACGCCGTGGCCGACACCGGTCGGCCCGAGGGTTTCGCGCGTCATCAGCGCATCCACCACTTGGCCGGCCGGCAGCCCATAGGCTTGCTGGGCGAGTTCGCCGATATCCTGCATCAGACGCTTCTTGCTCGAAGCCGAAGTCAAAACCTTCACGGCCTCTGGCTTGAGGAGTTTGCCGAAATCCATTCCGCTCGCCCTGCTCTTTGGCGGAAATTACCGCCGTGGGTTACGAAGGGTCGATCCAGCCGATGTTGCCGTCTTCTCGACGGTACACGACGTTCATCCCTTCCTGGCCTTCCTTGCGAAACAGCAGCACCGGGTCGCCCGACAATTCCATCTGCATCACCGCTTCACCGACAGACAAAGTTGGCACCTTCGTCTGCATCTCTGCAATGATCATGGGTTGGAGGGTATCAGGTTCCTGCGCATCTGAATCGCTGTCTGACGCGAGGATATAGGAGGACGCACCCAAAAGTTCAACCGGTTCGGCGCGTTCTTTGTGATGGTCCTTCAGGCGGCGCTTGTAGCGGCGCAGCTGTTTTTCCATTTTTTCGCAGCAGCTATCGAAGGCGGCATAGATCTCTGTCGCCTTGGCCTTGGCCGAGGCATTGAGACCGGTGGAAAGATGCACGGTGGCCTCGCAGGCAAATTCGTGACCTGTTTTGGAAAACACCACCAGAGCATCTGTCGGGCGTTCGGCATATTTGCTGACCGCCTCGTCCAGTTCGGTCCGGACATGTGTCCGGAGCGCATCGCCAATGTCGATCTGTTTGCCACTGATCTGATACCGCATATCGTCTCCTTGTCTTTCTTGTTCCGAACATTGCCAAACGGTCCACATGCGTGGTGCGCGACAACTTTCAGATATGGAGGAATGGTGCTGCGACCAGGATGATTTTAACCGTTCCTTCGCGGGAAGGGCGATGCAGGATCAAACAGGAACGCGATGTCACCATAGGTCAATGAGGCCGCGTTTCCGTTTGAAAGTCAATGGCGCCGATGCACCCGCCATTCTTTTATCGCTACAATCAGAGCGGTTTTCCGCAAAGTGCAGGCAGGGCCCTGCCGAGGGCTGGAAGGCCGGGCGAAACGCGCTAAGTCTTAGGAAATACGGAAGTTATCGCCAAGGTAGACGCGGCGTACATTCTCGTTTTGCACAACTTCTTCGGGCGTTCCGGACATCAGAACTTTGCCCTCATGCAGGATATAGGCGCGGTCCACGATCTCTAGGGTTTCGCGGACGTTGTGGTCGGTGATCAGCACGCCGATGCCGCGGTTTTTAAGATGCGTGATGATGCTGCGGATATCGCCGATGGAAATGGGGTCGATGCCGGCAAACGGTTCGTCGAGCAGCATGTACTGCGGCTGGGCGGCGAGCGCGCGCGCGATTTCCACCCGCCGGCGTTCGCCGCCGGACAGATTCACGCCCTTGGAATCGGCGATATGGCCAATTGACAGCTCGTCGAGCAGCGACGCGAGTTCGCGGTCGATATCGGCTTTGTTCAGGCCAGGGCGTATTTGCAGGATGGCGCGGATATTGTCGGCCACCGACAGCTTGCGAAAGACCGAGGCTTCCTGTGGGAGATAGCCGATGCCCAGCTTCGCACGGGCATGCATGGGCAGGCCGATCAGGCTGCGTTCGCCGAGCATGATCTGCCCGGTATCGGGCGTGACCAGTCCCACGATCATGTAGAACGAGGTGGTCTTGCCGGCGCCGTTGGGCCCGAGCAGGCCCACCACTTCGCCCGGCGCCAGCGACAGGCTGACGTCCTGAACCACGGCGCGTCCCTTGTAGCGCTTGCTCAGGTTTTCGGCGACCAGCCGCTGGCCGTTCGCCGTCCCGGCGGTCGAACTCACGGTTGCGTATCCTCTTGCGGCTGAATGGTGATACGCACGCGCTTGCTGTCCGATCCGCCCCGTTCGGCCTGGGTGCGTTCGGTGTCCAGGTTGTGGCGGATGACCTGGCCGTTGATTTCGTCACCGCCGCGGCGTACTACCGCATCGCCGCGCAGCACGATGGTGGAATCGTTGTTGGTGTATTCGATCTGGCCGGCGTTGCCGGTAACCACGTCGTTGCCCTCGCGATCGGGCTGCTTGTCGAACTTGGCCGGGCTGCCGTCGAGCACGGCCTTGATGTTGCCGCGGTCGTTGATGCGCGTCACCACCAGCCGGTGGCCGGTCAGGGTGAGCCCGCCGCGGGTGAGCACCACGTTGCCCGTATAGGTGCTTGTGCCTTGCTGCTGGGACAGATCGGCGCTGTTGGATTCGATACGAATCGGCAGTGGCTGTTGCTGTGCAGGCGCTGCGCCGGTTGCCAGCACAAGCCCGAGCGCGACCAGCGCGACCGACAGACCCCTACGGCGTGTAAGTGACTTGTACATTTTCGAGCAGTCTCAGCTTGTCGGTTTTCAGGTTGACCTCCATGCCGTCGCCTTCGACGCGTTGGCCGGGCTCGGTGGCGGTCACATGGGCCTGCGTGTCGATACGGTCGGTATCGGGGCGCACCCAGGCGTTGTCGGTGACGATCTCGACGACGTTGCCGTTGACCCGCGGATGCCGCCCCGTGACCCCGTCGTAGAGATAGATATCGCGTTCGCCGGCGGGTATGCGGCCGCGCTCGGCGCTTACGTCCCAGTAGGTTTTGGTGCCTGCAAGGTAGTGTACGTCAATATCCGTGAGCCGAGCCGAGTCGTCCGCGAAGTGCAGACTTTCGCCGACGGTCATGCGATAGGCGAGTCTGCCGTTGTCGTCCATCTGGCGCACGACGGCATCGCTCATGTAGTAGTCGCTGTTGTCCGGGGTGGACAGACGCGGCGCATCATCGGCGCCTGACGTGCGCTCGTTGTTGATCACGCGCAGACCTAGAAGCACGGCCGATGCCACGAGCAGAATGGCGACGATGCGTAGCATGTCGGCAGCCGCTAGCGGGCGTCGTGGGCGGCGATGATCAGTTCGCAGGCTTCGCGAACCGCACCCTGACCGCCATCGAAGCGACTCACCCAGTGGGCGCTCTCGATGACGTCTTCAACCGCGTCGGCCACGGCCATGGCCAGGCGAGCCTGGCGCATCAGGCCCAGGTCGGGCAGATCATCGCCCATGACCGCGGCCTGATCGGGGGTGAGTTCGAGTTCGGCCAGCAGGGCTTCGAAGTCCAGCTGCTTGTCGTGGCTGTCGAGATAGATGTACTCGACGCCCAGGGAATGCAGGCGTGCAGCCACCGCCGGCGAGGGACGGCCGCTGATTGCGGCCACGGCCACGCCGGCTGCCTGCAGGCGTTGAATGCCCAGCCCGTCGCGTACGCTCATGCTCTTTATCTCTTCGCCGTGGTCGTAGAGATAAAGCTTGCCGTCGGTCATCACGCCGTCGACGTCGAACACGGCCACGCGAATGTCGGCAGCGCGCTTCTGGATTTCGCTGAACTCGGGTTTCATATCACTCCGGCTCGCAGGAGATCCTGCATGTTGAGCGCCCCTTCGGGGCGATTGTCGGCATCCACCACCAGCAGCGCGCCGCCGCCGATACGATGCGCCTGCAACAGGCGCACGGCTTCGGCAGCAAGCATGTCGGCGGTCACGGTTTTCGGTGAACGGGTCATGTGATCGGCAATGCCGGCGTGTTTGATATCGATGTCCTGATCCAGTGTGCGACGCAGATCGCCATCGGTAAATACGCCCGCCAGGCGGCCGTCGGCATCGACGACGCCGGTCATGCCCAGCCCCTTCGCGCTCATTTCCAGCAGTGCCTCGCGCAGCGGCGCGTCCGTCGATACCCGCGGCAGCTCGTCGCCGGTGTGCATGATATCGCCCACGGTCAGCAGCAGTCGCCGACCGAGCGCGCCACCGGGATGGGAGCGGGCAAAATCCTCGGCGGTGAAATGGCGCGCTTCGAGCAGCGCGATGGCCAGCGCATCGCCCATCACCAAGGCGGCGGTGGTAGACGAGGTAGGCGCCAGCTCCAGCGGGCAGGCCTCGAGTTCCACGGCGACATCCAGATGCACGTCGGCTCGCTGGGCCAGGGTCGACTCGGCATTGCCGGTCATCGCGATCAGCGGCACGTCCAGGCGCTTGATCAGCGGCAGAATCGTGAGGATCTCGCCGGTTTCGCCGGAATAGGACAGGGCGATGACCACGTCCTGTGCGGTGATCATGCCCAGATCGCCGTGGCTGGCCTCGCCCGGATGCACGAAGAAAGCGGGCGTGCCGGTAGAGGCCAGCGTGGCCGCGATCTTGCCCGCGATATGACCGGATTTGCCCATGCCGGTCACCACCACGCGCCCCGGGCAGGCGATCAGCGTTTCGGCCGCGGCTGCGAACTGGGTATCGATGCGTGCCGACAGCGCTGCCACGGCCGCGGCTTCGATATCGATGACGCGTCGAGCCGAATTCATGATGTCCTGTGCGTTCATACCCTCATTCTAGCGTAGCTGCGACACGCCAACATGTTGTTCGTTCAGGCTTTCGGTCAATGGTGCGATGATCGCCGGTCGTTGTCGTATGCAGGTTTGCATGCGCCCCGTATAATGCGCGCCCTTTTGTTCGACCCGTGCGGCTGCGATGACCGAACCCGCTATCTCCATACAGAACGTCGAAAAACGCTACCCGAGCACCCATGCGCTCAAGGGGGTGTCCTTCGATATTCGTCCGGGTGAATACTTTGGCCTACTGGGCCCCAACGGGGCCGGAAAATCCACCCTGATCAGCATCATTGCCGGTCTCGCCCATGCCACGGCCGGCAGCGTGTCCGTGCTCGGCCACGACGTGCGCCGCGATTTTCGCCGCTCTCGCCGTGCGCTCGGCGTGGTGCCCCAGGAGCTGGTTTACGACCCGTTCTTTCCGGTGCGCGAAATGCTGCGTATCCAGGCCGGCTATTTCGGCTGCTGCAAGGACTACTGGCCGTGGATCGACGAGCTGCTCGAGCGCCTCGACCTGACCGACAAGGCAGAGGTTTCGATGCGCGCGCTCTCCGGTGGCATGAAGCGGCGCGTGCTCATCGCCCAGGCGTTGGTACACAAGCCGCAGGTGGTCATTCTCGATGAGCCGACGGCCGGCGTGGACGTGGAGCTGCGGCGCACGCTCTGGCATTTCACCCGCGAACTCAACGAGGCCGGCCATACCATCGTGCTGACCACGCATTATCTGGAAGAGGCCGAAGAGCTGTGCGATCGTATCGCGATCCTCGACCGCGGGCGGCTGTCGGTACTCGAAGACAAGCGCGCGCTGCTTGATCGCCATCCCTATCGTTTTCTGTCCCTGCAGCTGTCGGGTAACGGCGGCGCATTGCCGGCCAGCGTCGAGCGGCTCATCGAGGATCGCCACGACGACACGCTCGATCTCAAGCTCGAGCAGGGCAAGGATTTCATCGCCGATGTGATGGAGCAGATCCGGGACGCGGGCTATCGCATTCAGGATGTACGCACGCGTGAGCCGTCGCTGGAGAATATTTTCGTCGAGCTCACCGACCACTCCAACGACCGTGACGAGGGCGCCGCATGAACTGGCAGGGCTGCTTCACGCTTTTTTCCAAGGAAGTCCGGCGCTTTTACAGCGTTATCCTGCAGACGGTCGGCGCGCCGGTGGTCACCGCGCTGCTCTACATGGTGGTGTTCGGCCAGGTGCTCCAGGGCCAGGAAATCCAGGGCGTACCGGCTTCGGCGTTTCTGGTGCCGGGACTGATGATGATGAGCATCATTCAGAATTCGTTCGCCAATACCTCGTCGAGCCTGACCCAGTCCAAGATCAACGGCAATCTGGTGTTCTTGTTGATGACGCCGTTGTCGGCGTTCGAGATCTACCTGGCCTATATCGGCGCATCGCTGGTGCGCGCGACGCTGGTGGCCTGCGTGTTGTATCTGGTCACACAGCTGTTCGTGACGGTGCCAATCGCCAATCCGCTGCTGGTGGCGACGATGCTGGTATTCGGCGGCGGTACGCTGGCGGTGATGGGGCTGATCGCGGGCATTCTGGCGAACAAGTTCGATCATCTGGCCGCGTTTCAGAATTTCTTCATCATGCCGCTGTCGTTTCTGTCCGGCGTGTTCTACTCGATTCATTCGCTGCCCGAGTTCTGGCAGAAGGCGTCGCACTTCAATCCGTTCTTCTACATGATCGACGGTTTTCGCCAGGGCTTTTTCGGCGTTGGCGACAGCGACCCGTTGCGCAGTGTGGCGGTCGCGGCAGCCTTCTTTGCCTTTGTGTCGACGATTTGTGTGGTCATGCTGGCCAAGGGTTACAAGATTCGAGGCTGAGCCGCGAACCGGGCCGTGACGACTTCGCTCGTGCTAGCATTTCGCGCCCGATTTCCAAAGACGCCGAATCATGTATAGCCCGGAAGCCGTACGCGAACTCATTCTTGCCGCCCTGCCGGACGCCGACGTGAAGATCGTGAGCGACGACGGCGTGCATTTCGCCGGTCGTATCGTCAGCGAGGATTTCGAGGGCAAGCCGCCGGTCAAGCGCCAGATGATGGTCTATGCCGCGCTGGGTGAGCTCATGGGTAACGAAATTCATGCACTGACGATGAAAACCTGGACGCCCGACGAGTTCGCGTCCGTATCCTGATCACTTAGTACCTTTTAGGGTTTCGCGCGATGGATCTACTGCGTATCGAGGGTGGGCCGCCGTTGAACGGCAGCGTGCGTGCGTCCGGGGCGAAGAACGCCACCTTGCCGATCATGACCGCGGCGCTGCTCATCGACGAGCCGCTGCTGGTGGAGAACGTGCCGCATCTGGAAGATGTGACCACTACCAATGTGCTGCTGGCGCATATGGGCGTGTCGGTCACCATCGGCGACTACATGGTGGTCGAGGCTGATGCGTCGACGATCACCCGCTGCGTTGCGCCCTACGATCTGGTCAAGACCATGCGCGCCTCGATTCTCGTGCTCGGCCCGCTGCTGGCCCGCCACGGCGAGGCCGAGGTGTCGCTGCCGGGCGGCTGTGCGATCGGGGCACGCCCGGTGGATATCCATCTGCGCGGTCTGGAAGCCATGGGCGCCGAGATCCGGGTCGAAGCCGGCTACGTGAAAGCCAAGGCATCGCGACTCAAGGGCGCACGTATCGCCATGGATACGGTCACCGTCACCGGCACCGAGAACCTGATGATGGCAGCCACGCTGGCCGACGGCGTCACTATCCTCGAAAACGCGGCCCGCGAGCCGGAAGTCGTGGACCTGGCCAAGTGTCTGATCGCCATGGGTGCGGAAATCGAAGGCGCGGGCACGTCCACGATTACCATTCGCGGCAAGGACAAGCTGCACGGCGCCCGTCATCGCGTGCTGCCCGATCGTATCGAAACCGGCACCTTTCTGGTGGCCGGCGCGGCCAGCCGCGGTCGCGTGAAGGTGACCCATACCGATCCGAGCCTGGTCGATGCGATCACCGACAAGCTGGCCGAAGCCGGCGCGCATGTCGCGACCGGCAACGACTGGATCGAGGTCGATATGCGCGGCAAGCAGGCCAAGGCCGTGAATCTGCGCACCGCCCCGTATCCGGGCTTTCCGACCGATATGCAGGCCCAGTTCTGTGTGCTCAACGCGCTGTCCAGCGGTGTGGGGACGGTGACCGAAACCGTGTTCGAAAACCGCTTCATGCACGTATCCGAACTGCAGCGCATGGGCGCGCAGATCCGCCAGGAAGGCAATACCGTCATCGTGACCGGTATCGAGCGCCTGACCGGCGCGCCGGTGATGGCCACCGATCTGCGAGCCTCCGCGTCGCTGGTCATCGCCGGGCTGGTGGCCGACGGCTCGACCGACGTACGCCGGATTTATCATATCGATCGCGGTTATGAATGCATCGAGGAGAAGATGGCGCAGCTCGGCGGCCATATCCAGCGCCTGCCCGACCGGGCGCCGGTCACCGCGCGCGAGGTGGGGGCATGAGCCGTCAGGTTACGCTTGCCCTGTCGAAAGGGCGCATTCTGGAAGCCACGCTGCCCTTGCTGGCTGCGGCCGGCATCGAGCCGGAAGTCGACCCCGACAAGTCGCGCAAGCTGGTCTTTGAAACCAATCGGCCGGGTCTGCGTCTGCTGGTGATCCGGGCCTCGGACGTGCCCACGTTCGTGGCTTACGGCGCTGCCGATATCGGCATTTCCGGCAAGGACGTGCTGATTGAACACGGCGGCGCGGATCTGTACGAACCGCTGGATCTGGGCATCGCCCGCTGCAAGCTCATGACCGCCGGGCTGCCCGGGGCGATGGAGGCAGCCGGGCATCGCCCGCTGCGGGTGGCGACCAAGTATGTCGAAACCACCCGTGCCTATTTTTCGCGGCTCGGCCGGCAGGTCGAGATCATCAAGCTCTACGGCTCGATGGAGCTGGCGCCGCTGGTCGGCCTGGCGGACGTGATCGTGGATCTGGTCGATACCGGCAACACGCTGCGTGCCAACGGCCTGGAGCCGTTCGAGGTGATCGAGGACATCAGCGCGCGGCTGGTCGTCAACAAGGCCGCACAGAAGATGAAGCATGCCGAAATCGGTGAGTTGATCGATCTGTTCGACCCGAATGCCGGAGGCCCGGCGTGATGCAGCGTCTCGACAGTGCGAGCCAGGACTTCGAGGCACGCTTCGAAGCGCTCATCGATCACGATACGCCGGCCCAGGCCGAGATCGATAGCCGGGTGGCGGCCATTATTGCCGACGTGCGCGAACGCGGCGACGAAGCGGTGGTGGCGTACACGCGCGAGCTGGATCGGCATCCGGCGACCGATATGGCCGCCCTGGAAATCGCCCCGGCGCGACTGAGTGCTGCGCTCGACGCAATGCCCGCGCAGCCGCGTGCCGCGCTGGAAACCGCGGCCGATCGTATCCAGCGCTATGCCGAATCGCAGAAGATTACGGCCCAGTCCTACGAGGACGAATACGGCAACCGCCTGGGGCAGCTGGTGCGCCCGATCGAGCGGGCCGGTGTGTATGCGCCGGGCGGCAAGGCCGCCTATCCGTCGAGCGTGCTGATGAACGCGCTGCCGGCCCGGGTGGCCGGCGTGTCGCAGATCATCATGGTGTCGCCCGCGCCGGGCGGTGAAGTCAACGACTGGGTGCTGGCCGCGGCTGCGCTCGCCGGGGTGGATCGCTTTTTCACTATCGGCGGCGCGCAGGCCGTCGCCGCGCTGGCCTACGGCACGCACAGCGTGCCCTGTGTCGACAAGATCGTCGGCCCGGGCAACGCCTATGTGGCCGAAGCCAAACGCCAGGTATTTGGCCGGGTGGGCATCGAATCGGTCGCCGGGCCGTCCGAAGTACTGATCGTTGCTGATGGCAGCGGCGATCCGGAATGGGCAGCGCTGGATCTGTTCGCCCAGGCCGAGCACGGCGAGGATTCGCGGGCGCTGTTGATCAGTCCGGACCGGGATTTTCTTACCGCTGTCGAAGCCGCTGTCGAACATCTGATCGAAGACCAGCCGCGGCACGAGATCATCCGTGCTTCGCTCGCCAACCACGGCGCGCTGGTCGCGGTCGCCGACATGGCCGAAGCCATGGCCTTGTCCAATCGGATAGCCCCCGAACATCTGGAGCTCGCCGTCGCCGATCCGGAGGCGCTGCTGGATTCGATCGAGCACGCCGGCGCGATCTTCATGGGACATCGCACCCCCGAAGCCTTTGGCGACTACTGTGCCGGGCCCAACCACGTGCTGCCCACCGGGCGCACGGCGCGGTTTTCGTCGGCGCTTGGGGTCTACGATTTCCAGAAGCGCCTGTCCATCATCCAGGCCAGTCCGCGCGGCGCAGCCGCGCTGGCGCCGGTCGCCGCCGAGCTTGCCGTGGGCGAGGGGCTGTATGCCCATGCGGCGTCTGCGCGCGTACGCGGCGACGAAGGCCAGGGCTGAGTCAGCTTTGATTGCGCCGCGCTGTGCTATACTTTTTCGACTCCATTGCGGCGTCCTGTCACGCCGCGGATCACGCACCCATTAGAAAAATCGAACCGGCATTTCTGCCCTGCTCGAAGAGGTTTTACGCATGAGCAAAGAGGGGGTCGACGTCGGCAAGCGCCGATTTTTGACCACCGCCACCGCAGCCGTCGGTGGCGTGGGCGCGGCCTTTGTGGCCACACCGTTCGTCAAGTCCTGGCTGCCGAGTGCGCGCGCCAGGGCGGCTGGCGCTCCGGTGGAAGTCAACATCGCTGCGTTGGAAGAGGGCGCGCTCGTGAGCGTGACCTGGCGAGGCAAACCCGTCTGGGTCGTGCGCCGCACGCCGGACATGCTCGAAACCCTGGACGAGGTCGCACCCCAGCTGTCCGATCCCGAATCCAAGGCCGACCAGCAGCCGGAATACTGCCGCAACAAACACCGCTCGATCGAGCCGGCGGTGCTGGTGATGGTGGGTATTTGCACGCATCTGGGCTGCTCGCCCAAGTATCGACCGGAAGCCGATGGCGGCCAGTTGTCCTATAGCGGCTTCTTTTGCCCCTGCCATGGCTCCAAGTTCGATATCGCAGGCCGGGTCTATTCGGGCGTGCCTGCGCCGCTGAATATGGTGGTGCCGCCGCATCGCTATGAGAGCGACAGCCTTATAGTGGTAGGCGAGGATCCGAACCAGGGCGGCGAGGAGGCTGCGTAAAATGGCAAGCAAGTTCATGAACTGGGTCGATGCCCGGTTCCCGGCGACCCAGCTGTGGAACGAACACATCGGCCAGTACTACGCCCCGAAGAACTTCAACGTCTGGTACTACTTTGGCTCGCTGGCCATGCTGGTGCTGGCCAACCAGCTGCTCACCGGTATCTGGCTCGCGATGTTCTACAAGCCGTCCGCTGCCGAGGCGTTCGGCTCTGTCGCCTACATCATGCGCGACGTGGAATGGGGCTGGCTGATTCGCTACATGCATTCCACGGGTGCATCGTTCTTCTTTATCGTGGTCTATCTGCACATGTTCCGCGCTCTGCTGTACGGCTCGTACCGCAAGCCGCGCGAGCTGCTGTGGATCTTCGGCTGCCTGATCTTCCTGGCGTTGATGGCCGAGGCCTTCATGGGCTACGTGCTGCCGTGGGGCAATATGTCCTACTGGGGTGCGCAGGTGATCATCTCGCTGTTCTCGGCTATCCCGGTGATCGGCGAGCAGCTCACGACCTGGATTCGCGGTGACTTCGTCATTGGCGATGCCACGCTCAATCGCTTCTTTGCGTTGCACGTCGTGGCGCTGCCGTTCGTGCTGGTCGGTCTGGTGATCGCGCACATCATGGCGCTGCATCACGTGGGCTCGAACAACCCCGACGGTATCGAGATCAAGGCCAACAAGAACGCCGACGGCCACCCGGCCGACGGTATTCCTTTCCACCCTTATTACACGGTGAAGGATCTGTTCGGCGTGGGCGTGTTCCTGATCCTGTTCTGCGGCGTGATCTTCTTCGCGCCGGAGTTCGGCGGGTTTTTCCTCGAGCCGCCGAACTTCACCGAAGCGAATCCGTCGGTCACACCCGAGCACATTGCGCCGGTATGGTACTTCACGCCGTTCTACGC
>DJIE01000187.1:12048-18223 GCA_002433465.1 Salinisphaera sp. UBA6602
GTACTTCACGCCGTTCTACGCGATCCTGCGTGCGATTAACTTCGAAGTGCTGGGCGTGCCTGCCAAGCTGCTGGGCGTGATCGCCATGTTTGGCGCGGTACTGATTCTGTTCGTGTTGCCGTGGCTGGATCGAAGCAAGGTCAAGTCGATTCGCTACAAAGGGCTGATCTTCAAAGCAATGCTCGCGATTTTCGTGGTGGCTTTCATCACCCTCGGCTATATCGGCACCCAGGCGCCGAGCCCGTTGCTGACAACCATCGCGCAGATTTGTACTGCGATCTATTTCGCCTTCTTCCTGTTGATGCCGTTCTATAGCGCGATCGACAGGACCAAGCCGGTTCCGGAAAGGGTGACGGGATGATGCGTCGGTTCCTCATTGCGCTGTTTCTGATGATGCCGCTGGCCGCATTGGCGGCCGGTGGTGAATCGGTGCCTTTTCACCATGACACCAATCTTGGCAACCAGGCTTCGCTTCAGCGTGGCGCCAAGATGTTCATGAACTACTGCTCCGGCTGCCACTCGCTGCAATACATGCGCTATCAGCGGATTGCAGAAGATCTGGAGATTCCCGAGGACGTCATGGAGAACAATCTCATGATGACCCGCGGCAAGATCCACGACACCATCCAGGGCACGATGGATGCCGAGAGCGCGGCCGAATGGTTCGGCAAGGCGCCGCCGGATCTGTCGCTGACCGCGCGTGAGCGCGGCGCGGACTGGGTCTATAGCTTCCTGCTGAGCTTTTATCGCGACGACTCGCGCCCGACCGGCGTGAACAACGTGGTGATGAGTAATACGGCGATGCCCGCCGTCCTTGCGCCGCTGCAGGGTTATCAGGCGCTCAAGCACAGCGAAGGCGACGAAGAAGAGGGTTCGCACGGTTCCGGCCACGGCGCGCCCGAGTTCGAGCTTATCCAGGAAGGCCAGCTCAACCCGGCGGAGTACAAGCAGGCCGTGGGCGACCTGACCAACTTTCTCGTCTACGTGGGCGAGCCGGCCAAGCTGGTGCGCTATTCGCTCGGCTTCAAGGTGATCGTGTTCCTGCTGCTGTTCACGGCGCTGGCCTATATGCTCAAGCGGGAATTCTGGCGCGATGTGCATTAAGTCACGTCGCTTCGAAAGCTGATTCATGGCCAGTCGTAGCGCTACGATTACGCTCTATTCGCGCCCGGGCTGTGTCCACAGCCACCGGGTGCGACTGATCATGGCCGAAAAGGGCGTGGCCAGTTATACGGTGGTCGAGCTTCGAGAAGACGAGGAAAGCGAGGATCTTCTCGAGCTCAACCCCTATAACACGGTGCCCACCCTGGTCGATCGTGATCTCGTGGTCTACGACCCGCGCATCATCCTGGAGTATATCGACGAGCGTTATCCGCACCCGCCGCTCATGCCGGTGGATCCGGTGCTGCGAGCCCAGTATCGCCTGGCCATCTTTCGCATGGAGGCGGATCTTTACGGGCTGTGTGAGGATCTCGATGGTACGCCTGCCGTGGCCCGCAAGGCGCGCGAACGCATGACCGAGCTGCTGACCACGCTGGCCGCGGATTTTTCGCCGCGTGAGTATATCGGCGAGGAGTTTTCGCTGGTGGACTGCACGCTCGCGCCGATTCTATGGCGTCTCGAGCACTACGGCGTCAAGCTGCCGCCGCGGCATGCGAAAACGCTTGGCAGCTACGCACAGCGCCTGTTTGCGCGCCCGGCCTTTGCCGAAAGCCTGTCGGCCATCGAGGCCGAAATGGGTCAGCTGCCGCCCAAGCGCTGAGCGACCGATTTTCGCTGCGGGCGCTCGCCCGCGCTGTCGGTACCCGTATTCCCACGACTTGTTTATACGCGCGATCTGCCCCACCGTTGGACGCAGATCATTCGCTTTGCTACTGATTTGAGGTTGTGCTCATGGCCGAACTGACGTCCCGCCGGCCGTACCTGATTCGCGCCCTTTACGACTGGGTGCTCGATAACGATCTGACGCCCCATCTGCTGGTTGCTGCCGACGCCGATGGCGTCGATGTGCCGCGTCAATTCGTGACCGAGGATGGCAAGATCACGGTCAACATCAGCCCCGGCGCGGTGCGCGGGCTGGCGTTGGAAAATGAGCTGATCAGTTTCTCGGCGCGTTTTTCCGGGCAAAGCTATAACGTGAGCCTGCCGCCCGGCGCGGTGCTCGCGTTGTATGCACGCGAAAACGGCGAGGGCATGCTCTTCGGAGAGGTGGAAGCCGCGCCCACGCCACCCGACGATGGGCCGGGCAGTGGCACGGACGCCGATACGCAAGATGAGGGCAGCGACACCAAGAGCAAGCACCCGCATCTCAAGGTGGTTAAATAGGGCAAGCCCGCTGCGGCAGCCCGGCCGCAGGCGCTCAGTCGAGCAAGTGATCCTCGATCAGGCGGCACAGGCAGTGGATGAACAGCAGGTGCATCTCCTGGATGCGCGCGGTGCTGTTCGATGCCGCTCTTAGCTCGACGTCCTGTTCCTGGAGAAGCGCAGCCATGCGGCCGCCTTCCTTGCCGGTCAGAGCGAGCACGTTCAGCCCCTGCGCGTGGGCGCTATCCACGGCTTCACAGACGTTGGCGGAATTGCCGCTGGTACTGATCGCCAGCAGGACGTCGCCGGGTTGGCCCAGGGCTTCGATCTGACGCGCGAACAGCCGCTCGTAGGCATAGTCGTTGGCGATCGCGGTCAGCGTGGAGCTTTCCGTGGTTAACGCGACGGCGGGCAAGGCGCGCCGCTCGCGCTCGAAGCGGTTGATCAACTCCGAGGAAAAATGCTGTGCGTCGCCGGCGGAGCCGCCGTTGCCGCAGGACAGGATCTTGTGGCCGCGATCCAGGCAATCGATCAGCAGATCGGCGGCGGCGACGATTTGCCGGTCGTTGGCAGCCAGGGTGGCCATATTGGCCTGTGCATTGTCGGCGAAAAGCTGCCCGATCAGCTGCAGGCGGGTATCGGCTTCATTCGGCATAGAAAGCGTTCTCTATCCAGTCGAGTTCGTTGTGGGCATTTACGCCGACCACATCGAAACGAATCGTGGCCTGCGCATAGCGCGGATATTGCACCAGAAAATGACGGGCGGCCCGTACGATGCGCTGCTGCTTGCTGCGTGTGACCGTGGCCGCAGCGCTGCCGTAGTCGCTGCGCGTGCGATAGCGAACCTCGACAATTACCAGAGTGCCGCGGGCATCGTAGACCAGGTCCAGCTCACCGCCGCGGACGTTGTAATTGCGCTCGATACGCTTCCAGCCGCGCTTGCGCGCGGCGCGATCCACCACATCTTCTGCGTCGTGCCCGGTTGCAAGCGTGCTTCGACGCATGCGCAAACCTAGCGCGGGGCGCCGCCAGGGTGCTCGCATGCCCTGGCCGCGTCCCGGCGGCCGGGCGCCATGCGCCGCCGGACCGCCGGCGCGCGCCCCGATCGTATTAGCGGGCCCAAGGATCGCGGGCGGTCGACGACCCGGCGTCGTCGTTCTTGGCGTCGCTGATCGACGGCATTTCCACCAGCTCCGGCTCGCCGTCGCGGAATACCGCCCAGGCCAGATAGCGCCGGATGGTGCCATCGGGGTTGACCTTGAGCACGCCGGTCATGCCTTCGAACAGATCGTCCGGGCGTAGGCCACGCTCGGCGATACGATCGGCAAGCTTCCATGCGTCCATGCCCATGGCGAACAGACGCTCGTAGTGCTCGGCGGTCGTGCCATAGCGTTGAATCGCTTCGGCGCGGCGCGAGTCGAGAAAATCGCCGGCGCCGACCACCCAGGGCATGTCGACGAACTCGACGCCGTTGAGGTCGATATCCTCGCCCGGATCGGGGCTGCCGGTATAGGCATGCGAGGTGGTCAGCATGGCCAGATTGCGTGCCCGGTAATAGCGAAGCTGGCTGCGGATCAGGCGTGCCTGGGCGGGTTGGGCCGCTACGAAGATATAGTCGGCGCCGCCGCGGCGATAACTCTGTAGCAGACGCTGAATCGGGTCGCGGTGATCCGGCTCGCTGGGTTCATAGGTTGCCTGGTCGACGACCTGGCCGCCGCGTTTTTCCAGCTCGCTGCGAAACGCGTTGAACACGCGCATGCCCCAGTCGCCGCTGGGCACCAGGGCCAGCGCGCGCGTGCGGCCCTTGGCAGCGGCCTGGCGTGCGACCTCGCGGGCTTCGTCCTCGGGCGCGAGGGCGAACTGATAAAAGCCGGGGCGGCTGTCAGGCGTATCGGTGTAATTGAGACCGACGGTCGGGATCTGGCTGTCCAGGCGTGCCAGCTCCGCGACCTTCGGTTTGTCGAGCGGGCCCACCAGAATGCCCACCCGGTCGCTCTGCGCCTGCTGCAGCAATTCACTCGCGCTCATGGCGCTGGTGTCGTAGACCTGCGGGCGGGCCGGCTTGCTGCTGTCGTTTTCGTAGGCAAACATGAAGCCGTCGCGAATGGCCTTGGCCGCGCTCGAAAAGTTGCCCGTCATGGGCAACGCCAGGGCCACGCTATCGTTTTGCGGGCGCGGAGCCTGCCCGAAGCGCTGGCCGGGGCGGCTGCGCTCGACCGGGGTGGTGCGGGCGCGATAGTCAAAGCGCTGATCGAGTATGCTCCGGGTGGCCGGATGCTGCGGATAACGTTCTTCCCAGGCCGCCAGCGCCTGGTCGCGTTCGTTGCGGCTGTTCCAGCGGCGCTGGCCGATCTCCGCAAGCGCCAGCCAGCCCATCGTGGTCTGATCGGCATCCTGGGCGGCCTGGCTTTGCGGGCCCTGGCCTCGGGTGATGGCATCCAGCGCCTTGGAATAGATGTTGTCGTCGTTGCCGCGCAGCATGCGGTCGTCGACCAGCCATACGCCGCGCTGCACGAGCGCGCCGATCCCGGCGATCAGGTTGTTCTGTTCGAAATGCAGCTGGGCGCGTTTTTCCCAGACCCGTTCGGCCACCTGGGGCGGCGTGCCGCTGCCCGGCGGGGGCAGCTGTTCGAGCGCTGCCGCCGGCGGTGTGCCCACGAGATTCACTTCGCGGCGCGCCAATTCGTAGCGGGCCCGTTCCAGGTCGTTGAGCGTGCTGGGCGGGAAGCTCGACAGGATCTGCTTGGCCATCTGGGCGTCGCCGGCCTGGGCGGCGGCCAACCCGGCTTCGAAGCGCAGCTGTCGTGACCGATCACGGTCCGAGGTGCTGGCCGAAGCCTGGGCATAAAGTTCGGCAGCACGGGCGTAATCGCCTTGTGCGACCGCCTCCTCGGGCGTGCCGGCCTGGGCGTTGCCGAACTGGCCCTGGGCCTGTCGTAATTGCTCGGCGCAGCCGGCCAGCATCAGTGCAATAAGCAGGACGGCGATCGGGCCCAGCGATAGCTTTTTAGAGACGGTCATAATATTTGCAACTCCCAGGTTTGCGCGCCGTATCCCCCAAGCGCGCCGGTATGGCCTGCATAATATCAGCGCCATCCCTACGACGTCGTGAAACGACTATGCAATCGACCACGGCCGCACTCTGGATTGTGGCCACGCCCATCGGCAACCTCGGCGATTTCAGCGATCGAGCTCGGCGCACGCTCGCCGAGGTGGCATTGATCGCCGCCGAAGATACCCGTCACAGCGCGCGCCTGACCCGCCACCTGGGCATCGATACGCCCATGATGTCGTTGCACGAGCACAACGAAGGCGCGCGCATCGATACCATCGTCAATCGACTGGCGGCCGGCGATTCGGTGGCTTTGATCAGCGATGCCGGCACGCCCCTGGTCAGCGACCCGGGCTATGCGCTGGTCGGCGCGGTGCGTGCGGCGGGGTATCCGGTACTTGCGGTGCCGGGGGCCTGCGCGGCGATCGCCGCGCTTTCGGTTGCCGGCCTGCCTAGCGACCGCTTCGTGTTCGAGGGCTTTCTGCCGTCCAAGGCCACCGCCCGCCGCAGCCGTCTGGCAGAGCTGGCCGAGGAAAACCGTACGCTCATCTTCTATGAGTCGAGTCATCGCATCGAACGCTGCGTGCGTGATATGGGCGATGTGCTCGGCGCCGGGCGGCGGATCGGCCTGTGCCGCGAACTCAGCAAGCTGCACGAACAGAGTGTGGTGCTCGAAGCCGGGGCGCTCGGCGACTGGCTCGCCGCGGACGACAACCGCCGTCGCGGTGAATTCGTGCTGGTGGTGGCTGGGTCGACCGAGGCGAGCGGCGAGCGGGGCGAAATCGACCTGGATGCGTTGCTCGGCGAGCTGCTGGCGTT
>DJIE01000174.1:0-12449 GCA_002433465.1 Salinisphaera sp. UBA6602
CCGCGATCTGCACACCTTCGAGACCACCCTCGATACCAGCATCGATCTACGCGACACCATCCCCGCCGACCGGCTGGTGGTCAGCGAAAGCGGCATTCATACGCCGGCCGATCTGGCGCGTCTGGCCGACGTGGGCTTCGGCGCCTTCCTGATCGGCGAATCCTTCATGCGCGAACCCGACCCCGGCGCCGCGCTGGCAACCTTGCTCGATCCTGCGGGATAGCGCGTTACGACACGGCGGCCAGCACTTTTTTTGACCGCAACCGGCCCCATCGTCGGGCCACCGTATCGACCATCACGATCTCGAATGAAAGCAACCATCGATTGGCAGGGCCAACTGCAGTTCTCCGGCACCGCGGATAGCGGCCACGAAGTCACTATCGACGGGCCGCCGGATATCGGCGGCGAAAACGCCGGTTTCCGACCCATGGAGATGATTCTGCTGGGCGTGGGTGGCTGCAGCGCGATGGACGTGATGCATATCCTCAAGAAATCGCGCCAGGACGTGACCGGCTGCCGTATCGAGGTGGACGGCACCCGTGCCAGCACCGAACCGAAGGTGTTCACCGACATTCATCTACAGTTTTTCGTTTCCGGCCAGAACCTCAACGAAAAACACGTCGCGCGCGCGGTGCAGCTGTCGGCCGAGAAATACTGCTCGGCCTCGATCATGCTGCAATCGAGCGTGAACATTACCCACGACTACACGATCGAAACCGTCTGATCGGCCCATGCGCGGGCGTGGCGCTTGACGTACGCGCTCGCGCGCGGATACTGCGCCATTTCATCGCCCATCGACCCGGTCGGTCGACGCAACGTCTGGGCCCATGCAGCCGAAATAATGGGCGCTACGACCCCGTCATCGGTTCATGCAGCCCGCGTTGAGCTCAGCCGCCCTGGCCCACACCCCATCCCGAATTCGCCATGGAAAAACTGCGCCTGCACGGCTTCAACAATCTGACCAAGTCGCTGTCGTTCAACATCTACGACATCTGCCATGCGCGTACGCAGGAGCAGAAGAAGGCGTATGTCGCCTATCTGGACGACATGTTCAGCGCCGATCGTCTGACCCAGATCCTGACCGAAGTCTCGGACATCATCGGTGCGCATATTCTCAATATCGCCCGTCAGGACTACGAACCGGAAGGCGCGAGCGTGACCATCCTCATCGCCGAGGAGGCCGCCTACGACGGGCCGACGCCGGATGCGGTGGTCGGGCATCTCGACAAGAGCCATATCACGGTCCATACCTATCCGGAGTTTCATCCGGATAACGGCATCTCGACCTTCCGCGCCGATATCGACGTATCCACCTGTGGCCTGATCTCGCCGCTCAAGGCGCTGGATCATCTGATTCACAGCTTCGAATCGGACGTGGTATCGATGGACTACCGGGTGCGCGGTTTCACGCGTGACGTGGACGGCGTGAAGCACTTCATCGATCACGAGATCAACTCGATCCAGGACTACATCCCGGAAGACATCTGCAACCGCTATCAGATGATCGACGTGAATGTGCTGGCCGAGCGCATCTTCCATACCAAGATGCGGCTGACCGAATTCTCGCTGAACGATTACCTGTTCGCGGAAAAAGCCGAGGACCTGTCCGAAGACGAGGCCGCCGAGCTGACCGATCGGATCGAGGCCGAGGTGAACGAAATTTTCTACGGCCGTAATTTCGCCAACGACGCTCAGGACGGCGAATAGCCCCGCGCGCCCTGGCATGGCGCGTATCGTGCATGATGATGCGCGTGGTGGCGGGTGTGCCGTCGTCGATCGCAGCCTGTGTTGTCCCTAGCGAGGTAGAACCGTGGAGTTGCGCCCCGACCAGTTTCAGCGCCAGGTCGACAGCCAGCCGCTGGCGCGCTGCTATGTACTGGCCGGCGACGAGCCGTTGCAGGTACTCGAAGCCGCCGATGCCCTGCGGGCGGCGGCACGCAAACAGGGCTTTGACGAACGTGAAGTCCTGCATGCCGAGCCGGGATTCGACTGGGGCCAGCTGGCAAGCGCCGGCGCGAGCCTGTCGCTGTTCTCCGAAAAACGCCTGCTGGAACTGCATCTCACCGACAAGGGCCCCGGCAAGCCCGGCAGCGCGGCAATCAGCGATTACGCCAAGAACGCGCCGGATTCCACGCTGCTGCTGATTCTGGCCACGCCGCTGGCCGCGAGTGCGCGCAAAAGCGCCTGGTACAAGGCGGTCAGCAAGGCCGGCGTGGCCATGTATGCCTGGCCGCTGCCGGGCGCGCGCATGGCGCAATGGGTGGAACAGCGCGCGCGTGCCAACGGTCTTGCGCTCGATCGGGACGCGGTCGCCCTGCTGGCCGAACAAACCGAAGGCAACCTGCTGGCCGCCGCCCAGGAAATCGACCGGCTCGCGCTGCTGCATCCGAACGAAAGCATCGGCGCGGCCGAAATCGAAGCCGCGGCCAGCGACCACAGCCGCTTCGGCATCTTCGACCTGCCTACCAAGGCGCTCGCCGGCGACAGCGCCAGCGCGCTGAAAACGCTGGCCAAACTGCGTGCCGAAGGGGTGGATGCGGTGCCCATCACCTGGGCGCTGGTACGCGAAATCCGCATGCTGTATCAGGCTGCGCTTGCCGCGCGCGCCAACCGGCTCGATGCCATGCTCGGCAAGATCTTCATGCCGCCAGCGCGCAAGCGCCAGCTGGGCGAGGCCGCGACGCGGGCCGATCCGACCATGCTGGCCGAGCTGCTGCGCCGTGCGGCCCGGCTCGATCAGGTCAACAAAGGCGCGGCCGTCGGGCGCGCCTGGGATGAACTGGTAACATTGACCCTCGGTCTGGCAGGTCAGCCGCCGCGCGCGTCCTGCCTCGTATCCAATCGTCTTCAGTAACCAGAACTCATGAGCGCCAATCTAAGCGATCGCGAAAACCAGGACAGCAGTCCGCAAAGCCGTATCGAACGGCAGATGCAGGCCATGGGCAAGCGCGCCCGTGCCGCCGCCCGGCATATGGCCGCCGCCGAGCCAGGCGCCAAGAATGCCGCGCTGTTCGCGATTGCCGAAGCGCTGATCGCCGGGCGCAGTAGCATTCTCGCCGCCAACGCCCGCGATATGCGCGAAGGCCGCGACGAGCTCGATACGGCGCTGCTCGAACGTCTGGAACTCAACGACAAGCGCCTCGAACAGATGGCCGAGGGCCTGCGCCAGGTCGCGGCCCTGCCCGATCCGATCGGCGGCATCACCGACCTCAACTATCGGCCTTCCGGTATTCAGGTCGGGCGTATGCGCGTGCCGCTGGGGGTGATCGGCATCATCTACGAATCGCGCCCGAACGTCACCGCGGACGCGGCAGCGCTGTGCCTGAAATCCGGCAATGCGGCGATTCTGCGCGGCGGCTCGGAGGCTGCACACAGCAATCAGGCCATCGCGGCCTGTATCAGTCGCGGGCTCACCGATGCCGGCCTGCCGGCCGACGCCGTACAGGTGGTGGAAACCACCGACCGCGCGGCCGTCGGCGCGCTGCTCGACATGCCCGAATACGTGGACGTGATCGTGCCGCGCGGCGGCAAGGGCCTGATCGAATTCGTCTCCAACAATGCGCGCATGCCGGTCATCAAGCATCTGGACGGCGTGTGCCATGTCTATATCGACGACCATGCCGATCTCGACAAGGCCATTGCGATCGCGGTCAACGCCAAGACCCAGCGCTACGGCACCTGCAACACCATGGAAACGCTGCTGGTGGCCGATTCCATAGCCGAGCGCGTGCTCAAGCCGCTATCGCAGGATCTGCGTCAGGCGGGGGTGGAACTGCGCGGCTGCCAGCGTACGCGCAAGCTACTCGGCACGGGCGTGAAACCGGCTTCGGACGCCGACTGGGCCGAGGAATATCTGGCCCCGGTGCTGGCGATTCGTATCGTCGACGACATGGACCAGGCCATCGACCATATCGAAACCTGGGGCTCGCACCATACCGATGCGATCGTCACCGAAAGCGTGACCCGGGCACGGGCCTTCATGCGCGCGGTGGATTCCGCCTCGGTGATGGTGAATGCCTCGACACGATTCGCCGACGGGTTCGAATACGGCCTGGGTGCCGAGATCGGCATTTCCACCGACAAGCTCCACGCGCGCGGGCCGGTCGGGCTGGAAGGGCTGACTTCGCTGAAGTACGTCGTATTCGGCGACGGCCATGTCCGCTAGCGCCCTGATCGTTTCGGGAGAAACATTTTGACCACCGCCCCTGTCGGTGTCCTTGGCGGCACGTTCGATCCGGTTCACAACGGGCATCTGCGCCTGGCCATGGAACTGGCCAGCGCGCTCGATATGGCCCATGTGCGCCTGGTGCCCTGTGCGCGGCCGCCGCATCGCGGCGCGCCCACGGCATCGCCGGGCCAGCGCTCGAAATGGATTCGCGTGGCCGTGAGCACCGAGCCGCGCCTGCGCCTGGACGATCGCGAACTGCTGCGCGACGGACCGTCCTATACCGTGGATACGCTGGCCTCCATGCGCGCCGAAATGCCGGATACGCCGCTGTGCCTGATCATGGGCCGCGATGTGTTCGCCAAGCTGCCAGGCTGGCATGAATGGGAACGCATCTTCGATAGCGCCCATATCGTGCTCATCGACCGTCCCGGTATCGACTGCGAGCTCGACAGCGCAGCCGCCGACGCCCTGGCCGAACGGGGCACCGATAGCCACGAGACGTTGCATCGCGAGCTCGGTGGCCATATCTATACCTATATGCCGCCGCCGCTGGTGATTTCGGCCAGTTATATCCGCGAGCTGCTGGAGCGGGGTGAAAGTCCGCGTTACCTCTTGCCCACCGCCGTGCTCGACGACATTATGGATGCAGGCGTCTATCAGTCCCAACCGGCCACGGCCGCGAGTCAATGAATCTACAAGACAAGCCCGAAAACGCCCACAACAGCGATCCACAGGTTAACGCCTTGCTGAAGCTGGCCATCGAAGCCGTCGACGAACTCAAGGGCGAATCCGTCCAGGTGCTCGACGTCGCCGAACTGACGACCATTGCCGATCATATGGTCATTTGCAGCGGCCGCTCGGCACGCCACGTCAAGCGCCTCGGCGAAACGGTGATCGCCCACGCCAAGGAAGCCGGTATCCAGCCGCGCGTGGAAGGCCTGAGCCAGGCCGAGTGGGTACTCATCGACCTCAACGGCGTGGTGGTGCACATCATGCAGCCGGTTACGCGTGCCTATTACCAGCTGGAAAAACTCTGGGACATGGACGCGATCGCCGGCGAAAGCTCCACCACGCACTAGTTCCGTCGTGGCGTAGTTTATGCGAATACGCCTGCTGGCGGTGGGCCGGCGCATGCCCGGCTGGGTTACCGGCGCCTACGACGACTACGCCCGCCGCCTGCCGCATGAATGCCGGCTGGAACTCACCGAAATAGCGCCCGGCAACCGCAAGGGCGGCAAGCCCGAACGCGCGATCGCCGATGAAGATCGGCGTATCTGCGATGCGCTCTCCCCCGATCTGGACGTGATCGCCCTGGCCGTGGACGGCAAGCCCTGGTCGACCGAGCAGCTGGCCGGACAAATGCGCGAATGGCTGGCCGACGGCCGTGATCGTGCCCTGCTGGTCGGCGGCCCGGACGGCCTCGGCCCGAACAGTCTGGCCCGGGCGAACCGGCGCTGGTCGCTGTCGCCTTTGACCCTGCCGCACCCTTTGGTACGCGTGATCCTGGCCGAACAACTGTTTCGCGCCCACAGCATTCTCACCGGTCATCCCTACCATCGCGGCTGAGCACGCCGCCGGGCGTGGATCGGGGCGCGCTTGCAGTGGCATACGCTGTGCGCCGACAATCGAGTGCATGGCATCGAATTCCCATAACCTGCCCTGCCCATGCACACGTCGACGCAAACCGCGGTGAGCGTCTCGTGTCTGCCCGAGGCCGATCCCGAGCCCACGCGTATCGAGATCCTGGTCAACGTCTCCAAGGGTGAAACGCGTGCGGCGCACCTGGAAAACGGCGTGCTGCAGGAAATCTATATCCAGCGCGATGCGACCGGCAGCGTGGTCGGCAATATCTACCTGGGCAAGGTGCAGCGCGTACTCGCGGGCATGCAGGCGGCGTTCATCGACGTAGGCCTGCCCAGGGCCGCCTTTTTGCAGATTTCGGACATGGTGCGCCGCCCGGCCGAAACGCAGGACGTGGCGCCACGCATCCAGAACCGGCTCAACCAGGGCGATCGTGTTCTGGTGCAAGTGTCCAAGGATGCGATGAGCAGCAAGGGCGCACGGCTGACCACCGACCTGGCGATTCCGTCGCGGTTTCTGGTCTATATGCCCTACAACCCGCGTATCGGCGTTTCTGCCCGCATCGAAAACGAAGCCGAACGCAACCGGCTGCACAGCGCCGTGGCCGGCATTCGCGAAGAGCTGGGTCTGACCGGCGGTTTCATCGTACGTACGGTCGGCGACGGCGCGCCCCACCATGCCCTGGCCGCCGACATGCGTTTTCTGGCCACGGTCTGGAACGATATCCTCCAGCAAAGCCGTACCGTCGCCCCGGAGACCCTGCTCTACGGCGATCTGGCGCTGCCAATTCGCATGCTGCGCGACATGCTCACGCCCGAAGTGGCGGCGATCACCATCGACGACGAAGCCGCCTGGCAGGAAATGACCGGCTTCACCCAGCGCTTTGCCCCCGAGTTCACCGAACGCACCTGCCACTACACCAAGCCGGTGCCGCTGTTCTCGCAATACGGGATCGAAGAAGCCATCGAACGCGCCCTGGCGCCGAAGGTGCCGCTGCGCTCCGGCGGTTTTCTCATCATCGAACAGACCGAGGCGATGGTCACGGTCGACGTGAATACCGGCGGCTACGTCGGCACCCGCAGCCTCGAACAAACGGTGCTGCGTACCAATATCGAGGCTGCCAACACGGTGGCCCGCCAGCTGCGCCTGCGTAATCTAGGCGGCATCATCGTGATCGACTTCATCGACATGGTCGATGCCGAGCACAAGGCCCAGGTACTCACCGCCCTGCGCGCCGCGCTCGATGCCGATCCGGCCAAGACCAGCGTGGGCGCCATTTCCCCTCTGGGGCTGGTGGAAGTCACCCGCAAGCGCACCCGCGAATCGTTGCAGCAGCTCATGTGTCATCCCTGCGAGAGCTGCCAGGGCCGCGGCTTCGTCAAGACCTGCGAGACCGTCTGTTTTTCGCTGTTTCGCGAAATGAGCCGGCTGGCCCGCAGCCAGCGCGTCGAGGAACTGCTGATTCTCGCCGCCCCCGATATCATCGGCCTGTTGCTGGATGAACTGGCCGGCGCCTTTCACGATGTCTGTGCCGACACCGGGCTCGCGGTGCGTCTCCAGTCCGAATCGCTCTACACGGCCGAACAGTTCGATCTGGTGGTGATGTAAGCTGTGAGGCGCCACGACGCCCGCGAACGCCCTGGCTTGCCGCCGGACGTGCGCGATCGTCGTCGACACCGCAGCGCCGCGCCGGCCCGGTCCAGACTGCGGCGTCGCCGACACGCCTTGCGAACCCCGAGCGCGCGGCCGTGTCGAAACACCAACGCCGCCGTCCGATCGCCGCCCGACACATTCATGCCCGCTAAGCGCTTCGCCAATACAGTTTCACGCCGGCAGGCTATGCAGCGTTCGTATCGCGCCAGGGGTCAACGCCTGCCGAGTCGAGACAACCCGCCCGCGCATGGCTAGTACGACGATCATCAAACGCGCGTTCGTCGTTACGCTCGCCAGCCTCGTGATCCTGGCCGGCCTGCTGGTGGGCGGCGTGCGCCTGATCGATCATCTCGTGCCCGGCTATCGCGAAGCGCTGGCCGAGCGCATCGGCCGGCGTATCGACGCCGATATCGATATCCAGGCCATCGAACTGCGCTGGCAATGGAACGGCCCGCTGCTGGAGCTGGCTGACGTGCGCGTGACCCGCCACGGCTTCGATCAGCCGGCGGTGACGCTCGCCAGCCTGGGCCTGCATTTTTCCTTTACCGACCTCATTCACGGCAAACGCCTGCCGGACGGGCTGACGCTGGAGCGGCCCACGCTCACGCTACGCCGCGGCGAAGACGGCCGGCCACAGCTGGCGTACTGGTCGCGGCCGGGCGACGCGCCGCTGGACTGGAACACGGTCAACGAGCGCATGGCCATGCTGCGTTCGGCCCGAATCAGCGATGCCGATATCACCCTGCTCGACGCGCGCCTGCCCGACGGGCGCGGTCGTATCGAACGCCTGGATGCGCGCATCGCCCGCAGCGAGAACGACAGCTATGGCCTGCAATTCAACCTCGACGGCCTGAACTGGCTCGAGCACGCCCAGGGCCAGGCCCGTTTTTCCGGGCGCCTGCCGAACATCGATACGGCCGAATTCGAATTCAGCGTGGACGGTCTCGACACCCCTTCGCTGGCGCGCAGCACGCAGCTGATCGAGCCGGCACTGCGCGAACGGCTTTCCGGCGGCCGCATGGCGGCCACGGTCGACGGCCACTGGCAGCAAGGGCAGCTGATCAACGCCGAGGCCCAGCTCGATCTGGCGGCGATAGCCGACACCGCGACCGACGCCGATCTGGTGCCTGCGCTGTCTGCCACTTTCGAGGCAGCCGGCATCGCGCAAGCGGCCGACGCAAACGCCAGCGCTGACGATATCCGACTGGCGATGACCGCCTTCGACGGCGACGCACCCGGGCTGGATCGCTTTGCGCTGACCGGCGGGATCGACCTCGACGAGCCGCGCCTGCGTATCGACGCCCGCCATCTGCCGGTGGGCATTGCCACGCGTCTGGCCCGGCTGCGGATCGACCGTCTTGCCGATACCGCGGTGGATGCGCAGGTCGACAATCTCGCCCTCACGCTCGGTAGCGATACGCCCTTGCAGCTGGCCCTGGACTTCAACCACCTGTCTATCGATGACCCGGCCATCACGGTCGGCCCGCTGGCAGGCAGCTATTACCAGCAGGGCGACAACCACATCCTGCAGTTCAACAACGCCGGCGGCACGCTCAGCGCCCGCCGCTATCTGCGCGGCGAACTGGCGATGGACGACCTGGACGGCGAAATCGCCTGGCAGCGCCGCGACGGCGGCTGGCAGATCGACGCCCGCAAGCTCCAGCTCGCCAGCGCCGAAGCCGAATTCAAAAGCAGCGGCCGGATACGGCTTCGGCCCGGCCAGGCGCCGGTAGTGGATCTGCAGGCCAGCGCCAGCGCCCCGCAGGTCGCACGCCTGCTCGCACGTATTCCGCAGGCTGACGACCTGCCCAACGAAAAGCTGCGCGATTGGCTGCCCAAGGCCATTACCGCCGGCACGCTCGACAGCGCCACCCTGGAACTGCGCGGGGCCATGGACCGGTTTCCGTTCGCCAACCCCCAGGGCGACGAACGCTTTCATCTGGAACTCGTGGGCCACGACGTCGACGTGACCTACAAGGACGACTGGCCGCCGCTGACAGGCGCACGCGGCAAGCTCGTACTCGACGGCGATGATCTGCGCGTGGACGTGGCCGCCGCGCGCATGCTGGACGTAGACCTCGGCCCGGCCACCGGCCGGGTGGAAAACGTGCGCGAACCGGTGCTCGAGATCGACGGCAAGGCACGCAACGCTCGGGCCGAGAAGATGCTGGCCTTCTTGGTGCGCTCGCCGCTGCGCGATCGCTTTGCGAAAATCGTCGACGCGCTCAAGGTGACCGGCCCGGCCGATCTGTCGATCGATCTGCGCATACCGCTCAAGCCCGAGCTGGGCGACGTAAAAGTGTCCGGCGATGTGCGGGCGCGCGGGACGACGCTGCGCACGGCGGCCCTGCCCGGCCCGATCACCGCCATCACCGGCACCCTGCACTTCGACGACGCACGCGGGCTGAGCGCGCGCTCTCTCAAGGGCAATCTGCTCGGGGTGGCGCTGGATGCCGACGTGGTGCCGGTGGCCGGCCAGCGCCAGCGCATCGTCGCGCGTGCCCGGCTGCAGCTGCCGCAGGACGGCGCGGCGGTCGCCCACTATCTGCCCGAGTCGTGGCTGCGCTATGGCCAAGGCGCGAGCGATTTCAACGTGGCCTTCGAGGTCGCCCGCAACGGCGACGTGTCCGACATCGACCTGAAAAGCGACCTGCGCGGCCTCGCCCTTGAGCTGCCGGAGCCGCTGGACAAGCCCGCCGATCGTGCCGCGCCGCTGGCCATCACCGTGGCCGGCGATGCCAGCCGCGTACACGTCGGCTACGACGGCCGCGTGGATACCACCGTGCGCCTGCGCGACGGCGCGGTCACCCGTATTCAGGCGCTGCTCAACGACCGCAGCCTCACCCCGCCGGATCAAGACGGTATCTGGATCGGCGGTCGGGCCGATCACGTCGACGGGCTGGGCTGGTTCACGGTGGTACAGGATCAGGTCGAAGCCGCCACCCGCGCCGCCGCCCAGTCCGGCAGCAGCGCCAGCGCGCTGGATTTCATCGGCGGTGATATGCGCATCGGCGCACTGGCCTTCGACAATCGCTACTTCCAGAACACGCATCTGCGCGCGCAGACCATGAACGCGCGCCCGGGCTGGCGGATCGATTTCGAAGGCCCGGATACCCAGGGCCAGGTCACCTGGACCCAGCCCGCCGGCGGCAATATCAATATTGCCGGCAATCTCGCCCGGCTCGCGCTCAGGACACGACCACAGCAGCCCGTGGCCGCACCGGTCGAGACCAGCCCGATCATCTGGCAGGACATCGACCCGGCCGACCTGCCCCATCTGGATGTGTTCGTGGCCAATTTCGAAGTCGACGACACCGACTTCGGCCAGGCCGAAGTCAAGGCCCGCGCCCAGCCCGACGGCTGGCAGCTCGACCGCTTCCAGCTCAAGAACGGGGCTATGGAGGGCTGGGCCACCGGTCGCTGGGTTCACGACAACGGCCAGACCGAGGCCAGTGCCCAGACCCGCTTCGAGGGCGCCGGCATGGCCGGGCTGCTGCGGACTCTCGGCTATCCGGCCAGCGTGAACGCCGATTCCACGCGCCTGCACGCCCGCCTGAACATCGCCCCGAACCCGGTCGGACTGGATCTACGCGCGCTCGACGGCCAGGTAGAACTCGCCCTCGACAACGGCACCTTCACCGCTGTCGAACCCGGCGCGGCACGGGTGCTGGGGTTGGTTAATCTCTACGTGCTGCCACGCCGCCTGCGCCTGGATTTTCGCGACGTGGTCGACGAGGGGCTGGCCTTCGACAAGGTACGGGCGAACTTCACAATCGAGAACGGCAACGCCTACAGCGACAATGTGCGTATCGACACGCCGTCCTCGCAGATCCGCATGAACGGGCGCATCGGCCTGGCCGCACGCGACTACGACGAACGCGTGACCATCGTGCCCAAGGTGGGCAGCGGTGTGACCGTGGCCAGTACCGTGCTCGGCGGCCCGCTGGTGGGCGCGGCGGTATTCGCCATGCAGGAGCTGTTCAAGAAACCGATCAAGAAATTCTCGAGCATCGCGTATACCCTGAAAGGCAGCTGGGACAACCCGCGCATCGAGCAGCCCAGCGCCGAAGAATAGCCCGACCGAAGAAGCCCGCCATGACCGCCGATTCCAACCTGCCCCACGTCGCCGCCATCCAGATGAACTCGCGCGGTGAAGTCGCGCCTAATCTGGCCTGTGCCGACGACCTGCTCGCCGATGCCGCACGGCGCGGCGCCCAGCTCGCTGTGCTGCCGGAGAACTTCGCCCTGATGGGCGCCCATGAAACCGACAAGATCGGCGTGGCCGAGGCCGACGGCGCCGGCAACGGCCATACGCCGATCCAGGACTTCCTGGCCGAGGCGGCACGCAAGTACGGCCTTTGGATCGTCGGCGGCACGATTCCGCTGGCAAGCGATGAACCCGATCGTGTCTACCCCAGCTGCCCGGTGTATGCCGACAACGGCGAACGCGTGGCCCGCTACGACAAGATCCACCTGTTCGACGTGGGCGTGCCGGATTCGGCCGAGGCCTATCGCGAGTCCGCCACCTTCGTGGCCGGCCCGCCCACGCCCCATGTCGTGGATACGCCGATCGGCCGGCTGGGGCTGAGCGTGTGCTACGACCTGCGTTTTCCCGAGCTCTATCGCGCCATGGCCGCCGAGGGCGCAGAAATCGTGGTCGCGCCGTCGGCGTTCACCCATACCACCGGCAGCGCGCACTGGCACGTGCTCACGCGTGCCCGGGCCATCGAAAACCTGGTCACGATGATCGCGCCCAACCAGGCCGGCCATCACGCCAACGGCCGGCGCACCTATGGGCACAGCCTGATCATCGACCCCTGGGGCCAGATCAAGGCCGAAGCGCAAAGCGAAGCCAACGAAGTGATCGTCGCCCCCATCGACCGGGCCCGTATCGCCAGCCTGCGCGAAGGCTTTCCCTGTCTGTCGCATCGACGTTTGTTCTAGGGCCTGTCGTCGCGAGATAAGCCGTCGCATCGATCGTTATCCGTTGGGGCTTGCCCGTGCCGGGCGTGTCAGGCAAGGCGCGGGCCGCCGAGCGTGGCGGGCC
>DJIE01000174.1:12758-14658 GCA_002433465.1 Salinisphaera sp. UBA6602
GGCCCACGGTCAAGGTCCGCAACGCAGCATGGCGCGCCCGGCACAGGCAATGCGATGGTATATCCCGTGACGACAGGCCCTAGGACTGCTAGAAATAGCGCATTGATTGACTGCGCTGTTTTCAAAGGAGCGCCCGATGGCCCGTCAAATCCAGTTCGCCGAGACCGGTGGTCCTGAAGTCCTGAAACTCGTCGACGTCGAGCCGCGCGACCCCGGCCCCGGCGAAATACGTATCGCCAACCGCGCGGTCGGGCTGAACTTCATCGATATCTACGTGCGCAGCGGGCTCTACCCCTCGCAGCCGCCGAGCGGGCTGGGCACCGAGGGTGCTGGCGTGGTGGATGCCGTGGGTGAAGGCGTCGAGGATTTCGCCGAGGGTGATCGCGTGGCCTATGCCCAGGGCCCGCTGGGCGCATACGCCGAGTTCATCACCATGGACGCCGACAAGGCGATCGCCCTGCCGCAGGCGATCGATTTCGAAAGCGCCGCGGCGAGCATGCTCAAGGGCCTGACCGTGCAGTATCTGCTGCGCCAGACCTATGCCATCGGCGAAGACGACACGATCCTGTTCCATGCCGCGGCCGGCGGCGTGGGTTCGATTGCCTGCCAGTGGGCGCATGCGCTGGGCGCGCACGTGATCGGCACCGTATCGAACGAAGACAAGGCCGGTATCGCCAAGCGCAACGGCGCCTGGATGACCATCGACTACACCCGCGAATCAGTGCCCGAACGAGTGCGCGAGCTCACCGACGGCGCAATGGTGCCCGTCGTCTACGACTCGGTCGGCAAAGACACCTGGCAGGACTCTCTGGCCTGCCTGGCCAAGCGCGGTTTGATGGTGAGTTTCGGCAACGCCTCCGGCCCCGTCGAAGGCGTGAATCTCGTCGAACTCAACAAGGGCGGCTCGCTGTTCGTGACCCGGCCCAGCCTGGGCGGCTATGCCGACACCCGCGAACGCTTCGAGATGATGTGCGCCGACTTCTTTGCGGTGCTCGAATCCGGCGATGTGCGCATCAACATCGGCCAGCGTTTCGCGCTCGAAGACGCCGCCGAGGCCCATCGGGCCCTGGCCAACCGCGAAACCACCGGCTCGACGATCCTCACCCTCTGATCGTGCCAGCGGCGCCCCCAACGAGGCGCCGCGCGGTGTTAATGTGATGCGATGAAAAACGCTATCGATATCGCTTCCGACACCCTGCTCGGCCGTGCCGGCATCGACGCCGGCCAGCTGCAATCCGCGCTTCGGGGCCTGATGGTACCGGGCGTGGACTATGCCGACCTCTATTTCCAGATTCTCAAGAACGAATCCTGGATGCTCGAGGACGGCGTGGTACGCAGCGCGGGCGCGTCGACGTCACAGGGTGTGGGCGTGCGTGCCCTGGCCGGCGAGCAGACCGGTTTTGCCTATGCCGACGAGCTTGCCTTTCCGGCCTTGACCCGGGCCTCACAGGCTGCGGCCGCGATTGCCCGGGATGGCAAGAGCGCAACCGTGAATGCGCTGACCCGTCGTGACAGCGGCGCGGCCACGCGCTATGCGCCGATCGACCCGTCTGCCACGCTCGACGCCGATGCCAAGGTCGCGCTGTTACATCACGCCGACAAGATCGCTCGCGATGCAGACGAGCGCGTGGTGCGCGTGACCGTGTCGTTGGCGGGCTCCTCAGACACCATGCTGGTCGCGGCCTCCGACGGCACGCTGGCCGGCGACGTGCGCCCGCTGGTGCGGGTGAACGTGTCGGTACAGGTTGAAGAAAACGGCGTGCGCGAATCTGCCAGCGCCGGCGGCGGTGCGCGTATGGGCTACGACTATTTCGGTACGGCCACCGGCGACGGGGCCGACCGCGTGGCCGGCTACGCACGCGAGGCCGTACGCCGCGCGCTGGTACGCCTGCACGCGGAA
>DJIE01000179.1 GCA_002433465.1 Salinisphaera sp. UBA6602
CGGGCCCATCGCCCAGCACACCGAGGACGCCAACGCCCAGCACTACGAGCTGCCGCCCGCCTTCTTCGAATACGTTCTCGGTGCGCATCGCAAATACAGCGGCTGTCTGTTCGAGCCCGGCATCAAGACGCTCGATCAGGCCGAGCACGCCATGCTCGCGCTCTATGCCGAGCGCGCGCGGCTGCACGATGGCCAGCGTATTCTCGATCTGGGCTGCGGCTGGGGTTCGTTTGCGCTATGGGCGGCCAAGCGCTTCCCCAGCGCCGATATCGTCGCCGTGTCCAATTCCAATGCCCAGCGCGAGGCGATCGAGGCAAACGCGAGCCGGCTCGGGCTGCATAACCTGCAGGTTCAAACCTGCGACATCAACGAGTTCGACCCGGGCGAGCAGTGCTTCGATCGCATCGTTTCCGTCGAAATGTTCGAACACATGCGCAACTACCGCGAATTGTTCGCGCGCATCAGCCGCTGGCTGGTCGACGACGGCCGTCTGTTCGTACACGTATTCGCCCATAAGCTGCTCGCCTACACGTTCGAAAACGACGGCGACTACGACTGGATGGCGCGTTACTTCTTTACCGGCGGCATCATGCCCAGCGAGCATCTGTTCGCACACTTTCAGGAAGACATGCGCCTGCGCAAGCACTGGTGGCTGTCCGGCACGCACTATCGCGATACCGCCAACAGCTGGCTCGAGCGCATGGATGCCGCCGAGAAACCGATCATGGCGATATTTCGCGAAACCTACGGCGACGCCGAAGCCGAACGCTGGTTTCAACGCTGGCGGATGTTCTTCATGGCCGTTGCCGAATTGTTCGGCTACAACGCCGGCAACGAGTGGGGTATTGCCCACTACCTGTTCGTGCCGCAACGCCAACGCTCCAGCTGAGGAAAACCATGCATACACATCATCTGATGCGCTCCACCGCGGTGGTACTGGCCGGCACCGGCATCGCCCTCGGCGCGACCGCGGGCATGGCCCAGCAAAGCACGAGCGACGGCGACATGCGCTGTTTCAACGGCTACGGCTATACCCTCGAGGGCGGCGACTATCGTTACACCGAGCACCACGAACAACGCTTGGTCGACGGCAAGATCAACCATTGGGATGTGACCTACGTCGGCCGTAACGGCCAGACCATCGCCACCAAACAACTCGAGTTTGCCGACAGCGATACGGTGCCCACCTATACCCTCGAGATCCCCGCCAGCGGCTATCAGGAAGGCATTCGCCACGCCAATGGCCAGTGGACCATGTTCCGACGCGAGTCGAGCGATGCGCAGGAACAGACCAAGACCTTCACGATCAAGCCGCCGATGGCGGCCGACTCCGGCTTCGACCCGCTGGTGCGCGAGCGCTTCGACGCGCTGACGGCTGGCAAGACCGTCGCGTTCAACTTCGCGGCCGCGGGCCGGCAGGCCGTGGTCAAACTACGCGCCAAACAGACCGGCACCACGACGTTCGAGGGCAGCGAGGCGGTCGTTTTCGACGCCGAGCTGGATATGTTCCTCGTGAATTTCTTCGTCGATTCGCTCAAGCTCACCTACGACCCCGATAGCAAGCGTCTGCTTGAATACCGCGGCATCGGCAACATGCACAACGACGCTGGCGAGGTCTACCCCGTACGCGTGACCTATGCCAGCGAAATGCCGTCCGAGGCCCGTTCCGCGGGTGCGCCTTCGGCACAGTGCGGCGCCCTGGACGGCTGACGCCAAAAAAAACCCGGGGTTGGAACAACAACCCCGGGCTTTTCGTGCGAGCCGATACGGTGCCGTCAGCTATAGCCGCGCAGCTCCGGCTGGCGCGCCATCCAGGGCTGTAGCCGCTCGAAGGCCTCCTCGATCTTTTCCATCGAGGTCGAGTAGCTGATGCGCATCAGGCTGTTCGAATCCTCGCCGAAAGCATCGCCCGGAATCACGCACACACCCGTTTCCTCGAGCATGCGCATGCACAGGTTGCCGCCGTCCACGCCGTGCGGCAGCGAGGGTGCGATATAGAACGCGCCCTGCGGCCAGTAGCCGGTCAGCCCCGGCGTATCGGCGACCAGGTCCACCACCCGGTCACGCCGGCGCGAGTATTCGCGCACCATCTCGTCCACGCAGCTCTGATCGCCCACCAGCGCGGCGACGCCGGCCCACTGTGCCGGTGTACTGGCTACGGTAGTGGTGAACATATGGTAACGGCGCAGGGTCCGGATCGTGTTCTGGTCGGCAACCACCCAGCCGACGCGCAGCCCCGGCATGGCATAGGTCTTGGAAAAACTCGATACCACGGCCACGCCGTCCAAGTCGGTGGCACAGGAGAGCACGCTCGGGTAATCGATATCGTCGAGAATGAGGTTGTCGTAAACCTCGTCGGAGACGATCTCGACGCCGCGGTAGGCGGCTTCCTGGCAAAGCCATTCCACGGTTTCGCGCGGATAGACCGTCCCGGTCGGGTTGCTCGGCGAATTGAGAATGATCGCGTGCGTATTGGGCCCGATCATGTTGATGATGCGCTCGGGGTCGATCTGGTGACCTTCGCTGGCCTTGGTGGGCACGGTGCGCACCTGGCCCCCGTTCATGCGAATCAACGGCGCATAGAGCAGGAAGGTCGGGTCGGCGATGATGAACTCGCGTCCCGGCGCGGCCATGGCCGTAATCAGCAGATAGATGCCTTCCGTGGCCCCAGTGGTGATCAGGAAGTTGTCTTCGGTGAGCGTGCTGCGATAGCGCGCGTTGTAGTATTCCTTGAGCGCGGTCAGAAGCTCCGGCAACCCGGCATCCATGGTATAGCCGGTCTGGCCGGCTTCCAGCGCATGGATATGCGCATCGATGATATGGCGCGGCGTGGCGAAGTCGGGCTGGCCGATCGACAGATGAACGACGTCGTCGAGCTCGGCGGCCCGATTGACCATGCGGCGAATGCCCGAAATCGGGATCGCGTGCATGGCCGGGTTCCACACCAGCCGGTCGCGCACGTAACGCTCATCCGGATCGGCGGACAGGATCTCTTTGCTCTTTTTCAGGTTCGCGACCATGGGTGCCTCGTGACGCAGGATGGCAATGGCCGAACAGGGCCATCAGCGCGAGCGTAGGCAGGTCTTGCAAGCCCGGTCAAGACAAGTCGCCACGGGGATTCAAAGCAGCTATTGACGCTCGGCTCGGCCTCTGGGTACCGTGCTGCATGATCCATGGAATCCCGCGCTTCGTGAACGCGCAGGCGCGCACTCCTGCATGAGCCACGACAACGCCGTCAAAATGTCAGCCGAGCACGCCGTCGACCCCGACGAGCCGCGACCTCGGATTACCGTTCTGACCGATACGCCCGACGGCCCGCCATCGGTCGGCCGGCTGCACGAGCATGGCGATATTCGTATCGCCCACGACGAAGCCAGCCTGCGCGATGCCCTGCCCGGCAGCGAGATCCTGCTGGTCACCGATTTTCGCACCGAAGCCCTGGAGGCCGCCTGGCCCGCGGCCGACAGCCTGCGCTGGGTTCATGCGGCAAGCGCAGGCGTTGACCAGCTCATGTTCGACGCCCTGGTCGATTCCGATATTCCGGTCACCAACGCCCAGGGCATATTCGATCGCAATATCGCCGAATACGTGCTCGGTGCGATTCTCATGTTCGCCAAGGACACCCGCGCCAACATCGCCTACCAGCAGCAGCGCCGCTGGGTGCATCGCGATACCGAGAGCATTCACGGCAAACGTGTGCTCGTGGCCGGCGCCGGCTCCATCGGCCGCGAAATCGGGCGCCTGTGCAAGGCCGTAGGCATGGACGTGACCGGCATCGCCCGGCGTCTCCGCGAGGCCGACGAGGTATTTTCGGCCGTGCATGCGGCCGACGATATCGATAGGCACCTGCCGCATGCCGACTACGTGGTGGTGGCCGCGCCGCTCACCGAGGCCACGGAACACTGGTTCGACGCCCGCCGTTTCGCGGCGATGGCCGCGCATGCGCGCTTCATCAACATCGGCCGCGGGCCGATCGTGGTCACCGACGACCTGGTGGATGCCCTGGTCAACCGACAGATCGCCGGCGCCGCACTCGACGTATTCGAACAGGAGCCGCTGCCGGCCGACCACCCGCTCTGGGGCTTGGACAATGTGCTCATGTCCGCCCATATGGCCGGCGACTTCGTGGGCTGGCGCGATGCGCTTGTCGACCAGTTCCTGGACAATCTTGCCCGCTGGCAGCGCGGCGATGCGCTTTTCAACCAGGTCAGCAAGCATCACGGCTATGCGCCAGGCGCGGCGTGAATAAAGGACCCGTGGCACAGGCTTTAAAAGCGGCACCGACGCCCCGATCACTGATAGCGCGTCGAAACAGACATTCCCATCGAACCGCAGCGCCGGTTCGTGACCCGATTCATAGCTTCAAGTCGTCAAGACAGGACCGAGGACACCCATGATCGAATCGTATCTGCTGAAACATATTTCCGGTTATATCGACGGCCAGTGGGTCGAGGCCGACTCCGGCGAAAGCGTGGAGGTCCTCAATCCTGCCAACGGCAAGGTATTGGCCGAGATGCCCAAGATGGGCCAGGCCGAAACCCGGCGCGCCATCGAAGCCGCCAAGGGCGCCTTGAAGCCCAACGATCTAGAAACCCGCCGCGAATGGCTCGAAGACATCCGCGATGCTCTGCTCGACGAAAAGGAAGAGATCGGGCGCATCCTGTGTCTGGAACACGGTAAGCCCTGGAAGGAAGCCCAGGGTGAGGTCGAATACGCTGCCGGGTTCTTCGATTATTGCGCCAAGAACATCGATATCCTCAAGCCCGACCAGCTCAAGGAAAAGGCCAAGGACTGCACGTGGACGGTCCACCACCGTCCGGTCGGCGTGGTCGGCCTGATCACGCCCTGGAACTTCCCGATCGGCATGATCGCCAAGAAGATCGCTCCGGCGATCGCGGCCGACTGCCCGAGCGTGATCAAGCCCGCCAGCGAAACGCCGCTGACCATGATCGCCATGTTCCAGCTCTTCCACGAACGCCTGGACCTGCCCAAGGGCTTCGTGAACCTGGTGATGGGTTCGTCCAGCCAGATCGGCGGCGAGCTGATGTCCTCGCCCGACGTGACCATGATCTCGTTCACCGGCTCCACGGAAGTCGGCAAGCTGCTCATCGAGCAGAGCAAGGATCACGTCAAGAAACTCGGCCTGGAGCTGGGCGGCAACGCGCCGTTCATCGTCTTTGACGATGCCGATATCGACCATGCCACCACCCAGCTGGTAGGCAACAAGTTCCGCGGCGGCGGCCAGACCTGCGTATGCGCCAACCGCATCTACGTGCAGGCCGGCGTGTACAAGGAATTCACCGACAAGCTGGTCGAAAAGGTCAAGGCGCTCAAGGTCGGCGACGGCATGGATGAAGACATCGACGTCGGTCCGTTGATCAACAAGGCCGGCTTCGAGAAGGTCCAGAATCACGTCGCTGATGCGCTGTCGAAAGGCGCCAAGCTGGTCGCCGGCAAGCACCCGGACGAACTCGACGCCGACAAGAACCTGTTCTACACCCCGACCGTGATCACCGGCGTGACCCACGACATGGCCTGCTGCAAGGAAGAAACCTTCGGCCCGCTGGTGCCGATGATCGAGTTCGACGACGAAGACGAAGTGATCGAACTGGGCAACACCACCGAATTCGGCCTGGCGTCCTATGTGTTCACCTCGGACGAAAAGCGTGCCGAAAAAACCATTCGCGGCCTGCATTTCGGGCACTGCGGCTGGAACACCGGCACCGGCCCGGCCCCGCATGCGCCGTTCGGCGGCATGAAGCAGTCGGGCATCGGCCGTGAAGGCGGCGACGAAGGCATCATGGAATTCGTCGAAGTCCAGACCGTGCCGCGCGGCAAGTAGTCAAGCGGCTGATCGCTTGCAAGCCGGCGGGCCGACCCGCCGGCTTTTTTTTGCGCGCTACTCGGGCTGACGCCAATTATGCATTGCAGGCAAAGGCCCGGCCGGCGTATGTTGCAAGCCGAAGTCATGCGACGAACATCGTCGCGCGTTCATTTTTCGACCCAACGGAAGGCAGTGCCGTGAAAGCCTATTTCGACCCGACCCAGAACGAGCATGTACCCAAGAGCTATCTGACCCGCGGACAGATGCGCGAACCGCAGGAAGTCCCGGCGCGCACGCCACCGCTGGTCGCCGCGCTCGAAGGCCTGGATATCGCGGTCGACAAGCCCGTCGACCACGGCATGAAAGTGATCTCCCAGGTGCACGACCTGGGCTATCTGCGCTTTCTCGAATCCGCGCACCGGCGCTGGATGGAGATCCCCGACGATTGGGGCAACGAAGTGATGTCGAACATCTTCGTGCGCTCGCCCAATCCGCTCAAGGGCATTCTTGCCGAGTCTGCGCGCTACCAGGCCGACGGCAGCTGCCCGATCGGCGAAGGCACCTGGAAAGCCGCCTATGCCTCGGCCCAGACCGCATTGACCGCCGCCGACGACATCCTCGCCGGCGAGCGTTTTGCCTATGGCCTGTGCCGGCCGCCGGGTCATCACGCGCGCCGCGACGGCGCCGGCGGCTTTTGCTATCTCAACAACGCCGCCATCGCCGCCGAGGCCCTGCGCGACAAGTTCGATCGCGTGGCCGTGCTCGACCCGGACATGCACCACGGCCAGGGCATTCAGGAGATCTTCTGGGAGCGCGACGACGTGCTCTATATCTCCATTCACGGCGATCCGACCAACTTCTACCCGGTGGTCACCGGCCACGCGGATGAACGCGGCGCGGGCGCGGGCTACGGCTACAACATCAACCTGCCGATGCCGCACGGCTCGCCGGAAGAAACCTTCTTCGAAAAGCTCGATGAAGCCGTGGCCGCCATCAAACTCTTCGGCGCCGACGTGCTGGTGCTGCCGCTGGGCTTCGATATCTACGAAAACGACCCGCAGGCCAAGGTCGCCGTCACCAGCGAGGGTTTCGCCCGTATCGGTCGTGCCATGGCCGAACTGGATATGCCCGTGTGTGTCATCCAGGAAGGCGGCTACGACGTCGACCATTTGCAGGAAAACGCGCATCAGTTCTTTTCCGGGCTGCTCGGCCGATAAAGACGGCGAAGGCGCCGGCGGCTCATGCCGGCGCCACCCCGCCGGGCCGCGTTTTGTACAACGCCCACGGCTAAGACAGGATTCAGGCCATGACGATGCTTCTGACCGGCGGCGCCGGCTATATCGGCTCCCATACCGCGCTCGTGCTGCTGCAGGCCGGCTATGACGTCGTCGTCTACGACAATCTCTCCAACGCCTCGCGCGAGTCGTTACGGCGCGTGGAACGACTGAGCGGGCGTTCCCTGACGTTCATCGAAGCCGATATTCGCGATACCGCGCGTCTGCAACAGGCCTTGACCGAGCATGGGGTCGATGCGGTGATTCATTTCGCCGGCCTCAAGGCCGTGGGCGAAAGCACCCAGAAGCCGCTGGCCTATTACGAAAACAACGTGGGCGGCACGCTTTCGCTGTGCGAAGCCATGCGCGGCGCCGACGTGCGCACGCTCGTGTTCAGCTCCTCGGCGACGGTCTATGCCGAATCCGACGTCATGCCCCTAACCGAGGCCGCGCCCACGGGGCGCCCGACCAACCCCTACGGCAGTTCCAAGCTGATGATCGAATGGATCCTGCAGGATCTGCATGCCGCGAATCCGGACTGGTCGATCGCCATCCTGCGCTATTTCAACCCGGCGGGCGCGCATGAAAGCGGCGAGATTGGCGAGGACCCGAACGGCATTCCCAACAACCTGCTGCCCTTCGTGTCCCAGGTGGCGATCGGGCGCCTGCCCGAACTGTCGATCTATGGCGACGACTACCCCACCCCGGACGGCACCGGCGTACGCGACTATATCCATGTCATGGATCTGGCCGAGGGCCATCTCAAGGCCGCCCGCGCTATCGCCAACGGGCCCGGCCTGCATACCTGGAACCTGGGTGCCGGCAAGGGCCACTCGGTGCTCGAAGCCGTACGGGCGTTCGAACGCGTGAGCGGGCGCGAGGTGCCCTATCGCATCGTGGCCCGCCGCCCGGGCGATATCGCCCAGTGCTGGGCCAACCCGCACAAGGCCGAAACCGAGCTCGACTGGCACTGCCGGCGCAGCCTCGACGACATCATGGCCGACGCCTGGCGCTGGCAGTCGAACAATCCGCAGGGTTACGGCAAGGGCTCGAACTGAACCCGCCGCCTTGCTTGGCCGGCGTGCGTGGCCGCGCCAGCCCTACCGCGCCTGTCCGTACCGTATGTCCGTGAGCGCCTGCGTGCTGTTCACGGCACGGCACCATCGCGCCTGCGTTGCATCGGATTCGCGCCGTTTTTGGTACAAAGGAGTACCCGCCCTATCTGAAGACGTTTCATGTCACAGCGCACCGATGCCCTAGTCGAGGATACCGAACTCCAACCGCTGCTCCCGGTGATTTATATCGCCTGGTCGGACGGTACGCTCGCACAGGAAGAATCTGCATACATCGAGTCCATGGCCGGGCAGTTGCCGGGCATCGATACACAGACGCGTAAAACGCTCGATGCATGGCTGGACGCGGCCAATCCGCCCAATGCGACCGAACTGGCCCGCCTGCGCCGGCGTATTCGCGAGCAGGTCGGTCGCCGCCAGCCCTCGCTGACCGCGATGAGCGATGCAATGGGCGGCAGCGCTAACGGCGAGTTCAACAAAGCTGTAGCCGACTATGCCCGCGAATATGGCGTGAGCGGCATGGGCGTGTCCGCCGAGATCTTTCAGGACACCGGCGAGCCGGTCGACCAGAGCCGCAACGAGCCGGAGCCGAGCTTCGACGCGGACAAGCTGCGCGGCATTCTGGAAGGCGACTACGCGACGAAATGGCAGGAGGTGCGCGACGCCCTGGCCGACGACATCTTCACTTACAGCACTGGCGAGTCCGAGGAAAGCCAGCGCGCGACGGTGCTGCGCTGGCTGAAATATCTGGCGACCGAAAAACAGGACATCGCCATTGGCGCCATGCCCGAAAGCGTGGGCGGCGAAGGCGATATGGCCGGCTTCATCCATGTGTTCCAGGCCCTGGCCATGTTCGACCTGAGCCTGGTGGTGAAATTCGGCGTGCAGTTCGGCCTGTTCGGCGGCAGCATCATCTTTCTGGGCAACGACGAGCACCATAAAAAGTACTTGCCGGATATCGCCTCGGGCAAGCTGCTTGGCGGCTTTGCGATGACGGAATCCGGCCACGGGTCGAACGTACAGGAAGTCGAGACCACCGCCACCTTCGACCCCGACACCGACGAGTTCGTCATCAATACGCCGACCATGTCGGCCCGCAAGGAGTGGATCGGCAACGCCGCTCGCGACGGCCATGCGGTGACCCTGTTCGCCCAGCTGGCCACCGGCGGCGAGAACTACGGCGTACACGCCTTCGTCGTGCCCATTCGCACTGATGACGGCGAGCCCGCACCGGGCGTGCGTATCGAGGACTGTGGCTCCAAGATGGGCCTGGACGGCGTCGACAACGGCCGGCTGTACTTCGACAACGTGCGCATCCCGCGCGAGAACCTGCTCGATCGCTATGCCAGCGTGGCCGAGAACGGCGACTACGACAGCCCGATTTCCGGCAGCAACAAGCGCTTTTTCACCATGCTGGGTACGCTGGTGGGCGGGCGTATCAGCGTGGGCGCGGCCTCGGTCACGGCCGCCAAGAAGTCCCTTGCGATCGCGACCCGCTATGCCACCGTGCGACGCCAGTTCGGCGGCGACGATGGCAGTGAGCTGCGCATCATCGACTACAAGGCGCACCAGATGCGCCTGTTCCCGGCGATCGCCCATACCTATGCCATGCATTTCGCCGCCTTCGATCTGATCGAGCGTTTCCGCGATCGCACCGAGAAGACCGCACGCGAGGTGGAAACCCTGGCCGCCGGCATCAAGTCGATGGCCTCCTGGCATGCCATCGATGCCACCCAGACCGCACGCGAATGCTGTGGCGGGCTGGGCTTTCTGGCCGAAAACCAGATCGCGACCATTCGTCGCGATATCGACGTATTCGCCACCTTCGAGGGCGACAACACCGTACTGCTCAACCTGGTATCGAAGAACCGCCTGGCCAGCTTCGCCAAGGGCTTTGAACAGAATCTGGCGCTGACCCTGGTGCGCGAGCTCACCAGCATGGCCCGGACCGAACTGATCGATATCAACCCGTTGACGGCACGCAAGACCGACGAGGATCACCTGCGCAGCGCCGATTTCCATCTCGAACTGCTCAAGTTGCGCAAGCACAACCTGCTGGTCGCCGCTTCGCGCCGGCTGTTCAAACGCATCAAGCAGGACGACATGGAGCCGTTCATGGCGTTCAGCGATATCCAGGACCACATGATGGCTTTCGCCCATGCCGATATGCATCACCATATCGCCCAGGTGTTCGCCGATGCCGTCGAACCGCTGGCCGACGGCCCGGAGAAGCAGGCCCTGGAGCGCATGCGCCAGCTTTCGGCCATCGACACGCTCTTGCAGCACGCCGAGTGGTATCTGACCTACGGCTATATCTCCTCGGGCAAGTACAAGGCGCTGCGTAACCTGCGCGGGGCCATGCTCGGCGAGATCCGCCCGGATGCGTTGGCGTACATTGAAGCCTTCGGCATTCCCGACGAACTGCTCTCGGC
>DJIE01000133.1 GCA_002433465.1 Salinisphaera sp. UBA6602
TCGCCGAATCGTGTCGCGCACGCGCCGTGACGCCCGGCCGGTGACAATCACGACGGGCCGAAGTGGCTGATCGTCCAATGCCGCCAGGCTTCGCGTGATAACGCGCTGTCCGCTGAACCCGGCGAGGAGCTTGGAACTATAGCCGTAGCGCGTGGATGCGCCAGCGGCCAGTACGATGGCTCCAATCAAGCCGTGGCCGCGTTCACGCGCGGTCGCAGCGCGACCAGTTCGGCCAATACCGACAGGGCGATTTCGCGCGGCTCGCGGGCATTGATTGCCAGGCCGGCCGGCGTATGCAGCCGGTCCAGATCCGAATCGGAAAAGCCGGCCGCGCGCAGGCGTGCGCTGCGATCCGATGCCTTGCTTCGACTGCCGAGGGCGCCGACCGCGAACGCTGGCGAAGACAGCCCTTTCGCCAGGGCAGCATGGTCGTCGTCGATATCGTGCGTGAGGGTATACAGCGCCGTGAAAGGATCCAGTTCAAGCGCCGCCAGCGCGCGCGCCAGCGGGCGGGTGTCGTAATGCGCCAATGCCGTGCCCGGCGGCGGCGAAGGCGGCCCGTACGGCCGAAGCAGGACCACCTCATAACCGAAACTCGGTGCCAGCTGAGCCAGTGCGAGGGTTACGGGGTCGCCACCAGCGATGACGAGCCGCGCCGGCGGCAGATAACGCTGGCGAAATACGCGATCACTGCCTGCGGGCTGCGCCGACCCGTAGCGGTGCGTGCCGGTATCTAGGTCGATCGCCACATTCAGTGGCTGTCGCTGGTCGCGCGCTTGCTCCCAATGCTGGATAAACGCGCCCGGCTCCTCAAGCGCGCGTACGAATATGCCAATACGACCGCCGCAGGTCAGCTGTACGTCCAGCACCGGGCTACCGGCACCATAGTCAAGCATGACCGGTTCGCCCGTTTTGAGCACATCGAGCGCCTGCGCCGCGACGGCGCCTTCCACGCAGCCGCCGGATACATAGCCGGCCACTTCGCCGCGATCATTGATTGCCATCTCGCTGCCGAGCGGACGGGGCGATGAGCCGGTAACGGCCACCAGCGTCGCGAGCACGACACGATGCCCGTCGGCATGCCAGCCCGCGACCACCGGGTAGAGATCGTCGATCAGGCCGTAGACGGGCCAGGCCGGCCATTGCGCCCGTGGCGTCGCAGCTGGCCGTGTATCACGCCGACGATCAGTAAAGGAGATAAGAGTGTCTGTCATGTGCTCCGACATTAGCCGCTTGCGCCAACGCGTGTCACCAGGGCGACGAGCGGGCCGTGTTATGGGGTATCGCTTGAACCACGCCTGGACCGCGATTAACCAATATGATCGCACACAATACAATGCCGCGCCCGCAGCGCGTGTCGACGGCTGGCAGCGCCCGGGCACTGTCAGCCGCGCCGCTACTGTGGCCGGGGCTATGCTAGCATTCCGCCCATGAGCGCTCGCCATCCGACCCTGCAACGGCTCGTCGCCGTATTGTTGATCGCCTTCGTGGCGGTCAGCACACAGGCTTGGGCGGGGCATATCGATTGGCCGGCGGAGCAGGGCAGCGCCCACGCCCATATCGAGACCACAGCGCTCGACGCAACCGGCGACGGCACCGGGCAGCACGGATCACGCCAGCCACAGCGATCATTGCTGTCACGCCAGTGCTCACCTGGTGGGTTTGCGGTCGTATCTGGCGGCCGTGCAGTTCGCGGGGGCGGCGCTGTCGCATACCGGCCGCGGCAAGCCGTATGTCAGCCTGACGCATGCCCCACTGATCGATCCACCCATCGCCTGAATCGTTGGCCTCGCGCGCTGCCTGTCAGCGCGTATCGATTCCTTGCGATGAGGTTCGCTCATGTCTTTCTGTCGTTCTACGGCAGGCGCCACCGTGTTCGGTGCATGCCTGCTGCTGTTGGCCGTGCGCGCGGGCGCGGTCGTTCAAATCCCCCAGCCGTTAACGCTGGACGCCGCGCTTGCCTGGGCTGATGAGTACAACCCCGCGGTTCGTGCGGCGGCCATTCGTATCCGCCGACTGGGCGGCGAAGCGGTGCACGCCGATGTGGCCGTCCCGTCCAATCCGCGCGTCGAACTCGAAGCCGGTCGACGCGACCAGCCGGGCGGCGCGGATACCGATATCGGTATCCGCATCAGCCAGACGTTCTGGATTGCGGGCCAGGCGGGGCTGCGATCCGCGGCCGCCGACCAGTCCCTGGCCGCCGCTCAGGCCGACCATGCCTACCTGACTGCGACCGTTGCGGCGCGCACGCGCGCGGCATTCCTTTCGGTGCTGGTGGCCGAGCAGGCGGTGACTACCGCCGAGCGCGTGGTCGATACCAATCGCCAGCTTGACGACTATGCACGTCGTCGGCTCGACGCGGGCGCCGGTACGCGGATCGAAACCAATGCGGCGCGACTCGGCATGCAGCGTGCGCGGGCGTTCGCAGCGGCCGCGCACGATGCGGCCACACAGGCACGATTGCGCCTCAAGAATCTGCTGGCGATCGATCCGGCACGGCATCTGTCGATCGAAGGCCAGCTCGCGTTTCG
>DJIE01000083.1 GCA_002433465.1 Salinisphaera sp. UBA6602
CGGGCAGGGCATCGGCGGCTACAACCAGCTCGTCTTCGATGCCACGCCCAAGCAACTGCGCACCCAGCTGGCCACCACCGAATACGCCACATCGCTCGCCCTGGGTCATCTCAAACACCAGACCGACAACCAGCGCGGCGCCGACCGCGGCCACGGCGCCGAACTGACCACGCAATCCTACGGCAGCCTGCGCGGCGGCCAGGGCGTGCTGCTCACCACCGAAGGCGGGCAAGAACAGCTTCGCGCCGACGGCGCAAAAACCGCTCTCGGCCAGGCCCACGGGCTGATCAAAAGCCTCGCCGAAGCCGCCGACGCCCAACAAGCCACCGTCGAAGGCGACCCCAAACCCGCAGACCGCCCCGCGCTCAACGCCCTCGAAGACACACAAGAATCGATCGCCGCCACCGCCTCCGGCACCGGCAGCAACACCCAAAACGCCGAAGCCGCAATCAAGACCACCCAAGGCGGCACCGGCGACGTCCCCGCCTGGGCGCGCCCGGACCTGATCGCCAGTGCCCCGGCCGGCATCGCCGCACTCACGCCGAAAGACCATATCGTCAGCGCCGGCAAAACGCTCTCTGCCACCGCCGGCGATATCAATATCTCCACACAAAACGACCACGTCGCCGCCGTGGCATTGGGCCTGCGCCTCTACACCCAAGGCCAGGCCGCCGACGGCAACAAACCCAATCAGGAAACCGGCATCGCCCTGCATGCCGCCACCGGCGCCGTGACCGCCCAGGCGCAAAGTGCCAAAGCCAAACTCGCCGCCGACCAGTCCGTCACCATCACCAGCACGCAAGCCGACGTGAACGTCAGCGCCATGAAACACATCCTGCTCACCGCCGCCGGCAGCGGGCTGGAAATAAAGGGCGCGAATATCACGCTGACCGCGCCGGGGGCGGTGACATTCCATGCAGGGCAGCATGTGTTGACCGGACCGGGGAGTGGGGCGCCTGAGCCGCTATCTTTTGCCAAGACGCAACTCGAACCCTGCCCGAAAAAGAACGGGAGCGCGGCGGCAGGCGGCGCATCGTCGATCACGTGAGCTCATGACAAGCCTTGACGTACAAGTACGCGAGTTGGGCGAACAGCTTTCCCACTATGGCCAGTGCTATCTGCTGATTGACCCGTACCTTACCGAGCCGCTAGAAGACACTTTAGCCACGGTGGCCGATGAGGACCGTATTGCCATTCCCATCACCCATCCCGCGCTTACCCCAGACCAGCGACCGCGACTCATTCGGATCCGCGCGTCGAATGTCGAATTGATTCGGGCAAGCGTGCGCGAGTCCTGCCGAGAGCAAGGCGACCCCGAAAATGAGGTGTCGACCGGATGGGCGATCGGCGGTTGGTTGTTCACTCGCGAACCGGCGGAACGCGTCGCTCGTCATCTTGCGGGCGTGATGACGCTTAGAGCCCCCAGCGAACCCAGACCCCGATATATGCGTTGGGCGGATCCACGGGTGTTGGCCTGGCTCTGGCCGGCGCTCGATACGCAACAGCAGGCTCAACTAATCGGCCCGATTGACGCCTGGTGGACGCTCACCCGCAAACCCGAATGGGCGATTTACGAAGCCGTCGATCAGGAGTTGTCAGTTCCAAGCCCTGATGGTTATCTAAGGCTGAGCGCCGCGCAATGGAAGACCGCGGCACGCGGCGAAAACGTGCATGCGCTGGTACGGGCATGGCAACTTATGACTGAGGCATTGCCGGCCGATTACCTGGCGCGCGCTTCACGGCTGATCGAGCAGTGCGAAGCACAGGGACTGACCCGCGCGTCGGATAGTCAGGTGCTCGCCCTATGTTGCCTGCAAGTGCATCCGCGACTGATGGCGCATTCGCGTATCCGTGCCTGTATCGACCAGGCGCGTGTATCCGATATCCCCCTGGCCGATGCGCTGGCATCGATCGAGAATCCGGACGGCTGGCAACGAATCCAAGCCGAGCTGGATGACCCGGCATTCGTACGTTCTACCGAACCCGTTGCGAGTTAAAGCTTATGGCCGTTGTCGACCCGCTGGAAAACGCAAGAAATGCCGTCGCTGCGACGACCCCGCATGCCGGAAACGGCGTGGGCGGCTGCCCGGCCTGCAACAAGGCCGGCCTGCCCATTCTGCTGGTACGGCCCGGGATAGCGGACGCCGAATACGCACGAACGCATGTCGATGCCATCAGACCCCTTTTGAAAGGCACTGCAGACGCCGTGCCGCTACCGACGTCCGGTTATGTGGCGCGTACGCTACGAGAGGGGTTTGTCCACGTCTACTATGCTGCCCCGCAAAGCGCCCAGATCGTGGCGCATGATGGGTGGCAGATATTTCGGGTCAGCGACGGTGGTTATATGACCCCGTACCCGATAACGGACGCGGCCGCGCCTGCTGAGCCAGAAAAGAATGACGCGTTCGCCTGTTCGGCAACGGCCAACTATGGCACCGCGATGCTCTTGTCTATCGCCGACGCGGATCGTGGAGGCCCGGTATGGGTTGGGTTCGCGGATCATGTTTGGAGTCCGGCAGTTCGGGAACATTACGCCGGCGATAGCGGGTTGCGCGACCAACGCATGACGCGCATCAACGCGGCGGACGCATCATGCGAGGCGAGCGTGACGCTCACGCAAGAGTTCGTGGGTGGGCATGTCGTGGATTACGCAGCGCGTCCGGTACAGCGAAACAATCTCCGCGGCAATCCGTACCCGCCATACGAAGCCCGACCCGAGTCGAGCGAAACGCTTCTAGACCGGGCCAACTGGATCATCGAACAAGGTGGAGATAGCGAGCTATCGATCGACAACGCGCTGGTCGTTGGCGTCGCCGACCCGATCGGCGTGACAACTGAAGCGGCAGTGCGGCGCATGAGCCTGACACAAACCGCGCAGGATTGGCTCAACAGCCAAGGCCAGAACGGCCGGTGGAAACTACAAACGGCGCAGACGATCCAGAATATGCTGGATCGTATTGATCGGCAGGAAACCAAACTGCTGCGTTCGTTAGATGACTACCGGGATCTGGAAGGCCAGTACGTGAAGTCGCACGAATTCCAGCAGATGAAAGATGATGGCCGCCTGCCGCCACAGGCCACCTTTGATCGGGCGGAGCGAGGTAACTTCGGCCATATTCGCCTGCCGAGCCAACAAACGCTGGACGAACAAAGCGCCGACCGCAAGGAGAACATCACGGATCAACTGGATCCTGCGTGGTCGAGCTTTCTCAGTCGCTACAACGCGAAAAAAGAAGAAGACAAGCAGTTGCGTATCGCGCTGGATCGGGATCACGACGCGTGGCTGCAAAGCACGATGCGCAAAGTCGCCACCGAGCACGACTACGATACCGCGACCCCCTGTGACGGCACCGCCTATGCCACCGCCGTAGCAAACGTGACATGCTTCGGACCGCAGACGAGCGTCAGTGAAGAAAGCTTTGCCACGATTCTCTCGGCCGATCCGCAGGATACGAACAATCTCATCATGCGGGCGCTGCTGGGCAACCAGCAAAGTCACTTCGAGTGGATCACGGCGCCCGAGCAGCAGCAGTCGGAATATAAGGCCATTGCCACCCTGCTCATGCTCCCACAGCTGGAGGGAGGGCAAGCCGGTAAGGTAACGGAGGCCGCTAGAGCCGGTTTGGCCGGCATCGCTCATCCCTTACTGGGCGTGTTGGGCGCAACCGCCATGGTGCTCAACAAACAGCAAAGCGATTCGCCGATTCTTCGTTTAAGAATCCAGCGTCTAGCTGGCGCAACGGCGAGCCAGAGGCGGGGCAACGAACCGCCAGCCCTCCTTGAAATTCATCTACCTTTGGCGGACCTGATGGCCGCCTGGCGTGCCCAGCGCAACCAACACCTCGAGTCACTTCAAGAGCTGCGTAACGGCGTAAGAACGCATGTCGCGGCAGGCGCGATGGCATTGGCGCTCAGCGAACACCCATCGGCCGCGGAGAAAATGGTCAAGGCCTGGATCTGGACCAATGAGCGACCGGCCGAAATCCAACGGCTGTTCGGCGCTACGAAAGCAGCGGCTAAGAACCGGATTAGTCATTTGAAGCCCGCCTTTTCGAATCTGAATCGCGCTTGGGCAGCAGCGCCGGAAATCCCGATCGACCGGGCCAAGCTATCGCAGCTGTTTACCCAATCAATGACCGCCGCCCGCTCTCCGGACGGTCTGCTCAGCACAAGCGTTGCCATCTATGATTTCTATTCGCTGATCGAAGGCCTGGATTCGCTGGAAACGCTAAGTGGGCAAGAGCGTGAAGAGGCACTGTTTAAGATAAGCGCGGCGGCACTGAACGTCGGTGGTGGCGTACTGGACATTAGCGGGCGTGTGAGTCAGGCCTGGGCGAAGCAGGCGACGAAAGGGGCTGGAGAAGCGGCCTTGAAGCGGGCGAGTGTTGCGAGTGGCAGGTTGATCGCAGGTGGGACAGGGATATTTGCCGTCGCGGCGATGGTCGCTACTTTCGAATCTGGGTTATCCGCCTATTCAGCTTTTCAGAATTCGGACACAGATTATGGTGTTGCCGAGATTTTGATGACGCTGATTAACGCTGCCTCGGTTGTAGCGTTGGGTGCTGTTGCCGCCGGTACCGCAGGCTTCTCGCTATTGAGTGTTTCAGCCGGCACACTGATTGCCGTGGGATCGCTGATAGCGTTCGGTTTGGTGCTTGCCATATTCGCGATTGGCTATTGGGCGGCGTTTGCCAAGGATGACGCGATAGCGAATTGGGCTAAGCGCTGCATCTGGGGCGACGTCGGCGTCGAGAAGTACGGTACACAAAAGGCCGAAGTCTTCGCGCTGAACAAAGTGTTCCTGCTTCTAACTGGGACGTTACATATCCGTACCGATCCCGGTTCAGTATCTGCCATGCCGGCAGGCCCAGACAGGCGGCGTGAACAGGTCAAATTAACTTTGCAGTTCCCGAACAGCAGCCAGCGCGTTTGGGGCTATGTCATCAGTGGCATCAACGAAGCCGGTCAGCGCGTGTTGTTAGCATCGCACAAGCACGGTCAGCTCCAATTTGAACACTCGTGGCCTTGCGTGGTCAGCGCGCCCGGTAGTGAGGTTGAACCCGAAGTAAAAGACGACGTATTCAGACAAACTGTCGCTTTCCCGCACGACAGCCTGAACAATATCGAAGCGGTCGTCGTGGTGTACGCAAATGCGACCGCGACGCAGCCCCTCTATAGACAGACCATAAAGGCAGAACATGTCGCTTTCGGCTACTAACGATACGGGGGACGGGCGTTGCCTCGTTGACCTGCACCAGGGGGGCGAACCGTATTTCGAACTACCAGACAATGTGCCCGCATGGCAAAAAGTAATGCGGCAAAGACCTCACCGGGTCGTCGACGATACAAAACAATGCGCTCACGAAATGCCCATGACCTGGGGCAATCTCAAACGTGTGTATCCGGATGCGATCGAGCTCGGTTCAGATAAAAGCGATGGGGTTTTTTGGAAAGTCTTTTTTTGGTTTTTTATTGTTTTGCTTGTATTGGGGGTGGCGGGGCTGACGACATTTATGGTTTTTATGGCGATATTTGTTATTCCAGGTTTCTATAAGCTAATTGTGATACCCACCTTTATTGTTTCTGCGGCGGGGTTTCTAGTCGTTTCGATGATGTACCGTAGTCTGCCCGCAACGGACATGTACGCAGCCCAACTCTTCAACAGGAAGACCCGCGAAGTTATCTTTGTCACGCGCACGCAGCCTCGGTTTTTCAAGCCAGTCGAAAGAAGCCAACCGGTTTATAAGGTTGAGTCGTGGGATAAAATGCACGTCCGTTCGTACAAGACCCAGATCGTCGGCCAGGGCAGTTATCAGACGATGTATCATCTCCAGCTTATATTCGAGGATCCGGACAACCCTCGGTTCGCCGGCAGCACATGCGCCATTGGCGGTGCCAATTATTCAGACGATTATCTGTTTCAGCTCTATGAGTACGTACGGCGGTACATGGAAGAGGGCGCACCGCCTGTAGGCCCTGGCTGTGTCCCCGATGTCGAAAACCCGCCGCCAGCACCGCCGTTCAAGCAGGCCGACATTGAGGCCGCCGGCGGTCGAGCGCTCAGTAACCCCGAAATTCTGGCGATTCTCGATAAGAACGATGTCCGGGTCGCGGAAGACCTTCGTGAAGCGCTCAAAGCTACGACTTAAAGCTAACTAAGGCGTTGCTTAAGGCGATACGAGCCCTTAAGCGTAGCTGCTGAATAGAATTTCGGGCGCCGCTCACCGACGGCCACGGCCTGC
>DJIE01000141.1:0-9391 GCA_002433465.1 Salinisphaera sp. UBA6602
CGCGGTGCAGGTCGCCGAAGGCAAGGCCGGCCCGGGCACGATTAGTCCCGAGGATCTGGCCGAGATTCTGGGCCCGAAGCGTGTCGATAACGAAATCGCCATGCGCACCAGCATCGCCGGCGTGTCCACCGGCCTGGCATGGACGCCCGCGGGTGGCGATATCCTGTTTGTCGAAGCCTCACGTTCACCGGGCAACGGCAAGCTCACGATCACCGGCCAGCTCGGCGACGTGATGAAGGAATCCGCTCAGGCCGCGCTGAGCCTGGTCAAGGCCCGCGCCAAGGATCTGGGCATCGAGCAGAAGCGCCTGGACAAGTCGGATATCCATATCCACGTGCCGGCCGGCGCGATCAAGAAGGACGGGCCCAGCGCCGGCGTGGCGCTCTACACCGCACTCGTATCGCTACTCACCGACCGCAAGGTACGTGCGGATGTCGCCATGACCGGCGAAATCAGCCTGCGCGGCCAGGTCCTGCCCATCGGCGGCGTGAAGGAGAAAACGCTGGCTGCCCATCAGGCCGGCATCAAGACCGTGATGCTGCCGCACCGCAACCGCAAGGACGAAGAGGATATTCCCGAAAACGTGCGCCGCGCGCTGGATATCCGCTATGTATCCCACGTCGACGAGGCGATCGAGATCGCGCTATCCGAAATCGACTGAGCGAAGCAACCCGGAGTCGAGTTGATCGCCGCTTGTGATGACGCACCAAATGGCAGTCCAAGCAATAACGACTCAATCCAAAAGTAGCGAAAAGCAGTCTTTAAGGACTACTATATAGTTTATAACGACTACTTAAAGCGCTATGATTGAATCCATTTTGGGTAGTGTAGCGGCAGAAAAAACGCTGCTTTGGCTGGATCGTTTCGAAACGGGCTATGCGAGCGAAATCGCTCGCTACAGCGGCTTGAGCACGAGTCAGGTCAACAAGCAGCTCGCGAAATTCGAAGACTCGGGCCTGATCAAGGCAAGGCCCGCAGGGCGGACGCGTTTGTATGTGTGGAACCCGTCCAACGCTTTGGTTGCCCCCTTGCGTGATCTGCTTTCGCGAACGTACGACCTCTTGCCGGAGCGTGAACGCAGCGTCTACGAGATACCGAGACGACGCCCGCGATCACGCGCCAAACCATTGACACCGATCGCGTGAAACATTTGGACGAGCTCACGCAGCTCGCTGCGACCATCTCCGAAGCGCTCGCCCGCGAAGAGATCGAGGCCGTACTCTCGGGTGGTGCTGCCGTACAAATCTACTCCGACGGCATCTACGTATCGAAGGATCTGGACTTCGTAACCGCCGCGTCGAACAAGGAAATCGGCGCTGTATTGGGCCGTCTGGGTTTTGAAGCGACGACCTCACGTCGACTGTACCAGCGCGAAGGTACGGAGTATCTGGTGGAGTTCCCGTCGGCCCCTCTAGCGCTTGGCAGAGAACTCGTGCGCGAATGGCACCAACTGCGTACAGCGTACGGGACGATACAGATATTGTCGCCGACACAGTCGGTCAAAGATCGACTAGCCGCCTATATTCACTGGCGGGATTTACAAGCTTTGCGGCAAGCGGGCGAAATCGCGCTGCGCCACGCGGTTGACCTCGCGGATATATTCTCGTGGCTGAAAGGCGAAGGCGCTGCCGAGCGCGACATAGAGGCCGTGCGCAAAGTTCTAGCGCCGGAGCCGGCTAGCTGACACTGCTTTAGCTACTCCGCCTCGATTTAAGGCTTAGCCCCCGTGTTCGGCTTCGATCTCGCGCAGCCGTGCCTCAATGGCGAACACGTGGGCGTCGTCAGCATCGAGCGCGCGCAGCGCCTCGGCGAGGTTGAGCAGGTAGTCGCGGTTGGGCCCGCTCGGGCCGTGTGACACCGAAATCTGGCGGGCGATGGCGTCAATGGGCGCATCGCCCAGCCACGCTTCGTTGTCGGCCGTAGCGATATACACCAAGCCTTCGTCGTGGCTGCCGTCGGCGAAGGTCATGGCGGTGGAAAACCGCAGATAGCCGTTCTTCTCGCGATGATCGAGATGTCCGAACACGGCCGGGGTAATACGATAGGCCATGCCGGCGCACACCGCCCCCGGTGCTTCCACGAGGGTGGCCACGCGGCCCGGTGCGGCGGGCGTGCCGCGGTGATCGTGCGACCCCTGCCAGAAACGCCGCTGCCAGCCCGTGATCGTGGCCGGCTTTCGTTCGATATAGTCGAAGCCGGCCTTGTAGATCAACGAGCCGTAGCCGAACAGCCACAGCTCGTCGCGATCGGCGAAACGCCCGGCGTTGCGGTTGGCGACCGTCGTGTCGAACGACATGCCCGGCCCCGCTCAGGCAGCCTGGGTATCGGCCTCGCCGGCCACACCGAAATGCGTGTAGAGCCGGTCGAGCACGCCGCGCAGCGCCTCGCCCTGAAGTGCGACGCGGGCCGTGAGCTCGGCCACGGCATCGCCGGCGTCAAGCGAATCCAGATCGTCCTGAATCAGGTCGAGCGCACGGATACGCTTGAGGTCGAGGTTTTCATCCAGATCGAACTCGATGGCGTCGTCCACGGCCACGTTGAGCTTGACCACCTGCATACCGGCCGCGAGATGGGCGAGCACTTCCTCGCGCTGCAGATCCATGGCGGTCACCCGCACGCTCGATTTGACCTCGTCGGTGGTTTCGAACACGCAGCGATCGCCGCATTCGAAGCCGTTGGGCAGCGCGTTGACGTCCTCGAGCCAGCGCGACATTTCTTCCGGCGGACGCAACTTGGCATCGGGACGGGCCACCGGCAGGCTACCCAGCGCTTCGCGCAACCGGGCGACCACGTCCTCGGCGCGTTTTTCCGAAGACGCGTCGACCCAGACGCGGTGCGCACGCAGATCGATGATCAACGGTGTGCGCTTGGAGCGGGTGAACGCCCGCGGCAACAGCTCGAAATGGGCCTCGTCCTTGATATCGGCCTTCTCGCGGCGGCTGACCTTGCGCCCTTCGGAAGTCTCGATACGTTCGACTCGATCGTCGACTTCCTCGGCCAGTACGGCGTTGGGCAGCACGCGGGTGATCTCCTGATGCACGCAGATGGCCAGCCCGTCGACCGCGTGCACCATGGCGTGTTCGCCCTTGATCGGCGGCACGAAACCGTCGACGCGCGTGGCCTGATCGCCGCAGTCGGGGCACAGCGCCTCGGCGAGTTTTTCATCGAGCTCGGCGGCGCTCCAGGGAAAGGATTCGGTGCCGAGAAACACACAGAGATTACGTATCCACATAGCCTGAGATAACCCATGGTCGGACAGGATGACGCGAGACCGCGCCGGCACGGCGGCATATATCCAGCGCCGCGTTGGAGCGCGACCTTACCCAACCCGGCAGGCCGCCTCAAGCATCGGCCCGAGCGGTACTGTCCGAGTGCGCGGCTGTTGCTCACGGGCGCGCTGTGGCAACATTCGCGCGCACTACGGGCCAGCGTTCCACGAACGCACGACGATCTTCGCTAGACGCGGTCCGAGCCTGTTCACGCGGTCGATCGCCGCGGCAAACCTCCGTGTCCCGTGCGATACGGCCGGCGATCGTTTACCTCAACCCAAGTCAACGACACGCTCATGTATCCAACCCGGTTCATCGCCCGCCTGCGCACCGCCGTTGTGCTCGTCGCCGCACTGGCCGCGCTGTCGGCCTGTTCGTCGGACAACGAAAGTGGCGCCGACAGCGACAACGCCGCCCAGCCTGCCGAAACCGTACAGGCCGAAATTGGCTATATGCCGATCCTGCCGGACGCGCCCTTGTTCGTCGGCCTGGAGGACGGTTCGATCGCGAACGCCGGCATACAGCCCAAACTGGTTTCATTCCAGAACGGGCCGGCGATGGTGCAGGCGCTGCTGGGCGGCCAGCTCGATATCGCCTACTTCGGCATCGGGCCCACCATGGTCGCCCGCGGCAAAGGGGCAGATATCAAGGTGGTCGCCTCCAACATCATCGAACAGATCAGCTTCGTGGCGCTGAGCGAGCTCGCACCCTATTTCGAGGACGGCGACGCCGCCACCGCCTTTGATCGCTTTGCCCGGGACAAGGGGCGCAAGGCACGGATCTCGACATTCCCCGTCGGGTCGGTGCCCCAGACGGTGCTGGCCTACTGGCTCGACAAGCAGCTCGGCGTCGACAGCGACGCGATCGACGTTATCTACCAGGGCGCATCACAGGTACAACAGTCGTTGCTCACCGGCGCGGTCGACGGCGCGGCGATTCTGGAACCAGTGGTGAGCATCGTCAGAAATCGTCGTGACGATGCGCGCGTGGTCGCCCAGGGCGAAGCCATGTTCCCGGGGCAGCCCGGGGCCGTGCTCGCGGTACGAGCCGAGTTCATCGAAGCGCATCCGCAGATCGTCGAACGACTGGTTGCCGCGCATGTTCGAGCCACAGAGCAGCTCAGGGCCGGCGATCAAGCCGCGATCGACGCCGTGCATCAGTACGTCGGCGGCGGTCGCCTGCCACGGCCGGTGGTAGCCGAGGCCGTGGCCGAGTCGGCCGACAACTTCGTGGCCGACCCGAATCGCATTATCGACGGCACCCGCCGGATGCGCGACTTCCAGCAGGCCCAGGGCACGCTCGGCGCCGATACCGATATCGATGCCCTGTTCGAGACGCGGTTCTACGACGCGCTCGATACCCGCGGCTCGGCCAAGCCCTCGACCCCGTAATGGTGCAACGCCCCGCAAGCGCCCACCCCAACGCGCTCCCCGCGCCACGCCGGGCCGGCGCCACGCGGCTGCGGCGTGTCCTGCTGGGGCTCCTCGGCGTAGCCGCCTTCATCGCGCTCTGGAAGCTGGCCTATGTGTTCAACTGGGCACCGCGCGGCACCATCCCGGACCCATTCGTGGTGCCCGCCGCCCTGTGGCGCGAATATTCCGGCGGGCGGCTGATTCCGGCGATTGGCTCCAGCCTCGTTCACTATGTCTGGGGGCTGGGCATCGGCACGCTGCTCGGCTTCGGCATCGGCCTGCTCGCCGCCAGCCTGCGCGTATTCGACGACGCCCACTACATGCTCGCGCGCATTCTGCGCCCGATCCCGCCATTGGCCTGGGTGGTGTTCGCGATCGCCTGGTTCCAGGTCAGCCATGCCGGCGCCGCCTTCGTGATTTCCATCGGCGTTTTCTGGGTGAACTATTTCGCCACGGCATCGGGCGTGCGCGACGTCGACCCGCGCTATTACGAGCTGGCGCGCGCCTTCGGCCACGGCGGCTTTTTCAAGCGCATTACCAGCATCACCCTGCCGGGCGCGGCGCCGAGCATTCTCTCGGGTGTGCGCACCGGCGTCGGTCAGGCCTGGATGACGCTGATCGCAGCCGAATTGCTCGGCGTGCCGGGCATGGGCCAGGAAATGAATTCGGCCGCGGGTGTCGGCGCCTACGATGCCGTGGTGGTCTACATGCTCGCGATTTCGCTGATTTATACGCTCTCGGACGGACTGTTCGCTCTTGTCGAGAACCGGGCGCTGAGGTGGCGGCCATGACCGCACGCCGCAAGGCCCTGCTGACGCTGGACGATGTGGGCTATCGCTATCCGGGCAGCGATCGGCTGGTATTCGAGGGGCTGGACTTCAGCATCGGCGCCGGAGAGTTCGTTGCCCTGGTTGGCGGCTCGGGCGTGGGCAAGTCCACGGTGCTGCGCTGCGTGGCGGGGCTGATCGAACCCGGCGTGGGCCGTATCGACACGCCGTCTCGTACCGACCACGGAACCCGGCCCAGCGCGGTCGTATTCCAGGACACCCGCCTGCTGCCCTGGCGGTCAATCCGTGCGAACGTCGGCTACGGTTTAAGCGGGCTTGGCCTGTCGCGTGCTAAGCGCGATGCGCGCATTGACGAAGTGCTTGAGTTGATCGGCATGGCCGAGCTGGGCGGCCGCTGGCCCCACGAAATTTCCGGCGGCCAGGCGCAACGGGTGGGCCTTGCACGGGCCCTGGCCGTACGCCCGCATATCCTGTTGATGGACGAACCGTTTTCGGCGGTGGATGCGCTCACGCGCACGCGCCTGCAGGACGAACTGCTCACGATCTGGCAGCGGCTGAACATGGCCGTGCTGTTCGTCACCCATGATATTGCCGAAGCCGCTTATCTGGCCGAGCGCGTGTGCGTGATGCGCGGCACGCCCGCGCGGCTCGTTTTCGATGAAGCCGTGCCTGCCCCCTACCCGCGCGAGCGCGACGATCAAGGCCTCAACGCCTTCGCGCAGCGCGTCGCAGCAGCGCTTTGAACCCTGGGAGCCTGATTGATGCAAGGTAAACCGCTTAAATTGATCATTCATGCGGCCGACGCGCCGTCGCTCGCCCGTGCCCGCAGCAATGCCGCCAACTTCATGGCGGCGGCGCCGGATGCGCAGGTGGAAATCGTGATCAACGCGGATGCGGTCGCCGCAGCAATCGACAGCCCTCACGCCACCGACACGTATCTGCGCGTATGTGCCAACACGCTGGCCAACAAGCAGATCTCGGCCCCCGAAACACTCACTCGGGTCCCGGCCGCGGTGGTTCATGTCGCCGAGCGCCAACGCGACGGCTGGGCCTATATGCGTGCCTGACACAGGCCTGGATCTCGGCAGCTGAATCGACCCGCGCAGCTCGGGCCCAGTCCCGAGGCCCCGACTACGTCGCCGCGACACTTTCGTCACGGCGGGCTGCGCCTTTAACTTTTCGCCGCAACAGGCTCATGCCGTGCGATAGCCCCCGCAAGGGCGCGAGCGGCGCTGACGCACGACGCGGTTAAACCAGCTTAGTTGCCGCCGCGAACCTGTGCGATCAGTTCGCTCGGGCACGGCGAAATCGTCTCGATTGCCGGACGCGCGAATACATAGCCCTGCTGCAGCGTGATGCCGCGCTGGTAGAGCCAGCGGGCCTCGGCGAGCGTTTCCACGCCTTCGGCGATCAGGCGAATACCCAGCCGGTCGGCCAAGGTCACAAGTCCTTCCATGATCGCCTGACGGCGTTCGTTCTGGTCGACATCGATGATGAGATTGCGATCCGCCTTGATCACATCCGGACGGATATCCACCAGCAGCTCCAGATTGGCGAAGCCGGAGCCGAAATCATCGATGGCGGTCAGAAAACCCATCGCACGATAAGCCTCGACGATCCGCTGAAGATGATGACGATCACGCACATATTCGGTTTCGGTCACCTCGAACATGATGTTGTGCAGCGGCCAACCCACTTCACCGGCCAGCTTCAGCGTCGCCTGAATACAGGCGTTCGGTTCGTAGACTGCGTTCGGCAGGAAATTAATCGAAACCGGCTTGTCGCAGCCGAGTTCGTGGGCCAGCTGAATCGCGCGGATACGGCAGCCCTGATCGAAGCGATACAACGAAGCCGGCGTGACCCGCGACAGGATCTCGCCCGCCGACTCACCTTCGATGCCGCGTACCAGTGCTTCGTGGGCAAATATTTCGCCCGCGGCAATATCCACGATCGGCTGAAACGCCATCGTAAAATCAAAATCAAGGCTCTCGTCACAACGGCGACATTGGCCGTGATCGTCTCGAAGACATTGGGACATGCGTGCTCTAACTGGACTCAGGCCCGTGTTCGGGCGTGGGGAGACAGGGTTCGATATCGGCAGGCCGGCCGCCGACTAGACCCCCAACTTGATATTTTTTCGACTTTTTTCGCTTTGCACCGCCAATCATTCAAAGTCGCCGGGTGGCCTGCTCGACCACTACGACCTCGCCCTGCACGAGCAGGCCACCCGCGGCTATGCGCCCGCGCATACCTCCAATATGCGAAAGACCCCGGCGCATGTCCATCGCCAATAGTCGCGAGAGATAATTACAGGGTGGACAGCTGGCGAGAATTTCCAGTCGCACTTCGCCGATGCGAAGCGTGTGCCCTCGCAGGTCTGTCTCCGACAATCCCGCGATCACCAGATTACGACGCAGCATGCCGGCATCCACCGGCCGCGCGAGCCGACGGCTGCATTCAGCGATCGCGCTGTCGTGAATGAGCGAAACTTCGCGCACGCCCGGCTTGACTTCATAGCGGCCGGAAAACGTACCCGTGCCAGCGTGGTAGCGGTCCCCCACCAGGCCGCGCCCGGGCTCGGCCCGCACTCGCTCGCAGCGTTGCATCGCCGCGCCGCGGCTCGGGGCGGTCCATATCTGTGCCAGGTGAGCACTTAACGATGTATCCATACGCCAACCGGGGAAAGCATCCGAACAAGTCATTCTGGCAGCAGTGAACCGGGTTCCTGGTTGAGCGATTCGCTCAATCCTGCTGTGATGTCGCGGATGCGGGCAATATCCATACAACCTGATGCCGCCGCGACCGCCTGCGGCGGGTACGCGCCATGACACTGCGCAATATCGACGCGCTGTTTCACCCGCGCGGCGTGGTGATCTACGGCGCCGCCGACGGCGAGGCGCAATCGCAGCTGCTGCGCAATATCGAAGCCAGCGTCGCGCCCGATCAATACCGACACGTCACCTCGCGGGCCGGCCTGGCCAAGATCGACAACTTCGAAGCCCGACTTGCGGTGATCATGGATGCCAGCTGGGGCACCGAAGCGCGTATCGACGCGCTCGGCGCGCGCGGCTGCCGCGCCGTACTGTGGGCCGCCAACCGTCGTATATCCGGTAAGGTCCTGCGCGCCGCGCAGCCGTATAACCTGCGCCTTCTGGGGTCACGCACCGCCGGCATCGTACAGACCCGCCTGGGGAACAATTTCAGTACGCTCGCGCTGGAGCCACGGCCCGGCAAAGTGGCCCTCATTACCCAGTCGCAGTCGCTGGCGGCCGCCTCGCTGGACTGGGCGCTCGGACGCAATATCGGCTTTTCCTGGCTTGCCTGCAGCGGCGCCGAGGCGGATATCGATATCGCCGATCTGCTCGACTATGCAGCGCTCGACCCGCGCACCCGTGCGATCGTACTGCAGGTCGGCCAGATCCGATCGCCGCGCAAGTTCATGTCTTCGGCGCGCGCGGCAGCAAGGGTCAAGCCGGTGCTGGTATTGCAGACCCGACGTGCGGTCGACGACGGCCCGCTCGGGCCCGATCCGGTGCGCTCAGCCGCGTTCGCCCGCGCCGGCCTGGTCGAATGCGAGAACCTGGGCGGGCTGTTCGACGGGCTCGCAGCAATGGAACTCCTGCCCACGGTGGGCAGCCATCGCGTGGTGGTCGTTGGCAACGGTGCCGGTGCCTGCGCGCTGGGGACCGATGCCATGTTCCGGCACGCCATCGAGCCTGCACGGCTGTCCAGCGAAAGCCGCGAAACCCTGACCACGAAGGCGCCGCAGGCAGCCGATCTGGGCGTGGCCATCGATATCGGCCGCTCGGACCTCAAGGACACGCTCAGCGCGCTGGCGCATATCTGTCGCGACGACAACGTCGACGCCGTGCTGTTCGTGCACAGCCCGATCGCGGGCCAACCCCACGAGCCGATGGTCAAG
>DJIE01000141.1:9699-12265 GCA_002433465.1 Salinisphaera sp. UBA6602
ACCCCACGAGCCGATGGTCAAGGCCATTGCCGAAGCCGAATTCTCGCACCGGATCATGACCGTATGGCTGGGTCTGCACACGGCACTGGCCGCGCGTGCCGCCAGTGCACAGGCACGCCTGGCCACCTTTGCCTCGGCGGACGACGCGGTACGGGCGGTGCGATACCGTGCCCGCTACCAGTTCACCCGCGAGCTGCTCACCGCTACGCCGCCGCCGGACCCGACGGTCACCGCCGACGTCGACAGCCTGCGCGAGCGTTTGACCATGCTGGCCAGCGGCGGCGTGGAATGGCTGTCCAGCGACGAAGCCAGCCACCTGCTCAGCGCCTACGGCATCGCCGGCGAGACACCGGCGGAAACCGCCGTGCGGGTACGTGTGCGGGTCTATCGGCATGCCGAATTCGGCATGGTGATGAGCGTGCGCGACGAAGCCCTCGGCATCGACCCGGCCTATGGCTTCGCGCCGCTGGATGCGTTGCTGGCGCGTCGCATGCTCGAAGGCGCGAGTGCCGGTCGTCTGCGCGGCACTCGGGCCGCGTTCGAGGCGCTGGCCCAGGCTCTGGTGCGCCTGGGCAAGATGGTGGTCGATCTGCCGCAGCTCGCAGGCCTGGATATCCGGGTGGCAGCCGGACCGCGCGGGCGCCTGCAGGCGCCGGCCGATAGCCTGATCGAAATTACCGACAAACCGATCGCCGAGCGCGACCGGCTGGCGATGTCGCCCTATCCGGCGCGTATGCGGCATATCGTGTCGCTACGCGGCGATACCCGCTATATCGTGCGCGCGATCCGGCCGTCGGACGAACCGCTGGTGCTGGACCTGCTCGAAAGCCTCAGTCCGGAAGAGATTCGCCTGCGCTTTTTCAACTTTATCCGCCACTTTTCGCACGACATGGCCGCGCGTATCACCCAGGTGGACTACGACCGCGAAGTGTCGCTGGTGGTCAGCCCCTACGACCGGCCCGATGCGCTGGCCGGCATGGGTACGCTGATTGCGGACCCCGACAACGTGGAAGCCGAATTCGCCATTCTCGTGCACCGCGACCACACCGGCGTGGGCCTGGGCCGGCACCTGCTCGACTGTCTGCTACGCCAGGCCAGCGCTCGCGGTACCGAAATCGTCTATGGCGACGTGCTTGCCCAGAACCGGCCCATGCTGCAACTCGCGCGCAGTCTGGGCTTCAAGGTGAAACGCTCGCTCGACGACGCCAGCAGCGTGCGTGTGGAAATCCCGTCCCGCGACTACCACAGCCCGTCGAAAGGCACGGGCTAGCGCGCTCCCGGCATAGGTACCGCATCGCGCAACGAGCCAGCGACGGCCCGATGATGTACGCAGTTCAGCCTGGCGCGTGTATATCAGACGACTCGAGCGAAGCCAAGCGCGTTTCATGGATAGTGAAGAGCGATGACGAACCCAGCAGAGACACCCCGCGACGGCCAGCCGACGGATATCGCCAGCCCTGACGAGATCGTCGCGTTCTGGTTCGACGAACTCGCACCGCGCGACTGGTTTCGAAAATCGGCCAAGCTGGATCGCATCATCGGCGAGCGTTTCGGGGCCACACTCGCGGCCGCGACCCGTGGCCGGCTGGATCATTGGCGCACACGCCCGACCGGACGGCTGGCCGAAATTCTGGTGCTCGACCAGTTCTCCCGCAATATCCATCGCGATACACCGCAGGCCTTCGCAGGCGATCGGGCCGCGCTCGAACTCGCACGCGAGACAATCGCTGCAGGCGACGACCGGTCGCTCACACGCCAGCAACGCGCCTTCGTTTATATGCCGTTCATGCATAGCGAAGCGCTGGTCGATCATGAGCTGGCCATGTCCCTGTACCAGTCGCTCGGTCTCACGGGGCATCTCAAGGCCGAGCGTGAGCACTACGCCATCATCGAACGCTTCGGGCGCTATCCGCATCGCAATGCCGTGCTGGGGCGTGAAAGCACCCCGGCCGAAGTGGCGTTTCTGCGCGAGCCGGGTTCGTCCTTTTGAAACGGCATACGCCGGGCGCTAGCCGACGACCGCCACCCGGTCTGCTAACAGGTGTGGGGCGTGGACGAGAAAGCCGCCGCCCAGTACCAGGGCTGTAGATCTTGGAAGGATACCGATCGCCACTGTGACGGGTTATCGGCGACGGGCACCGCAACCGCTACGGATTCCCGCCAGATAGCCAGTCGCTCCCGGCATATGCCGCAGGGCGCGACTACAACGAATGGCGCGTTTTCATGCTCACGAATGACGCAAACCGAGGCGACCACGGTCTTGCCCTGACGATAGGCCTCGCAATAGGCACCGGTCTCGTAGCAAAGGTTTGCTGCCTCGTTAGGCGAATCGAACCCCACGCTTGTCAGAATGGAGCCGTCGCAGAGGTAAACTGCCGCCGCACCGCCTTCGCCCGAGGGGAAACGGGCCCTCGCCTGGGCCTTGGCTGCGTCCACCAGCGTTTGATCTATAGGCACGGCGATTCCTCATTCAACAGGGCGCGCGTTTTCGTTGGGGCTATCGCAAAACGCATGCATCAGCGGCCGGCGCCGCTCACCCTACGGGCTCGTCGCTGGCGCGACGATA
>DJIE01000141.1:12594-12717 GCA_002433465.1 Salinisphaera sp. UBA6602
GCTGCGCGAAGCCGTCGAACCATCCTTGTCTGTCTTGTCGCAGGTTCGACCTTCGTTCAAAAACCATTTCACCAACCGGCACTTCGGCCGGTTACTGAAATGGTGCCCCGAGCAGGAGTATTC
>DJIE01000112.1 GCA_002433465.1 Salinisphaera sp. UBA6602
GACAGGTTTATGCAGAGCTTCCTTTGCGCGCCTGAGCGGCGTTGCCGCTCGCTTATTTGCATTCAGCAAACGGCGCCCGCGGCGTCTTGTCAGACGCGCGCAAAAGACACCGGCGCGACCGTAGATGAGTAGATCAGAGGTTCCGTAGAGCCGACGCGCCACGCGACACCCGGGCGCATGGCGCGCCGTTTCAGCCGCCAGGCGTGCGCGGCATGACCCAGCTCGGGGCTTCGAGCTCGCTCAGGCGCGCTGTGCCTGTGCCCCTTCGAGCGCGGCAATACGCTCTTCCAGCGGCGGATGGGTCATGAAATAGCGCTTGATGCCGAGCGCCTTCTTGCCCGATATACCCAGCGCCTGCATCTGATCGGGTAGCTCGGTAGCAATGCTGCCGGCCTGCAACCGGCGCAGCGCGCCGATCATCTTCGTGCGGCCGGCCAGATGGGCACCGCCGGCGTCCGCAGCGAATTCACGCCGACGCGAAAACCAGAACACGATCATGCTGGCGAGCACGCCCAGCACCATTTCCGCAAAGATCACGGTTACGAAATAACCAATTCCGTGGCCGCGTTCGTTGCGCAGCACCATACGATCGACGATATGTCCGATCACATGGGCGAAGAAGAACACGAACGTGTTGACCACGCCCTGGATCAGCGACAGCGTGACCATGTCGCCGTTGGCGATATGGCTGACCTCGTGGCCGATCACGGCCTCGGCCTCGTCCTGGCTCATCTGCCGCAGCAGGCCGGTCGAGACGGCCACCAGCGCGCTATTGCGACTCATGCCGGTTGCGAAGGCGTTCATGTCCGGCGAGTCGTAGATGGCAACTTCCGGCATGCCGATCCCTGCCTGGCGAGCCTGCCGGGTCACCGTGGCTACAAGCCAGCTTTCCATGGCGTTCGACGGTTGCTCGATCACCTGGGCGCCGGTCATGCGCTTGGCCATGAACTTGGACATGGCCAGCGAAATGAGGGAACCGCCCATGCCGAACACGGCAGCAAAGATCAGCAGCGACGGAATATCGAGGTCGACGCCGTTGGCAGCAAGCAGACTGGTAACGCCAAACAGCTGAAGAATGACCGTCAGCACCAGCATGATGGCGATGTTGGTCAGTAAAAACAGCGCGATACGTTTCATCGATCAATCTACGGTTGCGGGTATATCGGTTTAGATGGCGTAGTCGCGAATTGGTTTCAAGATAGGCGAGCGCGTTTATTTCTCATCGGTCGTGCGCATCCTGTGCGGTCTTCGAGGCCGGACTCGATGGTGTACGACACTCGGCTGGCTGCGCTCAAACAAGCAGCTTGTCGCCAATGAGCGCGAAGACACGCCCGTAAGGCAACTGTCCGCAGATCAAAACGGATCTGGATAAGGTATCGACCGGCGGCGGGTTTGGGCGGTGTCCGAGTTCTGCGCGAGCGCCGACTTCGCTTGCCGCTTTTAATCTGCGCGAATCCGCGTCGATCTGCGGACCCTTTTTGAAAGAACGCAGCCTGGCGAAAGTGCGTCGGGGCGGTGCGCCGTGGCGGAGTCGCCTATATCGCCCCGCGCTCCTTCATTCGCGTTTATTCGCGTTCATTTGCGGCCTGAATCGTCTCACCGATAGCCGACAACAGTCGGGCGCCGGCTCAGTCTTCCACCTTCACCGCCTGTACCTGGGTGAAGCCTCGCGGCAGGCGTTTGCCGCGCGAGGCCCGCGGACCGCGATAGGTATCCCGCTCGCCGCCCTTGAGCGTCATGTGCCGCTTGCCGCTGTAGATGGTGAGCGCGGCGCTGGCGGGCAATGCCGCGAGCGCTACCACCGTCTCATCCTTGTTGAGCGAAACCAGCTTGTTGCCCTTGCCCTTGGCCAGCGCCGGCAGTTCGCCGACCGGCAGGCACAACAGCTGCCCCGAACTGGTCACAACGCACACCTCGGGGTCGTCGCCCCAAACCGGCGCCGGGGCCAGCGCATCGGCGCTCTTGCCCACCGACAGCGCGGCCTTGCCGCTCTTGTTGCGGCTGCTGATCTCGCCGAGCGTGGTCGCGAAGGCATTGCCCGCGGAGCTGGCCAGCACACAGCGCGTGTCTTCGTCGCCCAGAATCACGCCGACAAAGCGCGCGCCGTCGGCCGGATTGAGACTGCCTGTCAGCGGTTCGCCCTGCCCGCGTGCCGAGGGCAAGCGGTGCGCGGCCAGCGTATAGCTGCGCCCGGTGGAATCGAGCACGATCAAGGTCTGATTACTGCGCCCGGGCGCATGGGTGAGGTAGTCGTCGCCGCTGCGAAAGCTCAGGCCCGTGGCATCCACATCGTGCCCCTTGGCGGCACGAATCCAGCCCTGACGCGACAGCACCACGGTGATCGGCTCGCTGGGCAGCAGGTCGGCTTCGGACAGGGCCTTGGCCTGGTCGCGTTCGACCAGGCGGCTGCGCCGGGCGTCGCCGTACTTCTCGGCGTCGGCCATGATCTCGTCGCCGATGAGCTTATCCAGCTTCTTGCGCGATCCCAGGATCGCTTCCAGGGACTGGCGCTCGGCTTCGAGTTCTTCCTGCTCGCCGCGGATCTTGAACTCTTCGAGCTTCATGAGATGACGCAGGCGCAGATCCAGAACCGCATCGGTCTGGGTGCCGGTGAGCCCGAAGCGTTCCATCATCACCGGCTTGGGCTCGTCCTCGGTGCGAATGATATGAATCACTTCGTCGATGTTCAGGTAGGCCGTGAGCAGGCCTTCCAGGATATGCAGCCGATCGAGCACCGCGTCGAGGCGATGTTCCAGCCGGCGCGTAACCGTCTGGCGCCGATAGGTCAGCCACTCGGTAAGAATTTCCTGCAGATTCTTGACCCGCGGCGCGCCATCCAGCCCGATGACGTTGAGATTGACGCGAATGCCCTTTTCCAGCCCGGTGGTGGCAAACAGATGCGCCATGAGCGCTTCGGTATCCACCCGGTTGCTGCGCGGCACGATGATCAGGCGGGTCGGGTTCTCGTGGTCGGACTCGTCGCGCAGATCCGACACCATCGGCAGCTTCTTGGCCGCCATCTGACCAGCGATCTGTTCGAGCACGCGCGCGCCGGAGGTCTGGTAGGGCAAGGCATCGATCACGATCTCGCCGTTTTCGAGGGTATAGGTCGCGCGCAGGCGCACGATGCCGTTGCCCTTCGCATAGAGCTCGCGAATTTCCTCGGCGGGGGTGATGATCTCGGCCCCGGTGGGGAAATCGGGCGCCGGCAGATATTCACATAGCGCGTCGAGATCGGCCTCGGGATTGTGCAGCAGATGAACCGTGGCCTCGGCCACCTCGCGCAGGTTGTGCGGCGGAATATCGGTGGCCATACCCACGGCAATGCCGGTGCCGCCGTTCAACAGCACATTGGGCAGACGCGCCGGCAGGGTTACCGGCTCGTTGAGGGTGCCGTCGAAGTTGGGCTGCCAGTCGACCGTGCCCTGCCCCAGTTCGGAGAGCAGCGTGGCCGCATAGCCGGTCAGCCGTGATTCGGTATAGCGCATGGCCGCGAACGATTTCGGATCGTCCGCGGTGCCCCAGTTGCCGTGGCCATCAACCAGCGGATACCGGTAGGAAAACGGCTGGGCCATGATCACCATGGCTTCGTAGCAGGCCGAATCGCCGTGC
>DJIE01000123.1 GCA_002433465.1 Salinisphaera sp. UBA6602
GCGAGCGTGTGGACGAAGCCGACGCGATCCTCGCGCGTCTCGCCCATGCCCACGATGCCGCCGCAGCAGACCTTGATTCCCGCGTCGCGCACGTGCCCGAGCGTATCCAGCCGATCCTCGTAGGTCCGCGTGGTGATGATGTCCTGATAGTACTCGGGCGAGGTATCGAGATTGTGGTTGTAGTAGTCGAGCCCGGCGGCCTTGAGTTTCTCTGCTTGGCGGGCCTTGAGCATGCCCAGCGTCACGCAGGTTTCCAGGCCTTCGTCCTTGACCGCCTGCACCATGTCGATGACCTTTTCCAGATCGCGATCCTTGGGGCTGCGCCAGGCCGCGCCCATGCAGAACCGCGTGGCACCGGCCGCGCGTGCGCGCTGGGCCGCGTCTCGGACCTGCTCCAGCGGTAACAGCGCCTCGCGCTCCAGTCCGGTATCAAAACGCACGCTCTGCGGGCAGTAGGCACAGTCTTCCGGACAGGCCCCGGTCTTGATCGACATCAGCGTCGACAACTGCACCTCATTGGCGTCGAAATGCGCGCGATGCGCGCTCTGGGCACGATAGATCAGGTCCGCGAACGGCAGCGCGAACAAGGCCTGTACCTCGTCGGCGCGCCAGTCGTGGCGAAGAACGGCGGTATCCGCAGATTCGGTCATGGCAATATCGACTCAGGATTCAAGAGCGTAAAAGGGTTGGCCAAGCGCCAGCCACTGTCAAGCAGGAAAAATGCCTTTCCTTTACAGATGGTCACAAAATATACAGTCACTTCTGCTCGGGCCGGCCTGCGTGCTGTGCCATGCCCCGGCATCGCTGGAACAGGATATCTGTGTGGAGTGCAAGGCCGAACTGCCCTGGCTTGGCTCGGCCTGCCGGCATTGTGCGCTGGCGCTATCGGAGCTGACCGCTGATCGGATATGCCCGGATTGTCGAAAGCGTCCGCTGGCCGAACGTGCCATCGCGTCGCTGCACTATCGCCCCCCGGCGGACTGGCTGGTCACCCGGCTTAAATTCAGTGCGCGTATGCCGCATGCGCGGCTTTTGGGCGATCTGCTGGCCGAGCGTATCGGGGCAGCCGACATGTGCCGTCCTGACTACCTCGTGCCCGTTCCCCTGCACGCAAAGAACCTGCGCAAACGCGGCTTCAATCAGGCCGAACGAATCGCCCGCCGTCTGGCCGAGCCACTGGCCGTGCCGATCGCGGCACAGGGTATCGAGCGACGTCTGGCCACCGAGCGTCAGAGCACGCTGGCGGCCAGCGCGCGCCGTGCCAACGTGCGCAACGCCTTCGTATGCCGTCGTGACTTGCACGGTGCGCATGTCGCCATCGTCGATGACGTGGTCACCACCGGACATACCGTGCGCGCCCTGGCCGCCTGTTTGCGCCGCGCCGGCGCGCAGCGCGTTGATCTGTATGCGGTCGCACGTGCATAGGCGGCGTGCGCGAACTCTGGCACTTGACGCGCGCGCGGCGGCATTGAAGGCTTGGCGCCATGCTGCGCCATATCCATATACGCCACCCTAAGCCGGGTACGCGCCCCGGTGCGCTCGTCGAACATGCCGACCCGGCCAGCAACGATGCGCTGACGGTTCATGCCCTGTCGCTTGACGCCGGCCGGCCGACCCGTGAACGCATGGCCACCACCCTGGACGAGGCGCTGGGCGCCCTGGTCGAGGGCAGCACGCTGCACTGGCTGCATTTCGAGGGCGACGTGCCGCCCGCGGATCTCGCCCGCCTGGGCGAGCGCTTTCATCTGCACCCGCTCGCCCTGGAAGACGTTCACAACCACGGCCAGCGGCCCAAACTCGACCCTTATCGCAACCTCATCTTCATTACCCTCGCCTTGCCGGTGGTGCCGGCAGCCAGCGGCTACGGCCAGCCGGAGACGCGGCTGACCATCGAGCAGGTCAGCCTGTTCATCGGCGACGGCTTCGTACTGAGCTTTCATGCCGGCCGGCACGATCTGTTCGCCCCGGTACGCGAACGTATGCACCTGGCGACTGATCCAATCACGATGGGCCAGAGCAGCGCCCGCGCCGAGCATCTGGGCCATGCGCTGGCCGATGTCGTGGTCGACAGCGCTTTCGACGTGGTCGCGGCCTACGGCGAGCGCCTCGATCGCCTGGAAGACGAAATATTCGAAACGCGCACGCACGATCTGATCGGCACCATTCACGACCTGCGCCGTGCCCTGAGCACGCTGGGCAAGACGATGCGTGCCCAGAACGAGATGATCCAGCGCTGGCTCACCAGCGACCACCCCGCGATCCATATCGAAAACCGGCCCTATATCCGGGACATACAGGACCACGCCCGACGCGTGGTGGATCTCATCGACAGTTATCACGATGCCACGGGCGCCCTGCTGGACACGCATCTGTCGTTGGCCTCCATGCGGCTCAACGACATCATGCGCGTGCTCACGCTCATTGCCACCGTCTTCATGCCGCTGTCGTTCATCGTGGGCGTCTATGGCATGAACTTCGATACCGCCAGCCCCTGGAACATGCCGGAGCTGGGCTGGCGCTACGGCTACCCGATCGTGCTCGGACTCATGGGCGCGCTGGTGGTCGGCATGCTGGTATTTTTTCGGCGCAGGGGCTGGCTCTGAGCAGCGATGACGCCAACCCAGGCGTGCAATGCGGCCGACACGGCTCGCCTAACCCACCTCGCCAGCGCTCAGCGCCGCAGCCGGCACCGCCAGCACCACCAGTTCGTCGCCGGCCTTGAGGTTTAGCGGCACATGTTTATCGCGCACGTTGAGCTGCAGCCGCGGCTGAGCCGTCTCCGGGCCACGCATGACGCCGAGCAGAATTTCGTCTTCGCCGGCGCGGGCACGGCGCAGCGTTTCGAAACTGTCGTCGCCACCCGCCAAGCCCAGACGGGACGCGTCGCGAAATACCACTTCGGCGCCGCCCGCGCCGAACAGCTCTTCCATCACCCAGTGCAACTCGCGGCGTAGCGCTACCTGGGTCAACAGGCTGGACTGAATAGCGGGCGAAATCAGGCGCTCGACGTGCGGCGCATCGAACAACGCCGCGTTCTCGGCCGACATGGTTTCGACCAGCGTAAACGGCGGCTGATCGACCTTTTCGAGCTGTTGGGCCAGCACCAGATAGCCCATGACCATACGCGCGTCCGCGGCCTCCGCCGACCCCAGCCAATCGCTGGCCAGCAGGATGATGTTGTCGTAGTCGGCAAGCGAGAGCCGACCCAGGTCGTGGTAGGACGTGAAATCGCCCTCGATCTGGCGCACGCTGGCATGCGCGAACCGTACCCCCTGGCGGGCCAGCAGCGTTTCGCGCTCGGCGATCGGGCGCAGCGAGAAGACATCGATGGTCACGCTTTCCCGCCGATAAACCTCGAACTCGGCCAACAGCGACGGCAGCTTGCGGTTCCAACCCAGCACCAGCACGCGCCGATGGCCCCGGCTGCGCGCGGCCCGCTCGCTCCGCTCGACCGGGCTGGCCGTAATCACCGTCTCCGGCGCGCCGGTAGGCGCGCAGTCATCGAAGGCGCGGGCGATAAACGCAAGCCGGTCGCCGTCGCGAACGCGTTCGCCATCTTCACGATGAACCGGGATGAGCGCGCCGTCGCGCGCCGCGCCGAGCAATACCGCCTTGTCGAAACAGCCGGCCACGTCGACCAGGCGCTCGCCGACCAGGCTTGGGCATTCGCGCACGAATATCTGTTCATCCTTACCGTTGAGCAATTCGCCATAAACCCACGACAGGCCGCGATTACGGGTGTTCTGGGCGAGCAGTCGGGCGACGATGCGTCCGGCGCCGATGAGCTCGGCTTCGCCGGCATAGGCACGGGCCGCGGTGGCCAGATGGTTGGCGTCGAAGACTTCGGCCACCACCAGCGGCAGCTTGTCTTCACTGCTGCCGGTGGCGTTGATCAGGGTCTTGATGGTGGCTTCGTCGCCCGCGCCGTCGCCGTCGAACTCGCGGCCGGCAAGGATGACCGCGGCGGCATGCTCGAAATCGACCCGACGCAGATGATCGGCCCGCAGCGGCGTACCCGACCGCAGCGTGATGCGCCGCGCGTCGTAGCGCCGCCCCAGGCGGTCCTTGAGCTCCTGGGCCATGCCGGTATTGACCCGCTCGGCCAGAATCACGATATGCAGACGGCCACCGCCGTGCCGGTCCAGAAAGCGCTTGACCCGCGCCTGTGACTGCACGAGGTTCTCGACCATACCCGCGGTACGACTGCTCCAGCCGAGAATGAGGATATGGTTGTTCTTGGCAATGGGCGTATAGCCGGCCTCGAGCGTTTCGATGGTGTCGTCGAGCCACTGCGTCATGGTCGCAATCAGCGCACCGACAAACAGCACCACACCCAGTATGGTGAGCGTGGTCGACACCGTCCGCAGCAGGGTTCCTTCGTCATCGCCGAGATAGCCGGAATCGGTGAGCCTTAGAAACGCCCACCAGATTGCGGAACCGGGATCGCCCTCTTCGCCGGCCTCGCCGATATGCGGCACGTTGTAGACGAGCAGCCCGGCGCTCACGGCGATAAGCACCATCGCACAGGCGATGACCAGCAGCCGCGAGAGCACCCCGCGCAGCATGAATTGCTCGAGCTGGAACTGAAGCAGATTACGTAGGCGAACGAGCAGTTTCACGCCGGGCTTTTCCCGTCTCGATTATGGCTAAAGGGGAGTATGGGCTGCAGGCGCGGGTTGCCCACGCGCCAGCCTATCCGCGTTTTCGATTATGAATGAAACGCCGTCGGCTGTGTTCAAGCAGGCAGGGTGTCCGGCAAGGAATACGAACAAGACGACAGACCGATCGTTCGATGGCCAGGTGGCTCGATGCTCACGCCGCATGCTGAACTCTTTTCATAAACAAGTCTTTGCTTTAACGCGGCCGGCTGCGTTTCAGGTGCGCTCATGTATGGCGTCGGTTGTCAGACGCCGGCATAGCCACCGCGACCGCCCGCCCAGCGCTCGATGAGCGTGGCCGCCTCGCGGGGGTGATAAGCCAGCACATCGTCGGCTGCGGTCAGCGCTTTTTCTACCCACACCCCGTCGCGTACCAGATCGGCAATACGAAAACTCGCCGCTCCGGTCTGGCGCGTGCCCAACACCTCGCCCGGCCCGCGCAGCTCCAGGTCGGCCCGTGCAATGGCAAAGCCGTCACCGGTTTCACGCAGCGCGGACAGGCGTTTGCGCGCCGTCTCCGATAGCGGCGGCTGGTAGAGCAGCACACAATGACTTTCCACCGAGCCCCGCCCTACGCGCCCGCGCAGCTGGTGCAGCTGGGCCAGGCC
>DJIE01000069.1:0-4177 GCA_002433465.1 Salinisphaera sp. UBA6602
CGCGGACCAGATTAGCGTCTGGCCGAGCGCGGCGGTAGCGATCGATGCATACGCGACCCGGCGCCCGCCGATTTGATCAGGGAGGTGGCCGAAGGCAATGCGCACACCGATGACCGCGCAACCAAAGCCGGCGAACCCCCAGCCTGCATGGCGCCACCCCTGGTGCTCGAAATATAGAGCGTAGAAAGCGGCGATCGCGCCATAGCTGGCCATCAGGAACGTCAAAGCCAGGCCCAACGGCCAGATGCAACGTAGCAAAGCACCTATCGGATAAGAGCGCCGTGTAGCCGCAGCTGTGCCCGGCATTGGCAATGCACAAAGCAGCGCGACCAGTGGCAAAGCGGCGGAGACGGCGCCGAGCGTGATAAAGCCGACCACGGGCGCGGAAAACAAGTTGTACACCCCAAGGCCGGTGGGCGTGCCCGCGGCTAGTGCCGCATACATGGCGATCCCGTTCCAGGACATGACCTGACCCGAATGCGCTTCGCCGACGCGGCCGATGCCCCACGTGATCGCGCCCGTGAGAATCAGGCTTTCGCCCAAGCCGAGCGTCGCGCGGCCGAGCAGCAAGACAGCGATCCCAAGCGGCAGTAATGTCGACAGCATGTAAAGACCGCCGGCGGCAATGCAGATGAGCAGGCCGACGATCGTGGCTGCGCGCGGGCCGCGCGCATCGGCAAACCGGCCCGCGTAGGGTCTTGTGATCACTGTAGCGATCGACTGTAGCCCAATCAGGATGCCCACCATCAGTGGCCCGCTTTCCAGGGTGTGGGAGGCGTACAGCGGTAATACGGCCAGTGGCAGGCTGACCGTCATGAAGCCGAGAAAAATGATCAGGTTGAGTGGTAGCAGCCGCACCGTTACTGAGTGGCTGCCGCTGCTGTCACCGATGGTCGTACACGTTGATTGTGTCATGACGGCTGGCGCGAGCGCAGGGGGCCAGCGTCGATTGCCCGTCGCGACCGTTGCAAAGTCCAGTTGAGTCGTAATCGGGAATTCATTGCAACGCGTGCTCATTGGGTTGGTGGTCAACAATCGAAGCGATTGCCTTGTGATCCACACTACGGCGTTGCAGCTAATCGTAGAAACGAATTATTTTTGTCTCTGTGATCGATATTCGCGATAACAATGTTCGACAGTGACCTGTTAGAAAACTTCTTGCATATCATCGACCATGGCGGTTTTACCGCGGCGGCGAAATCAACGTATGCGACCCAGTCCACGGTCAGCGCGAAGCTCGCGCGGCTCGAGGCACAGGCCGGGCATCGGTTGATGGCGCGCAACCGACGGGGCGTGATCGCGCTGACCCGCGAAGGCCGGGAAATCGAGTCGCTCGCTCGTGAAACCCTGCGACTGCATGCACTCGCGCGCCGCCGGTTGGACGAGCAACCCCTATCCGGCACCGTCAAGCTGGGTATGTCGGACGATATCGCCAGCGCCGGTAACTATCCGCGCGTACTGGCCGAGTTTCGTCGCGAGCAGCCGGCTGTGCAGCTGGAAGTGATTGTCGGCGCAGGCCCCGCGCTTCAGCGTGACCTCGAGCAAGGGGAAATCGATCATCTACTGTGCAAGGTCAGCGGCGAGTTGCCGGCCGGTGCGGTGGAACTCTGGCGCGAAGATTTATGCTGGTTCGGTAGGCTCGATGCATCGACGAGCGACGCCGACGCCTTGGAACTGGTGACCTTCACCCCGCCATGCGCCTATCGCACGCGCGCGATCAGCGTTCTGACACAGCAGGGTATGCGTTGGCGCGGCGTATACGTCACGCCGTCGCTGAATGGCGTACTCGCCGCCGTGGAGGCCGGACTGGGGATCAGTCTGTTGCCGAAATCGCTCGCATCCGATGCGATGACCCGGATACCGCCGGGGCGTTTGCCGGCGGCCGGACGTATCGCCTTTGCGGTGCTGTCGCGTTCGGATATCGCCGACCGGGCGAACACGGTTTTCAGGGCGATGCTGGAACAGCTGCTACCACCGGCGGTGCAGTAGCAGAGTACAAACGCCAGATCGCGCCGTTGCGGTTTTGGCCTATTTAGCTAGAACGACTCTCGGCCGCGCAGCTCGCTGAACGGCGTCATGACGCGATTTTGAAACGCCGGCCGCTGGCACAGGTTTGCGTACCACTCGGCGGCGCGGGCGGGCAGTGCGGTATCGAGGCCCATTTTCTGGTAACGGTACAAAGTGGTGCCAGCGGGGATATCGGCCAGTGAGAAACGATCGCCGGCGAGATAGCGCCGCTGTTCGAGCTCGGCATCGATAAGACGGTAGTGGCGTTCGCAAGCACGGCGTGCCCGCTGGATTTCTTCGGTATCGCGTTTGTGTTCGGGCATGCGATAAAAGCGCCAGAACAGACGCATGAAGTCCGGTTGCAGGGTGGTCAAACCTGCGTTGTGTTCGTTAAGAGGCGCTGCTGTTGCCTAGAAACTTGACCATCAACAATTCATCGTAGAAGCGGTTCGCCACCTGCAGTGCTGCGGGTTCCGTACCGTACGTCACGAAGCCGGCACGGGCGTAAAGCGCGCAGGCGCCTTGGTTTTCGCGAACTACCCACAGCGTCACTTGGCTTACACCGCTCAAGCGGCCGGCAAACTGCAGCGCTTGGTTGAGCAGGTTGCGCCCCACGTGGGCACCGCGGCGTGCAGACGCTACGTACATGCCCCAGACGAAGGCCTTGTGGCGCATTTTTTCGAAACGGTTCTGTTGTATACCGACAACACCGACCAGTTGGTCGTCGTCGAAGGCACCGATGACACAACCGTCTTCGCCGGGCATTAGCTGTTGGGCGAAATCTTGGTCGGATAGGGCCAATTCTTCGGCGAAACTGGACCCAAAGGCGGTCGGACATTCCTGCAAGCCGGCCAGTCTGAGTGCGCGATATGCCGTCGTGTCGTCGGTGGTGAGTCGTCTATACATCGGCCGTTGCCACCGGTTGCGCGCTGGTAGTACTTAGCCCCTTCGGGCGCTAGCGCTTGTCGACTGCCGCTTCTGCCTCATTTGAGGTCGGCGCGCCCAGCTTTTCCAGCAGGGTCTGGATATGTTCGACTCGGGTTTCGACGTCGGGCATGTCGCGGAAGAACACCAGGCGTGCGTCGCCTTCGAGGCGGTAGCGTTTGGCGTCGGATTGTACGAGTGCGATCAGGCGGGCCGGGTCGATACGGCTGTTGCGGGCGAAGTTGAGGCGCCCGACATCCGGGCCGGCTTCGATCTTGGCGATGGCCAGCGGGCTGGCCATGAGCTTGAGCGCGGTGGCGGCGAACAGGGTTTCGGTGGCTTCGGGCAGCAGGCCGAAACGGTCGATGAGCTCGACCTTGAGTGCGCGTAGGGCGGCATCGTCCTTGGCCGAGCTGATGCGTTTGTAGAGCACCAGCCGGATATGCACGTCCGGGATGTATTCCTCGGGCAGCAGGGCGGTCGCGCCCAGCTCGACTTCGGTGGCCGACATGAGTTCGTCGGCGTCGGCCTCGGGCACTTCACCGCGCTTGAAGGCACCCACGGCCCGATCAAGCATCTGCCGATAGAGATCGAAGCCGATTTCCTGAATCTGGCCGGACTGGCCTTCGCCGAGCAGCTCGCCGGCGCCGCGGATTTCCAGGTCGTGGGTAGCCAAGGCAAAGCCGGCACCCAGATCGCCGAGCGAGGCGAGCGCGTCGAGGCGTTTTTCGGCGTCCGGCGTCATCGACTCGCGCGGCGGCGTGAGCAGATAGGCATAGGCGCGATGATGCGAACGGCCGACACGGCCGCGCAGCTGATGCAGCTGGGCGAGGCCGAAGGTATCGGCGCGGTCGATGATGATGGTGTTCGCACTCGGTACGTCGATGCCGGATTCCACGATCGTGGTGCAGAGCAGGATATCGAAGCGCCGGTGATAGAAGTCGAGCATGGCGGCTTCGAGCTCGCGCTCGTGCATCTGCCCGTGAGCCACGCGAATACGCGCCTCCGGCAGGATGGCGGCGAGATCGCGCGCGACGCGCTCGATATCCTTGACCTTGTTGTGCAGGTAATAGACCTGGCCGCCGCGGCGCATCTCGCGGCGTACGGCTTCCTGAATGAGCGCGGTGTCCTGGCGCGATACGAAGGTCTGAATCGCCAGGCGCGATTCCGGCGGCGTGGCAATGATCGACAGATCGCGCAGGCCGGACAGGCTCATATTGAGCGTGCGCGGAATCGGCGTGGCGGT
>DJIE01000069.1:4518-4714 GCA_002433465.1 Salinisphaera sp. UBA6602
ACCTGGGCACGCAGGCTCTTGATGCGCTCCTTGTGGCGCACGCCGAAGCGGTGTTCTTCGTCGACGATGAGCACGCCGAGCTTCTTGAAGCGGATATCCTTTTGCAGCAGCCGATGGGTGCCGATAACGATATCCAGTTTGCCGGCGGCCATTTCCTCGAGCAGTTCGTCGCGCTGCTTGCCGGTACGTAGCCGCG
>DJIE01000272.1 GCA_002433465.1 Salinisphaera sp. UBA6602
CAACGCGCTGCTGTCGAAATTCGCTGGCGGCCTGGGCAACGACTGGACGCCGGTGCGTGCCATGGGCGCCCATATCAAGGGCACCAACGGCAAGTCGCAGGGCGTGGTCCCGTTCCTGAAAGTGGTCAACGATACGGCCGTGGCCGTGAACCAGGGCGGCAAGCGCAAGGGCGCGGTCTGTGCCTATCTGGAAACCTGGCACAAGGACATCGAGGAATTCCTCGACCTGCGCAAGAACACCGGCGACGACCGTCGTCGCTGCCACGACATGAACACCGCGAACTGGATTCCGGATCTGTTCGTCAAGCGTGTGCTCAACGACGAACAGTGGACGCTGTTCTCGCCCAACGACGTGCCGGACCTGCACGACCTCACCGGCAAGGCCTTCGAAGAAGCCTATGCCGGCTACGAGGCCAAGGCCGCGCGTGGCGAGATCAAGAACGTCAAGACCATCTCGGCGGTCAACCTGTGGCGCAAGATGCTCAGCCTGCTGTTCGAAACGGGCCACCCGTGGTTCACCTTCAAGGACCCGTGCAACCTGCGCAGCCCGCAGCAGCACAAGGGCGTGGTGCATTCGTCCAACCTGTGCACCGAGATCACGCTCAACACCTCGCCGGGCAAGGAAATCGCGGTCTGCAACCTGGGCTCCGTGAACCTGCCGCAGCATATCGAGAACGGCGAGCTGAACGTGGCCAAGCTGGAAGCCACCATCAACACCGCCATGCGCATGCTCGATAACGTCATCGAGTACAACTACTACAGCGTGAAGACCGCGCGTGACTCCAACCTGCGTCACCGCCCGGTCGGCATGGGTCTGATGGGCTTCCAGGACGCCCTCTACAAGCTCAAGCTGCCCTACGAATCCAGCGAGGCGGTCGAATTCGCCGATCGCTCCATGGAGCAGATCAGCTATCTCGCCATCAAGGCCTCGACCAACCTGGCCGAAGAACGCGGCGCCTACAGCACCTTCAAGGGCAGCCTGTGGGATCAGGGCATCCTGCCGATCGACTCGATCAAGATCCTGCGTGAAAACCGCGGCGAAGAGTATCTCGATCAGGACGAATCCCAGACGCTGGATTGGGAAACCCTGCGCGAGCGCGTCATGAATGTGGGCATGCGTAACTCCAACTGCATGGCTATCGCGCCCACTGCGACCATCGCCAACATCACTGGCGTGAGCCAGTCGATCGAGCCGACGTATCAGAACCTGTACGTCAAATCGAACCTGTCGGGCGAGTTCACCGTGGCCAACCCCTACCTCGTGGAAGACCTCAAGGCCCTGGGCCTGTGGGACGAGGTCATGGCCAACGATCTCAAGTATTACGACGGCAGCGTGCAGGGCATCGACCGCATTCCGGACGACCTGAAAGTGCTCTACAAATGCGCCTTCGAGATCGACCCGCGCTGGCTGGTGGAAGCCGGTTCGCGCCGCCAGAAATGGCTGGATCAGGCCCAGAGCCTGAACCTGTACATGGCCGAACCCTCGGGCCGCAAGCTGGACGAACTCTACAAGTTCGCCTGGAAGAAAGGCCTGAAGACCACCTACTACCTGCGCTCCACCAGTGCCACGCATACCGAGAAGTCGACGATCACCGATCATCGCCTGAACGCGGTCGGCAACGGCGGCAAAGGTTCCGGCGGCGGTACCGGCGCCGGCGGCTCGGTCACCGGCGGTTCGGCCAACGGCGGCGGTCAGACGGTCAACGCGGCGTCCAACGGCGCGAGCGTGGCCGAAGCGCCCAAGGCCCGGCCCACGGCCTCGGCCACGGCACCCGCGCCGGAAGGCAAGCCGACCGCGCCCATGGCCTGTGCCATCGACGACCCGGACTGCGAGGCCTGTCAGTAAGCGTTAGCCATGAGCACGCCGTGTTTTCGTTACCGATGGGATGCTGCAAAAGCGCGTTCCAACCGACGGAAACACGGCGTGAGTTTTGATGTTGCCGCCGGCGTGTTCCGTGATCCGCTGGCTCTGACGATTGCCGATCCAGCGCACAGCGAGACCGAAGAGCGTTGGATTACACTCGGTGTAGTACCGGAAACAGGCTTGCTGGTCGTGGTTCACACCTTGGCCGAGTGGAGCGAAAACGAGATCGATATACGCATTATCTCGGCGCGGCGTGCCAGCAGACGGGAACAACGCGACTACGAAGGTGGCGACATATGAAAGACGAATACGATTTTTCAAAAGGCGAACGCGGCAAATTCTATCGGCCCAACGCCTCGCACAATATTCCGTTGTATCTCGACAGCGATGTCATGGAGTTTTTGGCCAAACGCTCGCGCGATCAAGGCATTGAGCCGCGCGAGCTAGCCAATCAAATGCTCAAGAAAGACATCGAGATCGTGCAGGCGGCGGAAAGAACGTCCAAATAACGCGCGTAACGACGCAACAGAACACCGCTTTTTAACGAAGCACAGCAAAAGGAAAGCCACCATGCTCGACTTCGAAGACACACCGCGCCAGGGCATCCCCAACCGGGACCACGCCAGCACCACCAACCCGAACCCCGCCGGCGACGCGCCCGATCCGTTCGCCCTGGACAAGGCCGAAGAGCGCCCCAGCCACGAAGGCGAGCATGCCGAAGCCGTTACCGGCCTGGAACAGGTCGAACTCGGCGCCGGCCGTGTTTCCGTGGACGAAAAGCGCATCATCAACTGCCGCGCCGACGTCAACCAGCTCGTACCCTTCAAGTACACCTGGGCCTGGGAAAAGTACCTCAACGCCTGCGCTAACCACTGGATGCCGCAGGAAGTGAGCATGTCTGCCGACATCGCCATGTGGCAGGACCCGGACGCCCTCACCGAAGACGAGCGCCTGATCCTGAAGCGCGGCTTCGGCTTCTTCGCCTCCAGCGAATCGCTGGTCGCCAACAACATCGTGCTGGGTGTGTACAAGCACCTCACCAACCCCGAATGCCGCCAGTACCTGCTGCGCCAGGCCTTCGAGGAAGCCGTGCACGGGCACACCTTCCAGTACATCGTGGAAAGCCTCAACCTCGACGAGGGCGAGATCTTCAACATGTACCGCGAGCTGCCCAGCGTGCACAACAAGGCCGCCTGGGCCATGCAGTACACCCAGAGCCTGAACGACCCCAACTTCCAGACCGGCACCCACGAAAACGATCAGATCTTTTTGCGTGACCTGATCGCCTTCTACGTGATCTTCGAAGGCATCTGGTTCTATGCCGGCTTCGTGCAGTATCTGAGCTTCGGCCGCCGCAACAAGATGACCGGCACCGCCGAGCAGATGCAATACATCATGCGCGACGAGTCGATGCACCTGAACTTCGGCATCGACGTGATCAACCAGATCAAGATCGAAAACCCGAACCTCTGGACGCAGGAATTCCAGGATGAAGCCCGTCGCATGATCGACGAAGCCATGCACCTGGAAATCGAATACGCCCACGACACCATGCCCCGCGGCGTGCTCGGCCTGAACGCCAGCATGTTCGACGAATACATGAAGTTCATCGCCAACCGCCGCTGCTCGCAGATCGGCCTCGCCGAGCTCTACCCCGGCGCGGAAAACCCGTTCCCGTGGATGAGCGAGATGATGGATCTGAAGAAGGAGAAGAACTTCTTCGAGACTCGAGTGATTGAGTATCAGTCGGGCGGGGCGCTTAGCTGGGATTGATCTGATAACTTAAAAGCGGGCTTTAAGCCCGCTTTTTTTGGGGGGTTAAGAATGCCGATAGAGCTTCATACACTAGCTCAAGCTATCAATCCGCAAGAGACCATACTATTTTTCGGAGCTGGTTCTTCGATTCCTTCCGGCGCTCCATCTGCTTCAACTTTAGCGACGGCTCTCGCCGGCCGGTTCAATTTAGACGCCACAGGGTGTGATTTAGCTGACGTTGCAACTTTAGTTGAGATAGATCACCCAAGATCAGAACTAATAAGTGAGGTACGTAAGCAACTTGGCGACGTAAGCCCTACTGGCGGGCTGCTGAATATTCCAAATTATGACTGGGCTGGGATCTTCACCACAAACTACGACTCTTTGCTGGAAACTGCGTATTCCTACAAAAAGAGCCCCGTAAATATTTTCACTTGTAACTTCGATTTCTCGCCACGCTACGACAAGTCGTTACCAGCTATTTATAAAGTACATGGCACTATTGAGAAAGACGTATGTGAGGGGCACCAATCTCGGATAATCATAAGCACTACGGATTACGAATTAACTGAAGAGTATCGGGAGCAGATTTTTGATACTTTGAAGTTTAAGATGCTCGAAAATGACACCCTGATTATAGGTTATTCTCTCTCCGATCCGCACATTAAAGCCATTATCAGTAGAGCTCTCCGTATTAAAAGCGAGTCTGGGAGCAATCGTCGCATCACGCTATTAATCTACGGGGAAAGCAAACAGCAGGCGGCTATACAAGAAAACCGAGGGTTGAGAGTCGCATTTGGTGGCATCGACGATTTTTTCTCCCAGCTAGCAAAAGCCGCTCCGACGCCGCAACGATCCTTTCACTTCTCAGGACATCCTTTCGATAAAGTACAGCGGCTTAACGCAACGACTGTAGATGTCGCACATGCGCTGAATAACCAGCGATCTAACGTTAGTGACATGTTTAACGGTTGGCCGGCGACCTACGGCGACATAGCTGACGACTTAACTTTTCGAAGGACTTGCTCAGAAAAAATCGTCAATCAGCTGTTCAATAGCGAGCACTTCGTGGCGGTAATCCTGGGTGCGGCTGGTACAGGAAAAACAACGCTCGCCAGGCAAATATTAGCAAGTTTTAGTGGTCAGCCAGAAGATGAGTCAAAATTCTTGTGGGAGCATAAGCATGATGCCGATTTCGCGGCTTCTGATTGGCTGGAAGTCGCCGAAAAACTCTCGAATGACAATGAGTCGGGCGTCCTCTTTATAGACGAGGCGCATAACTACCTTCATGAGCTTAATAGGCTTCTGGATCAATTAGTGGCGAAGGCCATTGAAAATTTAAAAATTATATGTGTTTCGCAGCGCAATCATTGGGGGCCACGCGTTAAAACGCCTTCGTTCTTCCATATCGGTGTATCGTACAACATATCAAAGTTGGACGATGCCGAGATTATCGATTTGCTAGCGCTAGTCGATTCGAGTTCGCAAATCGGAAAGCTGGTAGAAAATAATTTTGCGGGATTTTCGCTGGCTGAAAGAAGAAAAAGGCTTAAGGTCCGTTGTGAGGCGGATATGTTTGTGTGTCTGAAGAATATATTCGCGTCCGATAGCTTAGATGATATTTTGCTCCGCGAGTATGCGGCGCTAGACCAGCAAAGCCAAGATATATATAAGTTTGTCGCTGCTATGGAGAGTTCGGGCATCAACGTGCATCGTCAACTTGTGATACGCGCGCTTGGGTTAGATACTGGTTTTGTGGATCCAATTCTAAATAAGCTAAGCGACATCATTCGTGAGTACGACATTGATAAGCGTGACGGAATTTTTGGGTGGAAAGGGCGTCACGAACTTGTTATGGCGATAATAGCCCGATATAAATTTGGCTCTGAACAAAATTTTGTGGATCTTTACGAACGTGTTTTAAGCAATCTTGTGCCTAGCTATGAGATAGAACTTAATACTATCAGGCAGCTTTGCAATTTTGAGACTGGAATCCAAAGGATTAGCTCGAAGAAGGAACGTAATCGGTTGCTCAGAAGGATGATATCGATAGCTCCAGGTGAACGAATTCCTAGGCATCGTCTCATCCGAAACCTTATCGATATGGACGACTTTCAAAGAGCGGATACTGAGATAAGAATATTTGAAAAGGATTTTAAGCGTCCGGATGTTTCAATTCGGCGGTATGAAGTTATGCTTCTGATGGCTCGAGCTGATCGATCACCGGGTTTGATGCTTGAAGATAAAATTGTAATATTGTCAGATGCGAAGACCCGTTTGGATGCGATATTCGATAAATTTCCAGCGAACAAACACAATTTGCGAACGTTCGGCGATTTGGGTATGGCTTTTTTGAGGCACGGTGGGGAATACGCTGTGATCGACGAGGCCATTACGCGAATGCGCGAATTAGAGCCTCAAATCGGCGACCCGGATATTTCAACTATGATCGCGCGTTATGAATCGCGTGTCCGTGCTACGGGACAATAAGCGTTCACCCGTATGCTGGCGTCGAGGCCGGAGAGTTTCAGCGGTCAGCTAGGGGGTGGATTCAGGTTCCAATCGCAACACGTCCGTTGTGACGCAAGCACGGCACGTGATCCGTGTGATCCGTGTGATCCGGGGACAGTATGATGCGTCCCCGCGGGAATAATTGGGGATAGACCACGATTTCCCGAGAGCAGCCGGCGGCAGTATATTTAATTCAGGAGTCGTCAGTTTGTGCAGAAGATTCGTGAGTTGTCGTAGGGAGGTATTGAACTATCGTTCTTAGACGTTCGCATAGATTACGGGAATTCGGCGAGATCTTATTGCCTTGGCTAGGTGTTCTACTTCTACTCATAGTTGGGTTTGCTTGTAACGGCGAATCCCCTAGCGGTCTGTTGTTCTGCCTTAGCGCGATTGTCTTCGCATACTCTCTTAACTTATGGAGCCTCAGTACGAAGCTAAGAGTCGACGTCCCGGAGATACCGCTGCTCGCGTTGCGTTACATGGCTTACACGTTTTGGCTGTCTGCTAATTTAGCGATGTTTTTTTGCGTATTCGGGTTGGTTTCCGGCTCTATTGAAGGCCTTTCTAACAGGTATGCAGTTGCATTACAGGTCGCAATGAGGTTTTTCTTGGGAATAGGCGTTGATGGAGGCCTTTGTGAAAGCTGGGCTTCTGCTTGGGCGGTTACGATCACTTCGCTTTTGGGTAGTAGCCATGCTGTTGTTTTTATCGCCCTGGGATTTTTGAGGATCGAGGAGAGACGCAGGAGGGCGTCAACGTAAAAGTGGCCTGTCGGGCCATGGTTTAAATAGTCGGTGGATTAAGGTCGCGCTTCATCCGCGGACAGGCTATTTAATTCGCGAGCCGGCGAGCACGACGCCTATTCATCAAAGGTTGTCACGCGCCAGCTCATGCACTGGCCGCCGCCGCCCGCTTGGTGGTTGCCCAAAAGCTACATCGGCACGCCCGAGGATGACCCTGCGTAGGCCCTCAGCCCCAGATACGCTTCGAAGCGAGCGCTGCGCCTTCGCCCAGCGACCCGAGCTTGGCCCAGGCCACATCCGGTGCCACGAATTCATAGCTGGCGAAGGTGCCAAAACCACAGTCGGTGCCGGCGATGACGCGCTCGCGATCGCCCACGGCATCCACGGCGGCACAGATACGGTTGGCCACGACCTGCGGGTGTTCGAGGTAGTTGGTGGTGACGTCGATCACGCCGGGCAGTAGCAGCATGCCGTCCGGTAGCGGATGCTGCTTGAAGGCAACGGTTTCGTGCTCGTGGCGCGGATTGCCGAGCGGGATGCTCAATGCGCCCACGTTGGCCCGATAGAGAATCGGCAGCAGCTCGTCCACCGGCACGTCGTCCTGGTGCGGGCCTTGCCAGTTGCCCCAGCACACGTGCAGGCGCACCTTCTCGGGCGGGATATCGGCCAGCGCGAGGTTGATCGCTTCTACATGCAGTTCCACGCGTTCGAGGAAAGTGCCGAGCGGCGCGTCGCCAAACATCACCACGCGTTCCATGGCCAGGTCCGGTGCATCGAGTTGCAGCAGATGGCCGCGGGCGACGATGGCGTCGTATTCCTTTTTCATCTCTTTCGCGACGGCCAGTACATAGTCGCGGTCGGTGCGGTACGCCGGGTTATTCTCGGCGCGCAGCATGGTCGTTGTCACCACGCCGGGGGACGCCGCGGTCATGAAGGTTTCGGCCGGTTTCGGATGATGGGCCAGGCCGCGATCGAAGGCATCCAGCTCGGCGGTGACGCCCGCCAGCGAGTCTTCGTAGTGGACGGCCTGCTGAGCTTCGGCCGTATCCCACACCCGGGCCAGATCTTCCGCCACGCCGATCTGGCGTGCCATATGGTCGGCATAGCCGGGAAAGCGCTGCATATCGAGTGCGGTCTTGCGCCGCTGCTCACCGCCGAAGCCGCTCATGCGCTCGACCACGTAAGTGGAAAACCCGACGCGCGGCGCTTCGCCGTCGTTGATCACATCCAGCCCGGCATCGATCTGACCTTTAACCGCCTGGGCCACGCCCTCGTCGATACGGCGAGCCAGCTCGTCGGCGTCCACTGGCTTACCTTTTTCCTGCTTGACCAGCAGTTCCGACAGCGCGCGCGGACGCGGAAGGCTGCCGGTATGGGTGGTCAGTATTCGATCGCGGCTGTGTTGCATGGGGACCTCGACGTGAAAGTAGTCGCAGTCTACGTGGGCCGTACCTGAGGTGATGCCCCAGAACACGGGGTTTGGTCACACCTGGCTCGACCCGCGTAGCGACGTGAAACGGTCAGCATACGTTTGCGTCGACCGTCATGACGAGGGCAAGCCGGGCGCCGCATTTTTAATGGGCGAGTTGGTATCCGCTACAGCTACGCATGAGAGGCTCGCCCGGCCTAGCGCATAACGTGTCCGTTTTGAACGCTAGCAAGGCGATAGGGCAGGCCATGCATCGTGCATGACCGTGGTAGAACTCAACCTCAAACCGAGATACAAGGCAGCCATGGCTCGCCCGTGACGCCTAATCCGCGCGGCCACAATATGCCGGCCCCCGGCCAATGAACAGTCTGATGCTTCCGTAGTATCGTGAACCTGGGGCCGAGGGTTTGATTTGAATTGCTGGGGGCACCATGGACGACCAGCCTGATCGCTTGCTTAAGGCGTATTTCGGTTACGACCGCTTTCAATCTGGCCAGCGTGAGGTGATAGAGCATCTGCTGGCGGGCCGTTCCGCGGCGGCGGTATTTCCCACCGGCGGCGGTAAATCGCTGTGCTATCAGCTGCCGGCGTTGGCGTTGCCGGGTATCACGTTGGTGGTATCGCCGTTGATCGCGTTGATGAAGGATCAGATCGATGCCTTGACCGCCCGTGGCATCGCCGCGCAGCGGCTGGATTCGAGCCTCGACGCCGAGGGTTACCGCAACGTGATGGATCGTCTGCGTTCAGGCGAATTGCGTCTTTTGTACGTGGCGCCGGAGCGGTTCAACAACGAACGTTTTCGGCAAACGCTGAGCCAATTGCGGGTATCGCTGTTTGCGGTCGACGAGGCGCATTGCATCTCGGAATGGGGGCACAATTTCCGCCCCGACTATCTCAAGCTGGTCGGTTTCGCCAAGGCGGCCAAGGCCGAGCGCCTGTTGGCGCTGACCGCGACGGCCACCCCGGCCGTGTTGGACGACATTTGCCGGGTACTCGATATCGGCGCCGACTGTGCCGTGCGTACGGCTTTCTATCGTCCCAACCTGAAGCTGCTGTTCTCGCCGACCACGGTGGAACAGCGTGACCATGATCTGCTGGCGCGTCTGAACGAGCGGCCGGCGGGGCCGACGATCGTTTATGTGACTCTTCAACGTACGGCGGAGCAGGTGGCGCAACAGCTGGCCGATGCGGGCCATCCGGCACGGGCCTACCACGCCGGCATGGATAGCGATAAGCGCAGCGTGGTGCAGGAGTGGTTCGTGCGTTCGAACGACGGCATTGTGGTGGCGACGATCGCGTTCGGCATGGGTATCGACAAGGCCGACATCCGCTACGTCTATCACTACAACTTGCCCAAGAGCCTGGAAAACTACGCCCAGGAGATCGGCCGAGCCGGGCGCGACGGCAAGAATGCCGTGTGCGAGATGCTGGCTTGCGCCGACGACCAGAACACGCTGGAAAATTTCGTCTATGGCGATACGCCCACGGCGGCAGCGATCGATTCTTTTCTGCACGACCTATTCGCGCAGGAAGAGGAATTCGACATCAGCCTGTCGGCGCTCTCCCGCACGCATGACCTGCGTGAGTTGGTCGCGCGCACGCTGCTGACTTATCTGGAGTTGCAGGGCTATCTGAAGGGCGGTACGCCTTTCTACGCCAGTTATCGATTTCGGCCGAAGATGACGTCACAGGAAATACTGGCCCGGTTTGAGGGGCCGCGTCGGCAGTTCCTGGCCGAGTTGCTGCGCAGGGCACACAAGGCGCGCACCTGGTTCGACCTCGATGTAGATAGCGCAGTCGCCGAGATGCGCCAGCCGCGCGAGCGCATCGTAGCGGCGCTGGATTATCTGGGCGAGCAAGACATGATGGAAGTCACCGCAGCCGGCGTGCGTCATCGCTACCGCATTCTCCAACGCCCCGACAGCGTGAAGGCATTGGCCGCCACACTCTACGAGCAGGCGCTGCACCGCGAGGAGAGCGAGTTGGCACGGCTGCAGGAGGTGCTTGCGCTGATCGAAGCGGACGGCTGCCAAGTCGCGGCCTTGAGTGCGCACTTCGGCGAACAGCGCGACCCCTGCGGCCACTGCTCCTGGTGCTTGAATGACGGCACGCCGGTGCGCATTCCGGCCCGTCGCAAGACCGAGATCGATCCGGCCGTGTGGGCCGAAACGGAGACGCTGCGACGACAACACCCGAAAGTATTGGGCCCGGCACGTGTCGTCGCGCGTTTTTTGTGCGGCGTCTCATCGCCGTCGCTATCCAAGGCGAAACTTATCGGTCACGCCCTGTTTGGCCGCCTGGCGCATGTGCCGTTCGCGGCCGTGGAAAAGCACGCTCAGGATTCCGCACCGCCGACAGCGTGAACATGACTAATAGGTACCGGACGAGGACTTCCTGCGGGATTCGGCGACAGCGCGGGATTCGGGGGCAGTATGTTTAATTCCCAAGTGATATGAGCGGCGGCCATTCGCCAGACGCCAACTCGGCTCACGTCAGTGCAACGACGACGGCGTAGGCGACAGCGTTTGAAAAGTGCTGCGTCGCTTGGATCAACAGGCTAAGTCGGGCCTTGTAGTGTGCAAGGCGCCGCGGATGCGGCGCCTCGTCGTTTATATAGGCGAACTGACCTGGCCAGGGGCGGTCTGTTGGTTGGAGCCCGGTACGCGTTCGATTAGCCGGGGCGGCCGAAGCGGCGGGTCAATTCGCGACCGCCTGTTGATCGGCGAAGTCGCGGTAGGAATGCAGCGGCCGGCCCAGCAGGGTGGTGAGTCGCTCGACGTCGCCGGTTTCCGGGGCCATGCCGTCGCTGACATAGCGCTCGGCCATGAGGCGCATTTCGTAGGCCATCCATTTCGGCATGACGTGGGCCATGTTTTGCTCGAAGGCGGTCGGGTCGTCGCCGCCGTAGGCGATGGAACGGCCGAGTACATCGGACCAGATCGCGGCGATGTCCGTGCCGGTGAGCGTATCGGGGCCGACCAGGTTGATGGCATCGCTCCCCAGTGTGGCCGGGGCCTGGTCGCGACGGATCAGCTCGAGGGCGGCGACTTCGGCGATATCGCGCACGTCGATCATGGCAACGCCCTTGCTGCCGATCGGCATCGGGTAAACGCCGTGCTCGCGGATGACATCCGTGACCATGATTTCGTTATCGATGAAATAGGCGGGGCGCAGAATCGTGGCGCTGAAGCCCATCTGCTCGATCATGCGTTCGGCGCCGGATTTGACCGCGAAGTGGGGCACGTTCGCGAAACGCTCGGCGTGAATCACCGACAGATACACAACCCGCTGGACGCCGGCCTCGTGGGCGATATTGAGCGCGATCAGGGCCTGGGTGAATTCGTCGCCGGCTACCGCGTTCAGCAGGAACAGGGTGGTTACACCGGTGAAGGCCTGGCGCAGTGCATCGATATCGAGCATCTCGCCCTGCACGACGTCGACGCCGGCCGGGAATGTGGCTTTCGACGGGTTGCGTACCAGAACGCGAACATCGGCGTGACGTGCAACGAGTTGGTCGACAACCTGACGGCCGACTCGGCCGGTAGCGCCTGTAACAAGGATGGTCATGTGAATCTCCGAGGTGTGTTGAGGAACGATTTGAAGTCTACTGGCTCAATTTCGTAGCGATAGACGCTATATTTGGACAGTCTGTCTCACTGGTGGAACACATGAATCTAATCGCGCTTGCCGACTTCAATCTGGTGGCCCGACACGGCGGGTTCGGCAAGGCGGCACGCGCTGCGTCGCGCCCGAAAGCCACGCTGTCGCGGCGGGTCGCGGAGCTGGAAGCCAGCCTCGATCTGCGTCTGTTCGAACGCGGCGGCCACCGCCTGAAGCTGACCGAGGAAGGCCAGGCGCTCTATGAAAGAACGGGCGCGCTGCTGGCCGATCTGGAAGAAAGCACGGCCGAGATCAGCGCCGGCGGGCAGCGCCCGCGCGGGCGGCTACGCATCAGCGCGCCGCTGCTTTTCTCGCATGTCGCGCTCGGCAAACTTGCCGCCGAGTTCGCGCTCAAATACCCCGAGGTGCGGGTAGAGGTCACCACCGAGGATCGGCCGGTTCATATGGTCGAAGAAACCTACGACCTCGTGATTCGGGTCAATCCGGCGCCGCAGGAAAGCCTGGTCGGCCGCGTGTTCATGCGCGACCGGCTGGTGGTGGTGGCAAGCCCGTCGGTGCCTCGGCCTGCTGGTGACGATGCGGTGCCGGCGGTGGTACGCGGTCAGGAAGACATGCGCGATAGCTGGGACGTGACGACCACGACCGGCCCAGCATCTATCGCGGTTCAGCCGGTTATTCGTCTGTCGTCGATGCTGATGGTTCGGGATGCGGTGCGCGCGGGTGCCGGGGTGGCGTGTCTGCCGCTGTCGCTGGCCAGCCGGGACATAGCCGACGGGCGATTGCTGCACTGGGGCACGCTGGACGCGCCGGAGATCGCGCTCTGGACGTTGTATCCGTCCCGCCGTTTTCTGAGCGCGCGCGTGTCCGCGTTCGTGGCGCATCTGAAAGAGGCGTTCCCGAACGGTACGCCGGATGAGCTCGCAGCGTATATCGATCCATGAGCTACGCCTGCTTGCCGCGCACAGTGCCGTGCGAGTTGGTGCCCGGCGCTTTCACGAGCTCCCCGACAAGTCGCGGTCGGCTATTGGGCAAAAGACGGGGCGCCGCGGGCTAAGCCAACTTGCTTAGCCCGCCTGATCCGTTACGGGTTACGCGGTCCGGTCGGCCCGTAGTCGAAGTCCGCGACGGCCGGGCCGAAGGTCTTCAAGCCCGCCGGTGCGTCCTTCGGGTCGAGCTTGAGGATCAGGAAAGCGCCTTGGTCGGAGGATTCGATTCTCGTGAGCGCGTCTTCGAGTTCGCCGTGGGTGGCGGCGTGATACGAGACCATGTTCGCGTTGGCGTTGAACGCCTGCGGCAGGCGGGCGTAGTCCCAGGCAGCGATATCGTTGTAGGCGCGGTCCATGCCGAGTATGTAGCGTTCGATGGTGTAGCCATCGTTGTCGATCAGCACGATGATCGGGCGCTGGTCGTAGCGCAGGATCGACGACAGCTCCTGGGCGGTGAGCTGGAACGAGCCGTCGCCGATGAACAGCAGGTGCCGGCGCTCGGGCGCGGCGAGCAGGCTGCCGAACAGGGCGGGCAGCGTGTAGCCGATCGCGCCCCAGATGTTGGATGCCACGTAGGCGGTGTCTGCCGGCAGACGCTGGGCAGACAGGCCGATATTCGACGTGCCGGCTTCGGCGATCACGACATCGCCGGCGCGCAGGAACTGGGCCATGCGGGGCCAGAGTCGTGCGTGGGTCAGCGCGTCGCCGGGCGCGCTCGGGTCTTGCTCGGCCGGCGCGGGCTTTGTCGTATTGGCAACGGTCGCTGCGGCGTTACGCTGCGGCAGTGCCTCCACCAGGCGGTCGAGCAGTTCGGCGCCGACCACGCCCTCGTAGTAGTCCGGGCCGACCGTCACGCGGTGGTTTCGCACGTCCACGACCGATTCGAAGGGCAGCTGGGCGGTGAAGTTGCCCGAATTGCTTTCGATGAAGCGCGGCGACGTGATGACGAGAAAGTCTGCCGATTCGACGCGCTCGCGTACGTCGGCGCTTG
>DJIE01000149.1:0-140 GCA_002433465.1 Salinisphaera sp. UBA6602
CAGCGGCACGATCTCGATGAAGATGCGCTGTTCGACCATGCGGCCCACCACGATCGCCACCAGTGCCAGAGGGAGGGCGAAGAACAGCAGGCTCATCGCCAGCCGCCGGTCGAGATAGCGGTGCCAGAGCAGCACCGGCA
>DJIE01000149.1:506-1024 GCA_002433465.1 Salinisphaera sp. UBA6602
ACCAGATACAACGGGTTCGATAGCGCCTCGAGGTTGTAGAGCAGGTGAAACTCGTAGGCGGTGTTGCCCATATGCGCGTTGGGGTTGGTGTTGCCCGCGAACAGCGCGGTCAGCGGTAGCTGGATGGCCAGAAATACGGCCGCCTGGGCTGCCACCATCAGCGCATTACGCCGCCAGCCCACCACCGGCCACAGCACCAGAGCGAACGCCGGCACCAGGAACAGCGTGGTTTCGCGATTGAGGGTGGCCAGGGCGAATACCGCCAGGTACAGCGCAAAGCTGCGTAGATCGGGGGTCCGGGTCAGGCGCACCATCAACAGAATCAGCGCCAGCGTGAACATCGCGGCCGGCAGATCGTAAACGTAGTAGAAGATTGCCCGCGGTTCCCAGCCGCCGATATCCAGCGGCGAGCCGTCCGACGACAGGGCAGCGGCCATCTGAAGATCGGGTGCGATCAGGTGCAGCAACATGGGCACCAGCACGGTGAAGGCCAGCAGACGGCGTACCGGCTCGCTGCG
>DJIE01000149.1:1329-2505 GCA_002433465.1 Salinisphaera sp. UBA6602
TGCGGCGTACCGGCTCGCTGCGCCCGACGTTGAATACCACCAGGGCGCGGTAGGCCAGGGCGATCAGCAGCATCCAGCCCGCGACTTCCATGAGTGCGAACAGCAGGGTTTCGCCCACGGGGGCAACCTGCTGGATCGCGGCCGCGATCGCCGGCAGCAGCACCCGGTGCTGAAAGGGCTCGACGGCTTCGAAATGCACCAGCTGCTTGAAGGTCGTGAGTTCGAACGGGCGCGTCGTGGTCAGGCGCAGACAGCTCAGAAACAGGGCCAGAAAAAGGCTGGCCAGCCACCATGCACACCGTTCGGCGGTGGTTGCATGATAAGCGTTGGGCGCAGACAGCACAGGCGGCGACATACCAAACCTCGGGACGGAAAGTATAGAAAAGCGCGACTTACGACATCGTCTGAAAACCGCGAAGCGCGATCCGCCCCTCGTGCCAAATCGCTGCAACAATCTAGCAGATCGCTGGATTGCTGCGCGCTGTTGGCGTCGGCGAACTGCTAAGGTCGGCCCTATGCTAAAAGCCGGATGCCGGCAGCGTAAAATTTTCGTTAAGGACACCGTGACATGCAAGCAGCCGTACTGCGCAAACCGGGCGGATTGGATCGCATCGAAACGACTGCGCTGGAACCGCGCTCGCCGCAGGCCGGCGAGGTCTGTGTGCGCATCGCCGCCAGCTCGCTGAATTTCCACGACTATGCCGTAGCCAACGGCAGTATCGCCGTGCCCGACGGCCGGGTGCTGATGTCCGACGGCGCGGGCGAAGTGGTGGAAGCCGGCGCCGAGGTAAGCGAGTTCGCCGTGGGTGATCAGGTGGTATCGACTTTCTTTCCGAACTGGCAGGACGGTGCCATCACGCCGGCCAAACGCCAGGGCACGCCGGGCGACAGCGGCGAGGGCATGGCCGCCGAATATGTCACCGCCCCGGTGACGGCATTCACCCGTACACCGACGGGCTACAGCGCGCAGCAGGCGGCCACGCTGCCCTGTGCCGCGCTCACCGCGTGGCGCGCGCTGATGGTCGAGGCGCGCATCAAACCCGGCGATACCGTTTTGACCATGGGCACCGGCGGCGTGTCGATCTTCGCGCTGCAGTTCGCACGCGCGGCCGGGGCACGGGTGATCGCGACTTCCAGCTCGAACGCCAAACTCGAACGCCTGCGCGCGCTGGGCGC
>DJIE01000008.1:0-3559 GCA_002433465.1 Salinisphaera sp. UBA6602
GCGATCATTGCGCATGTCGATCATGGAAAAACCACGCTGGTCGATCGACTGCTTCAGCATTCTGGTACGTTGGACGAACGGGTGGCGGTGCCCGAACGTGTCATGGACTCGAACGACCTTGAACGCGAGCGGGGTATAACGATCCTGTCGAAGAACACGGCGATCCAGTGGCAGAGCTGGCATATCAATATCGTCGATACCCCGGGCCACGCCGACTTCGGCGGCGAGGTCGAGCGCGTGCTGTCGATGGTGGACTCGGTGCTGCTGCTGGTGGACGCGGTCGACGGCCCCATGCCACAGACCCGCTTCGTCACCGAAAAGGCCTTCGAGCTGGGCCTCAAGCCGATTGTGGTCATCAACAAGATCGATCGCGACGGCGCCCGTCCGGACTGGGTACTCACCCAGACCTTCGATCTGTTCGATTCGCTCGGCGCCACCGACGAACAGCTGGACTTCCCCACCGTCTACACTTCGGCGCTGGGCGGCTATGCCGGCCTCGAAGATACCGTGCGCGACGGCGACATGAAGCCGCTGTTCCGTACCATCACCGAGCGCGTGCCCTCACCGCCGGTCAAGACCGACGGCCCGTTCCAGATGCAGATCACCACGCTGGATTACAACAGCTTCGTCGGCCAGATCGGCATCGGGCGTATCGCCCGCGGTGCGGTCAAGCCCGCCACCCAGATCACCATCGTCGATCGCGACGGCAACAAGCGCAACGCCAAGATCGCGGGCGTATTCGGTTTTCTCGGCCTCAACCGGGTCGAGGTCGATCAGGCCCAGGCCGGCGATATCGTCGCTCTGACCGGCATGGACGGCCTCGATATTTCCGACACGCTGTGCGACCCGAGCGCGCCGGAAGCGCTGACCCCGCTGACCGTCGACGAGCCGACCATGAGCATGACCTTCGAGGTCAACAAATCGCCGCTGGCCGGCAAGGACGGCGACTATCTGACCTCGCGCCAGATTCGCGAGCGCCTGTTCCGCGAACTCAAGTCCAACGTCGCCATGCGCGTGGAAACCGGCAACGATCCGGACCGTTTCAAGGTGTCCGGGCGCGGTCTGCTGCATCTGTCGGTGCTGCTCGAGACCATGCGCCGCGAAGGCTATGAGCTGTCGGTATCGCGGCCTGAGGTCGTCACCCGCGAAGTCGACGGCGAGATTCACGAACCCTACGAACTGCTGATCTGCGATATCGAGGACGACCATCAGGGCTCGGTCATCGACAATCTCAACCAGCGCCGCGGCCAGCTGCAGAACATGCAGCCCGACGGCAACGGCCGTACGCGCCTGGAGTTCATGATTCCGGCCCGTGGCCTGATCGGCTTCCAGACCGAGTTCATGAGCCTGACCTCGGGCACCGGTATCGTCACCCATGTGTTCGACCACTACGGCCCGCGCGGTGGCGATGCCATCGGCCAGCGCCATTCCGGCGTGCTGATTTCCAACGCGGCCGGCAAGGCGGTCGGCTTTGCCCTGTTCAACCTGCAGGATCGCGGCAAGATGATGGTCTCGCCCGGCGACGAGGTATACGAAGGCATGGTCGTGGGCATCCATTCGCGCGAGAACGATCTCACCGTGAACGTGCTCAAGGCCAAGCAGCTCACCAACGTGCGCGCGGCCGGCTCGGATGAAAACATCGTGCTCACCCCGCCGATTCGCATGACGCTGGAACAGGCGCTGGAATTCATCAACGACGACGAACTCGTCGAAATCACGCCCTCCAGCGTTCGCGTACGCAAACGCTGGCTCAAGGAACACGAACGCAAGAAGGCCAGTCGCGGCTGATGCGGGCAGCGCCGGCACCGCGTCTGCGCGCTCACTGCCGCAGACGGGGTGCCTGCGTTATCGTGACCATTAAGTCGCTCCAGTCATCGAGGTTACCGAGGGATCGTTCATGCCCAGTCAAAGCCGTTCACGCCTGATCGTTCGTACCGCCAATCTGTCCGATATCCCGGCGATCAACCGGGTGGTACAGCGCACCTATCCCAACCTCGACGACTACACCTTCGACGAGCTGCGCGGCCAGATCAACAACTTCCCCGAAGGCCAGCTGGTCGCGGTCTACGAGGATGTGGTGGTCGGCTACTGTGCCACGCTGTGCCTGCCCGAGGATCAGGTCATGCGCCCGCATACCTGGGCCCGGATCACCGGTAACGGCTACGGCTCGACCCACGATATCGACGGCGACTATCTCTACGGCTACGAAATCTGCGTGGACCCGGAAGCACGCGGACTACGTATTGGCCAGCGCCTGTATCGCGAGCGTGAAGCCCTGTGCGTGAAGCTGGGCCTCAAGGGCATCGTCTTCTCCGGCCGCCTACCCGGGCTCAAGCGCCGCTACAAGAAGTACGGCAGTGCCGAGGCCTATGTCGAGGCGGTGCAGAACAAGGAAATCCGTGACTCGGTGTTGAGCTTCCAGCTCAACCAGGGCTATGAACTGCTCGGCGTCATGCCCAACTATCTGCCGCCGGACGAAGCCTCCATGGGCTACGGCGCGCACCTGCTCTGGCGCAACCCGGAGTACAAGTACCGCGAAGACGTCGTCGGTGATTCCCACGTACATCTGCAGCGCCCGGCCACCGTGCGTATCGCCACCATCCAGTACGGCCAGCGTGCGATCAACTCCTTCGACGAGTTCGCCCAGATCGTGACCTACTTCGTCCAGGAAACGGCCGACGCCAAGGCCGACTTCGTGGTGTTTCCCGAGCTGTTCACGGTCCAGCTGCTGTCGATCAAGAACGAGGAACTGCGTCATCGCGCGGCAATCCAGCGCCTGGCCGACTTCGTCGACGAATTCCGCGAGCTGATGTCCTCGCTGGCGGTCAAGTTCAACATCAACATCATTGCCGGCTCGCATCCAACCCGCGTCGGCGACGACCTGCAGAACATCGGCTATATCTATCTGCGCGACGGGTCCGAATACCAGCAGCCCAAGATCCACCCCACCCCGGGCGAGCGCCACTACTGGAATATCGTCGGCGGCGATTCGCTCAACGCGATCGAGACCGACTGCGGGCCGATCGGCGTGCTGGTGTGCTACGACAGCGAGTTCCCGGAACTGTGCCGACACCTGGCCGACCAGGGCATCAACATGCTGTTCGTGCCCTATTCCACCGAAGACCGCAACGGGCATCTGCGCGTGCGCTACTCGGCCCATGCACGCGCGGTGGAAAACCAGATCTATGTCGCCACCGCCGGCAACGTCGGCAACCTGCCGCGTATTCATGCCATGGACCTGCACTACGGCCAGAGCGCGATCATCACCCCCTGCGATTTCGCCTTCGCCCGCGACGGCGTGGCCGCGGATACCACCCCGAACGTCGAAATGGTCGCCATCGCCGATGTGCGTCTGGACGTGCTCCAGGACGCGCGTACCACCGGCTCGGTGCAGAACATGCTCGATCGCCGCCACGACCTCTACCACGTGCAGTGGATGCCGCGCCGGCGCGCGGTCAAGGCGCCGCGCAACCGCCGCTAAGCACCCTCTGCATGATCTGTCGCGGTCGCCCCGGCGTGCCTTGCGCAGGGCTGTAGCGTGCGCCTTGCACGGTGCGCC